>JAFRPL010000035.1 GCA_017429165.1 Clostridia bacterium
ATCGACAGGTCTGGTCTCAGTTGCTCCGCATTCTGAGCAGGTGCGTGTCTCTTCACCTGCTGCGGTGCAGGTGGGATCGGTTGTCTGTATCCATTCGCCGTAACTGTGTTCGCAAGGTGCGCCTCCCCATTCGCCGCTTGCATACGGAATCTCGGTGCCGGCGGTTTTGCCCGCGGTTTCGACATATGTGCCGTCAGCGTTCTGCAGTTTTGCGGGGGTGAATTCAACGCTGGTCTTTGTGCTGTTGTCAGCCATTTCATAAATGGTCGAATTTGCAGTACCGGGAGCTTTTGTCAAGACGACTTTGCCGCCGCCATCGCTGACGATAGCAGCGCCGCCTGCGGAAGTGTATATATTCCCGGCAACTGTAAGTGTGCCGTTAACGTTTATTTTCGCGTCGACAAGCCCTGCGGCAGTTCTCTTTGTGGTTGTACCGTTTGCAACGGAATAACCGATAACGTAAAGCCTTGCTTTGCCGGTGAAATTGCCCCAGTCATCATTATCGTAAACGTAAACATTTTTACCGCTGTTGATACTAAGCGTGGCTCCGCTGTCAATATTTATCTCACAGCTGGGCAGCATTTCAACATCCTGGGCTATACTGATTGTGCCTGAGTGAATGTTTACCGATATATTACTGGTAATAGGAAGAATATAACCGCTTGTGCTTATACTTCCGATCAAAGGAAGACCTGTCAAAGTCATGGAAGTCAGCGAAGCGTTGCCGTAAAAATCGAGCTGAAGTCTGTCGGTGCTTTCAATATAGTCCTTGACCATATAACCGCTGGTAAGGTTGAACATACCGCCGGATCCGACAAACGTCGCGCCCATCGGATATGCGCTGCTCGAAGCGTTTGCGGACGAATACAGTTTTTCCGTCGCACCAGCGTAAAGCGTCAGCGGAACTTCGATATTCTGAATATAATACTGGCTCAAAATAAACGCGTAATCGTATACATTGGAAGTCGCGGTACCGCCGCGCCAGTCTTTGATCTGGAATGCTTCATAAACAGTCGCTCCGGATTCGGCAACTACAGAACCGGCACCGTGAATATAGCCCCAGCAATAAAGGTTGCCGCCGCTTTTTATGGTTATCGTACTGCCGGAATTCATTTTGATGCGTCCGTCCGGACCGGTAGGCGTACCATTCCAGCCGCCCATCTGACCGGTAGCGCACAGCTGTCCGCCGCAGCAGATAGCACCGCCGTTGTTAACGGTGATATTCGCGCCGGAAGCCATTTCCAGCGTGCGGAAAGCGGAAGGGGTTGTATGAGAACCGTATACGACTACGGGAGTCGATGTATACACGGTCTGTGCTTCGTCAAAAGGTATAAGCAACGTTTTGCCGCTCGGAATCGTATAGTCGCCAGCAGGCAGTGTGCCGTTTGAAACCAGCGCTATTTTTGCAATGTTGCTTTCCTGAGCGTAAGAAACCGCCGCGTTCAGGTCTGTAAACAGTTTTGAGCCGACCTGAAATACAGGAGCTGAAGAAGATACGAATTCCGGATAAACCGTCTGATTCTCAGCAAAGCTCTTGGTCAACGATGCCGATGTTGAAAAATTCGTAACATCTGTTCCTATTTGCGATGTCCAGCCGAAGAATTTATACCCCGAAGCAGCCGTGGCGGCAAGGGTAAACGATTCCGTTGTAAGCTTGGTTATCGTAGTATCCGCAGTTATCGCGGTACCGTCAACGGTATATGAGCCGTTTACGGGAGCTTTGAACGTTATATTGACATTCTGCTCTGCAGTGAGCTTGATGTTGCTCATTGCAATTGATGTTGCATCGCTGTTTGTTGCGTTGGAAGTAATAACAATAGCAACAGTTTCGCCTGCTTCGAGCTTTTTGCCGAACGAACCGCCCGCGGTCACGGACGCGCCGTCGACAGTTATACTGCCGCCGTTGGGAGTGACAGTATAATCAAAGCTCAAAAGAGCCACGGCGCCTGAATTGTTAGTATATGTCAGCGTGCCGTTTTGCGAAGTATATGAATCGCCAGTGCATCCGGATGAAACACTTGCACTGACAGATCCCGTTATTGTTCCGCCGGAAGACGACCAAGTTCCACTTCCGGTTGATTCGGCGGACAAGCCTGTCACACCGGTGCTGACGCCTGCCGCAAGCGCGGGCAGCGACATAGCGGGGACAAGCGACATAATCAATACCATGGCCAGGAAAAGGGACGAAAAACGTTTGAATACTCCTTTTAACATGATATTACGACCTCTTCTTTCTTTTTTTGTTATGTATTTCGAAATAAACGCTTGCGCCTATGATAAGCGCGAGCATTGCCCACAGATGAGAAATATGGAACAGCCCTAAAATGTGATCGCTTTCCCTGAAAAATTCGATTACGAAACGGAAAACACCGTATGCCATAAGATAGATGGGATAAAGCTCTCCGTTTGTCTTGCTTTTAAAAGTGCGTATTACAAAGAACGCAAGCAGCACGGCGTAGAAGACAAGTTCCGCTTCACGCACGGGCCAGCGCACTGTATGTGAATGAATGAACGGTATGACCAGACCCTTGCAGCAGCCGGCGAACAGGCAGTTGACGCGTGCGCACGCGAGCGTGAAAACGAGCGGCACGGTAAACAGATCGAATACGATCCGCATATCGCGCTTGAATATTTTTGCTCCAAGCCAGTATGCCACGGGCATAAAAAATACGGCGCCAAACAAACTCATTGCGCCGTTAGAAACGGGATTCCCTTCAAGCACAGCAAACGCCTTTACGCAAAAAACGCCGTAAACCACGTGCAAGACGCTGCAACATAAAGCGGCATACCATTTCATCCCAAGACGACTGCGAAACCGCATGAGCCATATAAAAGTACACACGGCAGCAAACACGAGCAGCAACAGCAATCTATGCTCTTGTATGAATTGGGCCACGATCACTCCCCCATTGTTATTAACTTATGCCACAAATCCGGTGGCGTATCTAACAGCCTGCCGGATGCGGTTTTGCCCTTGCAAACGCCCGCGGTATACGCGTGTATTTGCAAAAACAAAACCTTGAAAAATAAGATTACCCCCGCCCTGCCACGTTGGGCGGGGGCAATCCGTACGGTTTATTTACCTTTTGTCTGTAATTGCACGAACCTTTATATAAATAAGGTAATCAGCAATTAGTCGATCTGGGTAGCGGTACCGATAACAGTAGCGCCTATTCTAATGCTACCATCTTCGGGAGCTACAAAGCCTTCGATTTCCTGACCGAGCTCAACAGCAGCCCAGTTGCCGAGGAAGGTGTCAGCTTTGTCGTACAGGTCGATGACTTTGTTATCCTCATCAAGCTGTTCGAACGCCCATTCCCAGGACAGAGTGAACGTGAAGTCCATTTCTTTGTTCGGGTCAAAGTCGTAAGAAAGTTCGAATGTGCCGGCTTCTTTGTCAGCTTTAAGCTGGAAGTTTCTGCCGCCGGAAACGAGATTGCCGAGAGCGGTTTCAACGATTTCTTTATAACCATCGTTGCCAGCAACCTTCTGCAGAATAGTAATAGCATCAAAAATCGAGCAACCGGCTTTGGTCAAGCCATATGCTTCAGCCTGAGCTATATTTCCTTCGGGGATTGCTTCATAAAGTGCTTCAACAACATCAACGGTCTTGCCTTTGCCTTCAATGGTGAGGTTCCATTTAATAGGAGCATAATCTTTTTCAAGTGTGAATTCTCCATAATAACCGTAAGCAGGTTCTTCAACAGCAGGTTCTGCAGCTTCGCCGTCACGTCTGGCATTTGATTCGGATACGATTTCTTCGGCTTCGCTTTCCACGGGCTGGCTTACCTCTGCTTCAGCTTTCTTGGCGACGAGCTTAGTGTAATCGGTATAAGTGCCTGCAGGAAGAACGACGTCCTTAATGCCTTCGCCTTTGAGGGTGTAACGGACAGCAACTTCGGGAGTGCCGGTGATAGTAGCAACGAGGTTATTGTCAAGCAGTTCAGAGTTGGTGCCGGGAGCGACAACCTGTTCTTTGTTGCTTGCCTGAACGGAAAGCTCGCCGCCAGCTTTTTTATAAGCTTCGTCTTCAGCTGCATACTCAGTACCAAAAGCATTTCCTTCGATAGATACGAGCACGCCCCATTTTGCTACACGGGCAGAATCTTCTGCGCCAGCGCTGGTCACATATTTTGCAAATGTGCCGGAAACTGCGCAGGTGGTAAGGAGAGTCAGAGCGAGAAGAACGAACATGACTCTCATGGTGCGGTTTTTCTTCATTTAGAAAACTCCTTTCAAATTTTGCCGCTTTTGCGGCGGATTCCTTCTTCCCTCCTTAGGGCGTAACGCAGGATTTTTTGCAGCCCGGCAATAATACCGGAATGCTTCGTCCTGCTCCACCCCGGGGGAGAATTATTTATATCCACCCCCGGCGTGGCTCACAGGGGGAAGAATACCGAAAATTGAAAAGTCCTTGCCGCCGCGCTGACGCCGGCGACGTTATTGAGAAATGCATTATGCTTATAAAAGCAAGTTTAGAATCGCGAAGTAGATTCTACTCCATTTTCATTCGATACACACATAATATATTAGCAAAAAAGCGCGAAAAATGCAAGAGTAAAGTTGATTTAGACTGTTGTCAATTGTTACAAAAAGATTGCCAGACTTTTGTGCATTTTAACATTTGTTAATAAAAGGCGCCTTTCTTTTGCCATCTTTCATCAAAAAAAGCAGTCAGATTGGCTGCTGACCGGACCGATTTCTTTTTGCTTCCCTATTGCTACGAAAAAACCGCCTCAACGGCGGTTTTCAAACCGAAACACAAGCAGTATAAAGAAGCCAAAGAGCCGGGCCCTATCAAGGGGATCGGCTCTTCACGTTCTGGTGGACCTGGTGGGATTCGAACCCATGACCTGTGCGTTGCGAACGCACCGCTCATCCCAGCTGAGCTACAGGCCCTTGTCAATTGTATGAAATTGTGGGGTGTGTAAGGACGCCCTTCGGGCTCCCAGCTGAGCTAATGGCCCGGATGATAACTATGGATCGAACGGCGGTTTTCTTTCGACCGCTTGCGTATTATAGCACACAAGACACGTCTTGTCAAGAAGATATTTGCCGCCGTTTTCGCTTTTTTGCGTTCCGCGGCGGCAAACATTACAACTTATATATTTTTATATATACTTATATTTCCAGATAGCCTTCGCGCGGGGTGACGCCGAAACGTTCGGCGATTAGCCGGAGATCGTCGTCGGTGATGGTGTTCAGGATCTTGAACGGAGCAATCTTAAGATAGATCTCCGCCGCTTTTTCGGCGGTCTCTATGAGCCCGAACGTTTCGTCCAGATCGCGTCCGGCGCCGTAGATGCCGTGCTGAGCCCACACCGTAAGGCGGTTTGAGCGCATTTTTTCGGCGGTCGCTATACCTATTTCATTAGTGCCGCAGAGCATCCACGGCAGCACGCTGATACCGTCCGGGAAGACCACCATGCATTCGGTACACATACGCCACAGACTGCGCGTGAATTCGCGCTCGTCGAGCGGATGCACGAACGAAAGGGCGAGTATGTTATTGGGGTGGCAATGCATAACGACGCGGTTTTTCGGGTCTGCGCCGAGCCGTGCGACGTGGCTCATAAGATGCGCGGGCAGCTCGGAAGTGAATTTACCGCCGTCGGAATACCCCCACAAAAGCTCGGCGTCGCAGCCGTTTTGCGCTATGCGGATAACGCCCAGATTGAGTTCGGGATCGTACTGCACGTTTTTGAAATATTTGCCGGTGCCAGTGACCATAAAGGTCTTGCCCGCAAGGGACGGTGCGGAAAACCCCATTGGGATGGTGCGGAGCACTTTATTGAGCCCGTAATCTTCGAGCTCGGCGGCGTCGAGCAGCAGACTTACGTTGCCGCCGTTGCGCTCGTCCCAGCCGTGGGCGTACATATTGGTGACGGTGCGTATCATCTCCACCGTGAACGGGGCTTTGAGCAGATCTTTCATTTTCTGTTCACCAGCACTTTCTGTTCGTATTCCAGCACGGTCTTCATCCATTCGCCGTCGGCGGGGACGCCGCAGAGACGGCAGTATTCGTTCCACACGTCGCCGAAAGGCAGCGTTTTAAGTTCGTCCTGCATAACGAGCAGTTCGGTGAATCTGCCTTCGTCCTGCAATTTTTTGAGCGTTTCGCCGGGCGTGAGCAGGCCGTTGAGCAGTGCTTTCTGCACGTTGCGGAATCCCAGAGCCCACGCGGCGATGCGGTTGACCGAAGCGTCGAAATAATCGAGCGCGATATCCACCGAACCGTCCAATCCGCCGCAGCGGACGATCTCTTTGCAGAGCTCTTTCGTCTCGTCGTCGAACAGCACCACGTGGTCGCTGTCCCAGCGCACGCCGCGCGTGATGTGCAGCGCTATTTCGGGGAAGAATACCAGCATGGCCGGGATCTTATCGGAGACGACCTCGGTGGGATGGTAATGGCCGTTATCCATAAGCGGAATGCATTTGTCTTTGTTGGAGGCGGCGTAGCCGAGCGTGAATTCCGCCGACCCTACCGTGTAGGATTCCACACCTATGCCGAAGACCTTGCTTTCGACGCAGGGCTTGACGAGCGAAAAATCGTAAGGTTCCGAAAGGATCTCGTCGAGCGATTCCTTATATCTGCGCCTGGGGCCGAAACGGTCCGCGGGGGTGTCCTTGAATCCGTCGCCGGTCCAGATGTTCATAACGCATTTTATGCCGGTCTCGCGCGCGAGATATTCCGAAATGCGTATGCACGCCTTGCAGTGGTCGATCCAAAAGCGGCGCGTTTTTTCGTTTGGCGAAGAAAGCGTGAGCGGATCGCACATCGGGTGCGAAAACAGCGTCGGGTTGAAATCGGCGCCTATACCGCGGGCTTTGCAGAATTCCGCCCATGCCTCAAAATGCTTGGGCTCTAATTTATCGCGGTCGACCCAGCCGCCGTTTTCGGGCGTGAAGACCGCGTAGGAAGCGTGAAGGTTTATCTTTTTCGTCCCCGGACACAATGCCAGGACGCGGTCGATATCCGCCATCAGCTCTTTAACGTCGCGCGCTCTGCCCAAATAGTTGCCGGTGGTCTGTATGCCGCCGGTCAGCGGCTTTTCGGGATCGGTATCGAAACCGCGCACGTCGTCGCCCTGCCAGCAGTGGAGCGCCACGGGGACCGAGCGCAGTTTTTCCATAGCGCGTTCGACGTCCACGCCGAGCGACGCATATTTTGCTTTTGCTTCGTAAAAACTCATTTTGCTGCCTCCATTTGTACTTTTAGATTACCTATAGCGGTGGCTTCGACCGGGTACGCGCGCACTTCCTTACCGGTGAAAAGGCGGGTCAGTTCGTTTAAATATCCGTTCTTGGCGCCGCCGCCCGCTATAACGAGTACGGGCCGTTTTTCGCCGAGCACCGATTCGAGTTCGTTTATGGCGTTCGCGTAGCTTTGCGCCAGCGAACGGTAGACCGAATTGAAGAGATCCGCGTCGGCAAGCCCGGATTCGCCCAGCGCTCCCAGCACCTCCGCGCGCATATCGGGGCTGGAAAGGAAACGGGGCAGATTGACGTCGAAAGTCTTTTCGTATTTGCTCGCGCGCGCCATATCCGCCATTTCGCCGAACGAATACCCGGTTTGCTTTTGCAGGTTCTGTATGATCCAGAGCCCCATTATGTTTTTGAGAAAACGTATATACCCCACGCCGCCTTCGTTGGTGAAGTTGCACTTCAAGCTCTCTTCATCCGTGCGGGGCGAATCTATAGCCGCGCCGAGCAGCGACCATGTGCCGGAAGACAAGAAGAAGCAGTCTCTGCCAAGCGGCATCCCTTCGACCGCAGAACCGGTGTCGTGCGTGGCGCACAGCACGGCTTTTATGCCTTTGTATTCGCCGGCTGCGGTCCCGGGGAACGAAAGCTCGCCGAACAGCCGTTGCGGCAGCCCGAGTTTTTCGTAAATCTCGCGGTCGTACGTGCGCGCGTGCGCGTCGACGAGGCCGCCGGTGGTGGCGTTGGTGTATTCGTGCGTCTTCACGCCGGTGAGCCGGTAAATGAAATATTCTGGCATCATAAGGAAATCGGTCGCCTTATCGAGTCTGCCGCTTTCGTTATCGGCGCAGAGCTGATACACGGTGTTGAACGGCTGGAACTGGATGCCGGTGCGCGCGTAAAGCGTTTTGAACGGCACTTTGGCGTGGACTTTTTCTATTATCCGTTCCGTGCGGCCGTCGCGGTAGGCGTAGCACGGGAGGATCGGCTCGGCGCCGTTCATCAGCACGTAATCCACGCCCCAGGTGTCTATTGAAAACGATTCGATGCGCGGATATTTTTCAAGCGCGGCGTCTATTCCGCGCATTACATGCGAAAGCAGCGCTTCGGTGTCCCAGACCAGATGGCCGTCCTGCTGTTTTACTTCGTTGGGAAAGCGGTAGACTTCGCGCGTGAATATCTTTCCGCCGCGCCTGCAGCCGATTATATGCCTTCCGCTCGACGCGCCTATGTCTATTGCGAGATAATATTTCATAACTGAGTGCGCCCCTTTGTCTGGCTATGTAAAAACGCCGCCGCGGGGACAAAGACGTACCCGCGGCGCGGTAATATCTGACGGTATCAGTCGCCGGATTCGAGTTTGGGATAATCCTCGGGCTGTTCCAGTTTCTTTGGTTCGTCAGGCTTGATCTGATGCAGGACGGCGATCATGGCGAGGCCTTCTATGATAAGCGCCACCGCGTGAACGACGACGCGCGCCTTGGACGCGGGATCGAAAGGATCGATGAACACGAGCACGGCGAACACGGTCGTAAGGCAGGCGAAGACGAGCGACATGATGAACATGGCGCCTTTTTCCTTGCGCAGCTTGATCGCGTGGATGAACATTATTATTGCGCCGTAAACGAGTATGACGCCGGTTATGACCTGGAACATCGTTTCGAAAAACGAGGGCTTGATTATGAGCGCGAGCCCGAAAGCGAAGAGCACGACGCCCATAAGCAGATTGAGCGCTTTGCGCTCGCCCGACCTGTTAATGATATACGAAACGACTTTGAGCGCGCCGAGCAGCGCGGCTATGCCGCCTATGACATAGCAAAGCATATCGTAGGTGCCGGTCCATATGAGCATTATGACGCCGAGCGCGACGAGCAGGAAGCCGTCGAATATGTAACTTGAAAACAGCTTTTTGGTTTTTTGCGACATGATTGTCATCCTCCTTGTAAAAACTGCTTTTTTCTACTTTCAATTATAACATCACTAAAAGCGAATGTCAATAAATCTTTTGACAAACCGCAAAAAAAGGGGCGCGTCATTTGTGGTATTTTCCGTTATTCAGTATGGAAAAGCCGCGGTAGATCTGTTCGAAAAGCATCACCCGCATGAGCCGGTGCGGAAAAGTCATTTTTGAAAAAGAAAGCTTTAACCGCGCGGCGTCTTTTACGTTCTTGCCGAGCCCGTGGCTGGAGCCGATGACGAACGCCGCCGGACCTTTTTGCGCCGAATCGCCGAGAAACGCGGCGAATTCTTCGGAAGAAAGCTGTTTTCCTTCCACGCAGAGCGCGCAGAGAACGCAGTTTTTGGGGATCGACGAGAGAATGTCTTTTCCCTCTTCTTCGAGCGCGCGCTCGATCTCGCCTGCCGAAGGTTCTTCCGGCAGGCGTTTTTCTTTGATCTCGCGCACGGTGACGCGTGCGAATGCCGAAATGCGTTTGGCGTATTCGTCTATGGCGCGGCGGTAATATTCTTCTTTTTCGTTACCCACGGCGATTATTAAAACGTCGGTCATACGGACACCCTCACAGATGAGTCAGCAAAAATTCGAACGTGAATTCCTCTTCGAAGAAGCGGTATTTCGCGTCCGCTGCCGGTCCGCAGGAATTGCTGCCTATGGCGTCCTGGCGGTAATCGATATTCAGCACGTTGAAACCCGGCTTCACGAGCTCGTGATCGTGTTTCGCCGCGGTCATGGCGCGGCTGCCGTATTCGTTGAAATTGAACGAAAACGGCTTTTCGGTCTGCATAAACACCGCCACGTTTTCGCCGTCGCCTATTTCGAGATATTCGGTGTCGGCGTGAGCCATATTCTCCTGCGGGCGTATGTAATGTTCGAAATTCTTACGCGCGGTGGTATCGTAAAGCCCCATTTTGGAAGCGCGGCGTTTGTCGGCGTAGCTTTCGTACGGGCCCATGCCGAAATACACGGCGTTTTCGAATCTGCTTTGCAGTTCGAATTCCAAGCCGAAACGCGGCAGCACGGGCAGCCGTTTGTTGCGGCGCGCGCTGATCGTTACTTTTACTCCCTCCATATACGGAGTGTAGGTCACTTTTCCCCATACCGCGGGCTTGCGCGGGATACCGTGGCGGAATTCCGCCGTAAGCGTGCCGTCGGAGTTGAGTTTGAGCGGTTTGACGATACGCGTCTGCGCGTCGAAGAACCCCGCCTTGAACCAGCTCGCCTTGACGTTGCGGTCGTTATCGGTGGGGGCGCGCCACACCGTGAAACGCGCGGGCGAAACGCTTTCGGGTATTTTGGGCATGGCGGTAGTCTGATCTATGACGATGTCGCCGCGAATATATCCGTTTTCGGCCTTTTTGAACGAAGACGGCGTGAGTTCGATCGGCGTTCTGCCGCCGGAAGAGAGGCGGAACTGTTCAAAGCCTATTTCGTGCTCGTCTTCCTTTGATTTTACCGTGACGGTGAGATACACCTTGTCGCCGCGGGCTTCAGTTCCTTCGAGCGCGTATTCCGCGCATCCCAGGGGCGGGATATCGAGCGAGGGGATAACGCCGCCCGCGATCTTTCTGCCCGAATCCGCAAGTTCCCACACGGCGTATGTATCGGAAAGCGAGGCGAAATAACGGCGGCTGTGGATCGTAAGTATCCCGTCTTTGAATTCGGCGTAAAACGGCTTTATGACGTTGCGGTATTCCAGAAGCCCGGCGTGCGGAGTGCGGTCGGGATACACCAGACCGTCAACACAGAATTCGGCGTCGTTGGGAGTGTCGCCGAAATCGCCGCCGTAGGTGTAGCGGCCGTTTTCGTCTATGACCGAATGGTCGCAGAATTCCCATACGCAGCCGCCGAAAAAGCGTTCGTCGGAATAGGCTAGCTGCCAGTAATCCCAAAGGTCGCCGGGACCGTTGCCCATAGCGTGGGAGTATTCGCACAAAAAGAACGGCTTGCGGCTGTTTTCGTCGTCAAGGTAATCGTGCTTTATCTCATACACCGAAGGGTACATACGGCTGTCGACCGTGACGTACGTACAGTCGGCGAGCTCGGGGTTCTTGTGTATATACTTTGCGCGGCGCCGCGTTCCGTCTTCGGAATGGATGAGCCGCGTGCCGTCGCGCGTGGCGAAATACCACGCCATGCTTTCGTGGTTGCGTCCTATGCCCGATTCGTTGCCCACCGACCACATAATGACGCAGGGGTGATTTTTGTCGCGTTCGAGCAAACGGCGCGCGCGGTCCATATAGTCTTCTTCCCACTCGGGGGAATCGGTCAGCATGTCCCAGTTATGTATCTGCTGCAAGCCGTGAGTTTCAAGGTCGGCTTCGTCGCAGACGTAAAACCCGTACCTGTCGCACAGCTCAAGAAAGCGCGGGTCGTTTGGATAATGGCTGGTGCGGATCATATTGATGTTGTGCGCCTTCATTATCTTCAAATCGTTTTCCATATCCGCCATCGATACCGCGTAGCCCTTGACCGGGTGCGAATCGTGGCGGTTGACGCCCTTGGCTTTGACGGGTCTGCCGTTGACGAGCACTCGGCGCGATTCGATATTTACGGTGCGGAACCCGATATCGAACGGAATATACTCGCTGCCGGAGTGGATCACGAGCTTATACAAATCGGGCGTCTCATCGGTCCACAAAAGCGGTTCCTTTATGTTCACGATCGGCGTTTCGGTCCCGTCGGGGGCGTACAGCGACGCGGTAAAGGGAACGTCGCATTCGATCCCGACGTTCGCCGTGCGCAGATCCCGGGAAAGTTCCGGCTTGACGTAAATATCGTTTGCGTGGCCTTCTTCGCGGCAAAGCAGATACACCTCGCGGAATATGCCGGAAAGACGGAATTTGTCCTGGTCTTCGAGATACGAGCCGTCGCACCACTTGAATACCAGCACCTTGATATCGTTTTCGCCTTCGGCGACGAAATCGGTTATATCTATTTCGGAAGTGCAGTGCGAGACCTGGCTGTAAGCGGCGAATCTGTCGTTTATATAAAGGTAAAAGCAGGAATCGACGCCTTCGAAAACGATATACACTCTCTTGCCGCCCGGCGAGCAGCGGAATTTGCGCGTGTAAAGCCCGCAGGGGTCTTTTTCGGGCACCTTGGGAGGATCCACCGGGAACGGATATGTCACGTTGGTATAATTCGGCACGTCGTACCCGCGCCCCAGGAACACCTGCCAGCAAGAAGGCACGGGCAGAGTATCCTTGGGCACGTATTTTCCGTTTGTAAAATCGGGCAGGTCTTTTTCGCACCCGAACCATTCGAACCCCCATTCGCCGCAGAGCGACGTGAAGAACGCGGAATCTTCGCGCTCGCCGGAAATCGCTTTTTCGGCGCTTTCATAAGGGATATAATACGCGCGCGGCGGCAGACAGTTCACGTGCAGCGACCGGTGATCGCGGTGATATTTGAGTTCCATTCGTTCAAACCTCCGTATACGCGAGCGAAAGCGGCGGTAGCGCGAGCGAAAACTCGCCGTTTTTGACCGTTATTTTCTTTTTGATATCGCCGGTAAGCGCGTAAACGCCGTCCGGGAGCTCGCACTTGACGTGCGCGGTCACGTCGGTCATGCCCGAATTAATGAGCATAAGGCATTTTTTGCCGGTGGGTTTATGCATCCAGTACGCGCCGTTCACGCAGGAAGCTTCGACGTACCCGCCGTACGCCTCGCGGCATTTGGTGAGCACGATCTTTTCGCCGTCGTCGGTTATCACGGGCGGACGGAGCATGCGGCCTTCGTTGAAATACCGCCTGACGGCAGCGCGCGCACGTACGAGTTTTATGAAGAAATCGCGGTGGGACATGCGCGAAAACAGCTCGGGCGTCATCCAGCCCATCTGCTGGCCGAACAGGAACGACTGCGCGCCGAAAATGCGCACGCCGGCTTCGTCGAGCGCGCCGAACAGGCCGCAATCCATATTGCCGAGACCGCGGAAATCGGTGCCGAACGTGATGACTTTATCGGAAAACACCGCGGGGAACGCCGGGACCTGATCGTTTTTGATCCAGATCCAGGTCAAATACCCGTCGAGATGCGGCATAAACGGATCGGCGGTGCATTCGGTGGTCAAAGCGCGGTCGGCGGGTTTGGAGCGCGCTATGCGCTCGAGCATTGTGTTGTAGGCGCGGCACCACCATTCGCCGCCGCCGGCGGGATGATTGTGGCGTTTATCGGTACAGGGCTTGGCTTCGGCGGCGGCGATCTGGTCTATATACACGCCGTCAAAACCGTTTTCGAACAGCTGCGCGACTATCGACGCCACTTTATCCTGCCACAGCGTGGCGGAAGGACACATCACGGCGAGCGTGACTCTGCTGCCGTCCGATTCTTTGGAGGAATACTGCTCGGTTATGGGTTCGCCCGCGTAATCCTTGGTCGCCCAGGGTTTTGCCACGGACGTGAATTCAAAATCCTCGGTCCCCCTGTCGCGCGTGTCCCAAAGGCGGCCGTTTATATAGGGCATGACTTTAATGCCCGCTTCGTGCAGCTTTTTGAGCCCGGGGAGCACGTTTTTGCGCATTGGGAAATAATGCGGATAATCGTTATCGAACGGTATCTGATGCCAGTAGTAAAGGTGGATGGCAAGATTTGCGCCCAGATCTTTTGCCTGGGCTATGACTTCTTCGGCAAAGTCGCCGTCGTCCAGCACGCGGGTGTTGAACCAGCAATCGGTGTCGAGCAGCCACTGAGGCACGCCTTTTCTGCCGTGTTCGCCGTATTCCGGGCAATATTCCGCCGAGCTTTCCACAAATTCGCGGTAGATCTGCGCCGCGTCATACCAGTCGCCGTCGAACGCCTTCATCACGCACGCGCCGCACAGCGACTGCGAATTGCGTCCGCTTTTGACGCCGGAAAGGATCTGGCTGGATTTTAACATCACGGCTTTTTCGTTCACCTGCGTGCGTACTATCAGCGATTTGGCGGCCGGCGCCGGATCGTGCAGGCCGTAATACACGCCGCGGCGGGTGGCGGTGTTGTAAAAGCACAGATACTGCATGGAGGCGCCGTACGAAGGATACGACCACTTGGCGTTCCAGCCGTCTTTTATCGTGGAAGGCTTGGTCTCGCCGCTGCCGTACGGGTAGAAAAAGCGGGTGTTTTTGTTTTTATCGAAATAAAGTGAAGGATGCGAGATCTCGTACGCCGAAACGTTATCTTCGGCGTTTATCACCTGCGTACGGAATTCCAGCGCGTCTTCGGTGCACGAGGCGCTGATGACCACGCTGACGCCGGGCGCCTTTTCGGTCGAACGGAAAGTGAGCGTGCCGTCGGATGCGGAAACGCTCTTCCACGAATCTTCGGAAGAGACTCCGAACCTTTCTCCGCTCGTGAGATCGGTGAAATACGCGGTAAACACGGGCTTTTTGCCTGCGAAAAGCGTTCTGCCCGCCTTGACGTCGCGTATCGACACCACCGACGCGCCGTGCGCATAAAGTTCCACGCGGTAGCTCAAGCCGCCGCCTTTTAAAGTGTAAGTCCTGCGTTTCATAATACGTCCTCCGTTTTCTTGTCATATTGTCGGAACAAATACGGCAGCGCGGTGAACCGCAGCGCCTTTTTGTCGTTTTCTGTCATAATTCGCATAATGTGCGCGTCGCCCGCCGCGATAAGCAGCGACTTTGCGCGGGTGACGGCGGTGTAAAGCAGATTGCGCGTCATAAGCGGCGACGGACACTGGAGCAGCGGTATGATGACCGCCGGGTATTCGCTGCCCTGGGATTTGTGCACGGTCACCGCGTAAGCGAGCTCCAGGTCGTCGGCGAGTTCAAAAGCGTATTCGCATATGCGCCCGTCGAAATCAATTATAAAATATTCCTCGCGCGTGTCGACGCGGGTGATGCGGCCGATATCGCCGTTGAAGATCCCCTCGCCGTGTTCGCGCCCTTTGTTCCACACCAGATCGTAGTTGTTGCGTATCTGCATGATCTTGTCGCCTTCGCGGAAAATACAGTCGTGCAGACGTTTTTCGCGCTTGGAATGCGACGGCGGATTGAGCGATTCCTGAAGCGAGCGGTTCAGCTCGACCGTGCCGCAGTCGCCGCGCCGCGTTGGGGTTATGACCTGGATATCGTCAAGACTGTCCATACCGTAAGCGTTGGGCAGACGTTCGGAACACAGCGAACACACCAGCGCTTTGAGCGACGCGCTGTCGTGCCGTTCCATAAAGAAGAAATCGCCGTCCCTGCGCCGGAGCTCCGGCATTTCGCCTTCGTTTATGCGATGGGCGTTGACCACTATGAGCGATTTTTCGGCCTGACGGAAGATATGGTCGAGCCGCGTGACGCAGAACAAGCCGCTTTCGATCATATCGTTGAGCGCGTTGCCCGGGCCGACCGGCGGCAGCTGGTCGGAATCGCCTATGAACACGACCATCGAGTCTTCCTTGAGCGCGCGCAGCAGCGCTTCCATAAGAAAGATATCGACCATGGAGGTTTCGTCGATTATGAACGCTCTTGCGCCCAGCGGATCTTCCTCGTTGCGGCCGAACACCGAAACGCCTTCGTCGGAATAGGCGGCTTCGAGCATGCGGTGTATGGTCTTTGCCTCTTTGCCGCAGGCGTCGGTCATGCGCTTGGCGGCTCTGCCCGTGGGGGCGGCGAGCATGTATTTCACGCCCAGCGATTCGAAAATATCTATAATGGCGTTTATGACGGTCGTCTTGCCGGTGCCGGGGCCGCCGGTGACGATACTGACGCCGCTGACCACCGCCGCTTCTATGGCGCTGATCTGGCGTTCGTCGTATTTTATCTTTTGCTTTTTTTCGGAAAGCGCTATCTGATCGCGCACGCCCTCGAGCGCGAACGGCAGCGAATTCTGCTTGAGCAACAACAGTTTTGCCGCAGTGTAGCGTTCGGCGGTGTATATGCGCGCGAGCGCGCATGCGTCGTGCCCTTCCATATGAGTGCACACCACGCTGCTTTGAGATATGCACTCTTCCAGCGCGGCCGATACGGAAGCGCGTTCGGCGCCGAGCAGACGGGCCGCCTGATCTATAAGCTCGTGCCGCGGGATATAGCAATGCCCTTCGCCGTAGGCGGCGTTCATAAGCGCGTGTTTTATCCCGGCGCAGAGCCGCTCCGGGCAATCGGAAGCGAACCCGAGTTCGCTCGCGACTTTATCGGCTTTTGCAAAGCCCACGCCCGGGACGTCGTCGCACAGGCGGTAGGGGTTTGCGCGTATGATATCCGGCGCGGCCGAGCGGTATTTTTTGTAAATGCGTATGGAAAGCGCGGGCCCGAAATAGGTGTTCAGGAATATCATCGCTTCCCTTGCGCCGAACTGCGCGCAGAACGATTCGCCTATGGTCCTTGCGCGCGCCGCGGTTATACCGCGGATCTCCGCCAGCCATTCGGGATGGTTTTCCAACACCTCGAGCGTATCTGAGCCGAACCTGTCGACTATGCGCCTTGCGGTGACCGGTCCCACGCCGCGCACGGAACCCGAAGAAAGGTAACGGAAAATGGCGTCTTCGTCCTGCGGGAGCTCTTTTTCAAAGGCGTTGGCCCTGAATTGTCTGCCGAAAGTGGGATGCATCTGCCACACGCCCGTGACTTTTATGTGCTCGCCCGCCGAAAGATACGGTATGACGCCCACTACGGTGACCGGCTCGCCGCCGCAATCGATTACGCAGACCGTGTAGCCGTTCACGTCGTTTGCAAAAACTATTTCTTCAACGGTGCCTTCTATCGAATCGGGCTCGTATTTCCGATCGGCCAACGCGTTCACCTCCGTTCGTTCGATCCGTCGCGCCGGAACGTCATTCTTTTTCGTTTGCCGCGCCGCCGACGCAGACGGTTTTATATAGCCAGTCGCTCAGTTCGTGAAAACGGCGGGGAAAGTTCTGCGATCCGCTCGCGCGGATGGTCTCTCCGCCGTTGACTACGGCGTCGAGCGAAAACGCCGTGCCGTCCTTGACGCCGCGCGGATGTTTGCCGTAAAACCCGTCCCACGACAGCGCCTTGCAGCGGTCGAGGATATCGACCGCTTCTTTTTCGCCGCACGCGGCGCGTCTTCCGGGCACGCGGATCTTGCCGCTTTCGCAAAACTTTACCGCGTATTCGGTGACTTCCGCCACGCCGTCTTTTACGGCTATTTCGTATTCAGTGACTTCGCGCATCCCGCTTAGGCGCAGGGTAAGCGAGGTCAGCGACGATATTCCGCCCGCCCCGAATATCCGCCCGAGCAGGGCGCGTATGCCGGTACCGTTTTTCTTCATGTTACGCCTCCGCACAGCGCGTGTTTTCTTTATTTAGATTTTAACATATTTGCTTCAGGATGTCAATGACGGCGGGCGGCAGATATTTATTTATTCCGCAAAAACAGCAAAATCTTTTTTTATAAAAAAGTGTTGACAAGCGCAAAAAGATGTGATATACTTTACAAGCTGTCAATGAAAAGGCATCCGCTGGTGTAGCTCAATGGCAGAGCAGCTGATTTGTAATCAGCAGGTTGGGGGTTCAACTCCCTTCACCAGCTCCAATTTTATATATTTATATGGGGGAATTCCCGAGTGGCCAAAGGGGACAGACTGTAAATCTGCTGGCGATGCCTTCGGTGGTCCGAATCCACCTTCCCCCACCAGAAAAGCCTCGCGAATGCGAGGCTTTTCAACTAAGTGTTCCGCTTGCGCGGAACGTGAAGTGTCCTTCGGACGTGAAGTGCGCTTCGCGCGTGAAATACGCCTTACGGCGTGTGAAATGCCTGCGGGCGTGGGTGGATTTATTTAATTTCACATTCGGCGCAAGCCGAATATTTCACATTTGCCGTTAGGCAAATATTTCACTTTTTCTTATTTCTCCCGTTTTCTATGGAAATCAACCCATGGTTGATTTTAAACACGAAAAACAAGTTATTGCTTTTCGCCGAAGATACAGTATAATTGTATCAGGATCGCGATCCGGAGAACGTTAGAAAGGATAAAAGCTATGAAAATCGGAGAAAAAATCAAAGAGTTGCGCAAGAAAAACGGATTGACACAGGAAAAACTTGCGGATTACCTGTGCGTTTCATATCAGGCAGTAAGCAAATGGGAAACAGGTACAGCAAGCCCCGACTTATCATTGATCGCACCGCTGACGAGAATCCTGCACGTGACTGCCGATGAGTTACTCGATATAAACGATACGGAGCCCGATGCACGATATGAAGAACTGAAAAAAGAATATGATCTGACGTTTGCAACGGAAGATTTTGCAAAACGTCAGGAAATATGCGAAACGGCAGTAAAAGAATATCCCGGAGATATGAAATGGTTATGCAATCTGGCATGGGTGGTCTCCAACCGTTCATTTGAGCATAAAGATCAGGAATCCTATATTGCCGAACAAGAAAAGGCGATCAAGCTTTTCGATGCTGTGATCAAGAATTGCGGTGATGAACTTTTACGCGGTAATGCGATCATAGGGATCACTCAACTGCTCGGCTGGCGCGGCAGGAAGGATGAAGCAAGACGTTATGCGGAAATGCTTCCCGAACGTGCTG
>JAFRPL010000036.1 GCA_017429165.1 Clostridia bacterium
CCGGGACGCTCTTCTATGCGGCATTCCTTAAGGAAAGCCACCGCTTTTGCGAGCCCTTCGTATGTAGTCATAAGCGAATCTTCATGCTCGATCGAAAGTACGTCGTCATAGCCCACGAGGCGCAGGTTGGAAACGAAATCTTTCCAGTACTGGTAGCCGTTGCCGTAGCCCACGGTGCGGAATATCCACGAACGGTGTATCTCGTCGGAATAGTGTTTGGTGTCAAGCACGCCGTTGATACCGGTGTTGAGTGGGTCGACTTTCGTATCTTTGGCGTGAACGTGGTAGATCGCCTTGCCCAGGTATCTTATTGCCGCAACGGGATCCACCTGCTGCCAGATAAGGTGAGAAGGATCGAAGTTGGCGCCTATTATTTCGCCTACGGCGCCACGCAGCTTCATGAGCGATTCGGGGTTATATACGCAGAAACCGGGATGCATTTCGAAAGCGATCTTTTCTATGCCGTGTTTTGCGCAGAATTCGGCTTCTTTTTTCCAGTACGGAATGAGCACTTCGTTCCACTGCCAGTCGAGTATTTCAAGAAAATCTTCGGGCCATGGGCAGGTCACCCAGTTGGGATATTTGCTGTCCTTGCAGTCGCCCGGGCAGCCGGAAAAGCCGATAATTTTCTTTATTCCAAGCTTTTCGGCAAGCAGAACGGCGTTTTCGAAATCAGTATGGAATCTGTTCGCTGTTTCTTTATTGGGGTGCACGGGGTTGCCGTGGCACGAAAGGCAGTTGAGTTCGATCCCGTATTTGTCGAACGCTTTTCTGAACTCGGTTATCTTGTTTTCGTCTGCAAGCAGCTTTGCGGGGTCGCAGTGCGCTTTTCCGGGATATCCGCCTGCACCGATCTCCGCGGCTTCTATGCCTGCGTTTTTAAAATATTCAAGAGCTTTGTCAAGTGGTCTGTCGCCGAGCAAAACGGCGCATACGCCTATTTTCACGGTTTATTCCTCCTCGTCAAAGTAATACGGTTTCCCGGTCTTTGCGGAAGTGTATATTCCGTCGAGTATTCGCGATACGCAGTATGCCTGCTCGGCGGTGCAGAACGGCGTCTTGTCGTTGATCACGGCGTCGATCCAGAGCCTTGCTTCGTGGTGGGAAGCGTCTTCGTTGCCGTTGGCGTCGTAGAAATCAGCGCCGCCGGCGTTGAGGTTGGGTTTCAGAACGTACTGTCTGCCGTTAAGAATACCGTTAAAGCGGAGACCGTCGTTCATATCGAGACCGCCGTCGGTACCGCAGAGAGTGGTGACTGCTTCACGCGAGTCGAGTATGTTGAGCGCCCAGGAAGATTCGAGTATGATAGTGGCGCCGTTTTCCATAACTATAAAGCCGAACGCAGCGTCTTCGACGGTGAATTCCTCTTTTTTCCATTCGCCCCAGGCGTTGCCGGTGGGAAACTTGTCGCCCAGTTTCTTGAACGTGGTGCCCACGCAGTACTTGGGTTTATAGTTATCCATACACCAAAGCGTAAGGTCGAGCGCATGTGTGCCTATATCTATGAGCGGTCCGCCGCCCTGTTCGTATTCGTTGAGGAACACGCCCCATGTGGGGACGGCTCTGCGTCGTATAGCTGTGGCTTTTGCAAAGTATATTTCGCCAAGGGTGCCTTTTTCGCATTCGGCCTTTGCAAAGAGCGAATCGGGTCTGTGGCGGTTCTGGTAGCCGATCGTGAGCTTTTTGCCGGTGCGTTTTGCGGCGTCGACCATTTTTTTGGCTTCCGCGGCGTTGATCGCCATGGGCTTTTCGCACATAACGTGCTTGCCGGCTTCGAGCGCGTCGACGGTGATGAACGAATGGCTTCTGTTGGGGGTACAGACGTGTACGACTTCTATGGATTTGTCTTTTAGGAGTTCTTTATAATCTTTATAAACTTTTGCGTCGGGCGTGCCGTAGCGCTTTGCGGCGGCTTCGGCCTTTTCTACGATGATATCGCAGAATGCGACAATTTCCACGTTAGGGAGCGTATGAAGAGAAGGAAGGTGCTTCTGGTTTGCGATACCACCGCATCCGATGATACCAATGCGTACTTTTCTTTCGGGCATGGTCAAATCTCCTTTGTTTTGATTTATATAAATTATATCACTATTCGGGAAAATGTCAATACAAAAAGAACGTCCCGCACAAAAATGTGCGGGAATTCATAACCGTTATCTTATCTTCGCTCCGAACGGGCAAAGGGCGAGCATGGCTAGCTTGAGACACTGCAGACCAAACGGAATGCCGATAATACTTATGAAGAATATGAAAGCGGCGATGCAGTATAAGATCGCGAGCCACCAGCCGACAATGAGCAGCCACAAAACGTTCATTATGGGGTGCGCTCCGAAATCCGGATCCACGTCCGAGCCGAAAGGCAGGAACGTGAGACGTGCGAATTTCAAGCATTGTATCCCAAACGGGATCCCTATGATAGTCAAGCAGAGCAGCAGGCCGGATATCAGCCATATCAGCGCTGGGATGAAGCCGACAAGTAAGATCCAGAAAATATTGCCGATAATACTCATATAAACACCTTAAAGTTCAAGTTCCGCGAGATAAGGACGGTGGTCGGAAGCGACTATATCGGGTATGTCCGCGTAAACGATGTTGAAATCTTCAGAAACGAATATGTAATCTATCTTTTGCGTGGGCGCGTCTGAAGGAAAACTGAGCTTGGGCGAATCGAAAACGTCGGCGGTATCCGCCATCGTTATTCTTATAGGATCGAGCACGGGGCTTTCGGGTGTAAGGTTGAAATCGCCCATTAGTATCTTAGGCGTGCTTGTGCCGGCGAGAGATTCGACGACGGAAGCCGAAGCGTTTTCCGACTCGGGCGGTTTCAATCCGAAATGTGTTACGAACACCGTGACGGGACCTCCTATATCGAGCACTGCCCGCAATATGCAGCGCGGTTCGCAGTAATAACCCGTGTCCGGCACGGGGATAAGGATCGTTTTAACGTCCAGGATAGGGTATTTAGAAAGCAGCGCGTTGCCGTAAGGTCCGCCGTGCGGCACGGTAAAAGCCGGCGCGAACGCATATAACATCTCGGTACGCGCGGCTAATTCCGGCGTCTGATCGGTGTAGTTGGGATTCTCGCCTTTTCCTCGCACTTCCTGCAGACCTACTATGTCCGGATCGAATCTGCGTATAGCATTTGCCGTGACGTCAAAATCGATACGGTCTTCCAACGGAAAATTATAATTGCGGCAGTGCTGGATGTTGAACGACATTACTTTTATTCGCATATTTAACTCCTGAGATAATAGTGACGCCGTCAGGCGAAAATGCCCGTAAGGTCTATCAGCAGACCGCCCGTGACGCCCGCCGCGTAAAGCAGCGCGGTTATAAAAATATTTTGCTTTAAATTCTTATTGACCCGGTAAAGTACGAGCAGACCGACTCCGGCTCCAACGAAAAGGCCGGCCATCATACTTCCGAAATTGATAACACCTTCCAAATAAAGCTCGGTTATCATAACGGAAGCCGCGCAGTTGGGGATAAGCCCCACGAGACCCGAAATAAGCTCGCCGACGACGGGTATGTTAAGGAAGATATGTTTGAGATTATCCTCGCCTATAAGGAATATCGCCGTGTTTAACACGAAAACGAAAAGGAATATGTATATCGTTATGCTTAGCGTGTGCCTCAACGCTGAGATCCATATGCCGTTTTCGCAGTGGCAGTGGTCGTGTTCGCAAAGGTCGTGGATATGCTCTCCGCTTTCCTGCGCACCTTTGCGCGCGAAAAGATCGATCACGATGCCACATATCATACCGAATACGAGCTTTATGCCTATAACCGTGAAAACGATTTCGACTTTTGTTCCGTGCGAGATCATTATCGGGAGCATTTCGTCGGATGTGGAAAGATATATGGCGATAAGCGTGCCCATCGATATAACGCGCCCGGCAAACAGTCCGGAAGCCGCCGCGGAAAAGCCGCATTGCGGAACGCAGCCGCACAGTGAACCGATGACGGGAATAAACCATTTGCGCTTGCCGTTTTCCAGCGCGTGCTGCATTTTTTCGCCGATACGGTGTTCGAGATATTCCATAAGCAGATACGTGACAAACAGAAAAGGTATCAGTTTTGCCGTATCTATAAGAGAGTCTAAAATTACGTCAGTCATTTACGTGCCTTTATTTTATGATTTACAGTTAATTATAGCACAAAATATAAAAATGTCAATATCTTTGCCGCCTGCCCAAAAATAATGAAAAAACGCTTGACAATTCCGTTTTGTTGTGCTATTATATGTCTTGCTCGAAAAAGGAGTATGCGCCATTAGCCCAGCTGGATAGAGCGTTTGGCTACGAACCAAAAGGCCAGGGGTTCGAGTCCCTTATGGCGCGCCATCAAATAAACCTCTTTTGTCTACCAGGGCAAGAGAGGTTTATTTGTTCAAAAGCAAATATGATTTTGATATAATCTTTTATACCTATACAGTTGACGAATGGTAATTAAATCTTTATCATATCAGGATTTTCAGGAAGGGCTGCATGATATGGATGTGAGGATCCGAAAACTTCAAAGAACGGATTATCAAGCCGTTGCAAAGATCTGGCGTGATGTCTTGGATATCCCAGTTACGGACGCCGAGGTATGCGAAACTTATGAGAAAATGCACGGAGATGATCGATATTCAACGTTTGTTGCAGAGGCAGACGGAAGAGTAGCAGGCCTTGTTACAATGGTAACTGCGTTGGCAATAGGTCATCCTGACGGCTATTCAAAAGTGAATGGTCTTGGCGTGCTGGAGGAATACAGGCGAAACGGAATAGGAAAAATGCTTTTGAAACGAGCCGAGCAGGAAGCTGTTGCGAACGGGACCCGATATATAGGACTCGCTTCCGGCTTTTCAAGGGAGGACGCGCACCGGTTTTATGAGATGATGGGATATCAAAAGACGTCTTATTGGTTTCGCAAACGTTTGAAATAATTTATCAATAGGGAAATGAATTAGTCATAGGCGCCATTTTGGCGTTCCATACAGCAAAAAGCGGCGGGAGCGATCCCGCCGCAATTCGTTTATCTGTTTGATTTTACTCTGCTTTCATCCATGACAAATTTGTCGAGTTGTGATATATATAATATGTTAATCTGAATTTTAAAAACGCGGTTATTTCGTCGCGTTTTGACGACGCTTTCAAGTATTGCGAATCGTTCCCGCGCGACAAAAAACTGCGTACGCATATTGGCGCGTATGCCGAGAATGAACTGGCTGCGTCTATCGAAGAAAGCGACGTTGTCAATTGCGCTTTGTTCTGTTTTTGCGTCTCTTATCTTAAAACCGGTTCTTTCCGTATCGAAGACGCTTTCAACGATATTTACAGATCGCGCGCTGCCGCGAACGCGAATAACGATATGCTGAACGCTTTCGAAATCGCGGATAAGGTCATTGAAGCGTGCGTTGCGGTCGATTCGAACAAAAGCGTGTCGCGCGAGTTCAAATCGCTTCTCACGTATCAGGATTCCGGACTGTACGGAATGCTCGATCAACTTGTGGTTAGATACGAAAAACGCGCCGTAAAGCATCTGGAATCGCTTCTCAAAGCTTACGGCGACGAACACCGCGACCTTGTTTCTTTCTGCCGCGGGGTTATACGCCGCAAGAGATCTTCCTCAGACGGCTTTATGACTTCTGCCGGCAATGCGTTCAAAAAACTGTTTGCCCGTATCAAAAGCGTTTTTAGAAAAAAGTAATACAGTAAATATAAAAAGCCCGAAATACGTGTACTTTCGGGCTTTTTGTTTATGAATCAAAGATCGTCTGCTATCTGATATATGAGTTTTTCCGTCTTTTCCCAACCAAGGCACGGATCTGTGATCGATTTGCCGAAAACGTTTTCGCCTATCTTCTGCGCACCGTCTTCGAGATAGCTTTCTATCATAAGTCCCTTGACCAAGGTGCGGATATCAGCGTTTACTTTTCGGCTGTACATAACGTCTTTTGCAATACGTATCTGCTCAAGATACATTTTCCCTGAATTGGAATGGTTGGTATCAACGATGACCGCGGGATTTTCGAGCCCCGATTCGTAATAAACGCCATACAGGCTCTGTAGATTTTCGTAATGATAGTTAGGCAGCGCGTTACCGGAATAATCAGTATAACCGCGAAGCACGGCGTGAGCAAATCTGTTGCCTTTGCTTTTGACCTCCCAGCCGCGGTAAATGAACGTGTGCGGATGCTGAGCCGCCCGGATGCCGTTAAGCATGATCGTAAGATCGCCTTCGGTGGGGTTTTTCATACCGACAGGGACATTCAGTCCGCTTGCGGCGAGCCGGTGCTGCTGATCTTCAACGGATCTTGCGCCTATTGCGACATATGCGAGCAGATCGGAAAGATACCGGTGGTTGTCCGGATACAGCATTTCGTCCGCGCAGGTAAAGCCGTAATCTTTGAGCGCGCTCATATGCAGTTCTCTGATCGCTATGATCCCTTTAAGCATATCGGAGCTTTGTTCCGGATCCGGCTGATGCAGCATCCCTTTGTAACCTTCGCCGGTCGTACGCGGTTTGTTGGTATAGACGCGCGGTATGATTATTATTTTATCCTTGACGTTATCCTGAACTTTGCGCAGCCGTGAGATATATTCCAGAACCGGATCGCGGCTGTCCGCGGAACACGGACCGATCACGAGCAGGAATTTTTCGGATTCTCCCGTAAACACTTTTTTGATTTCGGCGTCCCGCTTTAATCGCACGTTTTCCATCTGCTTGGTGATGGGAAAATCGCGTTTGATATCCATCGGGATGGGAAGTTTGCGAATGAATTCCATATTCATATTATTTCACACTCCTGGATTTTTGTCGAAATTACAGCGCCGTTCCGTCGAACGTCTCATCATTGATTTGACAGTACTTTCGTCGTCGTATTCTATCGCGTTCCTGAGCTTAGTCATCTGCTTCATGAATGAATCGATCTCGGCAAGAAGATTTTCCTTGTTCAGCGAAAACAGTTCGCACCACATTGTCTCGTTTATCTTTGCGATTCGCGTCAGGTCGCGGAACGAATCTCCGGTATATTTGTATATATCCTCGTCGTCGTTTGCGCACATGAGCGAGACCGCGATACAATGCGTGAGTTGCGAAAGGAATGCTATCATTCTGTCGTGCTCGTCGACGCTGAGACGCGTAATCCTTTCGAATCCGAGCTCTCTGCCCAGCCACTCGCAGACGTATATGGCTTTTTCGGTATTCTTTTCTGTTGGAACGACAATATAGTTTGCGTTTTTGAAAACACTGTCGTCGGCGTTTTCAACGCCGCTGGATTCTCTGCCTGCCATAGGATGTGCAGCAATAAACTCTGCTCCATCGGGAAGCAACGACTGTATTTTGTCTATAACGGCGCTCTTTACCCCTGTCACGTCGGTTATGATCGCGCCTTTTTTGAACAGGTTCCCGTAGCGTTCGATCCATTCGATAAATACGTGCGGATAAAGCGCGAAAACGGCGATATCACAGGATCTTATAAGTTCTTCGTCAATATCGGTGGTTCCGCGGTCAATTATCCCGCGCGAAAGCGCATAGTCTATGGAAGACTTGGAGAGCGTTATGCAATTCACGGTATGGCCTTTGCGCTTGAGCGCCATGGCATAACTGCCGCCCATGAGCCCAAGTCCTATTATCAATACGGTTTTAGGTTCATTCGTCATATAATTTGGCTTTTCCTCCGAGCGAATTGAACGTTTTGAAAAACGCGGGAAAACTCTTGTTTACGGCTTCGGCTCCATAGACGGTCCCGCCCAGAACGGAAGCGAGAATGCAGAAAGCCATGACTATGCGGTGGTCGTTGAACCCGTAAACAGGGTCTTTTGGCGCATACAGATCGGAACGTTCTATAACGAAGTTGTTTTCATAACGTTCGACATAACAGCCGAAATCGGAAAGTATCTGTTCCATGGCAGCGGCTCTGTCGCTTTCTTTAAATGAAAGCCGCCTTGTATTGACGAATTCGGCGCCGTTGTTAAGCGCCGCCACCGCCGCGAGCGCAGGGAAGAGGTCGGGACAATCCGCGATGTCGATTATCGGGCAGGAAGAAGCAAGCTTGCCGAAAAACTTAAGGCATACGCTGTCGCCCTGAAGAGTCGGTTCGCTGAGCCCGTTAACGCGCACGTTTCCGCCGCAGAAAGTGTAAGCATAAAGGTACGCCGCGTTGGACCAGTCGCCTTCGACGATTTCGGATAACGGTTTGAGCGGCGAATTCATACAGCAGAACACGTCTCCGCTTTTCTTAATAAGCGCGCCGTGCGCGCAAAGCTCCGAAACAGTCAGATCGATATACGGTTTGCTTTCGGTTTCACCTGTCAACGCCAAATACAGTTCAGTGTCCATCAACGGAGAAGATAAGAGCAGACCGCTTATATACTGACTGCTTTTATCGCCGTTAACCGTAACACATCCGCCGGTGATTTTTCCGCATATTTTAAGCAAATCATCACCGTGTTCAAAAACAATACCGCGCTTTTCGCATAATTCCCGGTACTCACCGAGCGGACGAGAGAGCAGTCTTCCTTGGCCTTTAAAAACGAAGCTGCCGCCCAAAGCAAGACATATGGGGATAAAGAAACGCAGCGTGCTACCGCTCTCTCCGCAATCGAGAGCGGCGCTCTTTATGTTTCTGTCAATACCGCTCAAAACCGTGACAACGTCGCCGTTTATCGTATACTTTGCGCCAAGCGCAGACATACAGCGCAGAGTGGCGCGTATATCGTCGGATAATTCAATTCCGCAAATTTTTCCGCCACCTGCGATCATTGCGCAAATGAGCTGCCTGTGCGCATAGCTTTTGGAAGGCGGCGCGCTGACAGTCCCGCAAGGAAGAGAGGGAAATATTACCGCTTTCATAGCTTTTTACCGACGATCTCGGCAAGTTTATCTATAGCTTCCATATATCCGGCTGTTCCGTGTCCGATCACCGAAGCGACACAAGCGTCGCGCACGTAGCTTACGGTGCGGAAACTCTCACGCGCGGAAATATCCGAGATATGTATTTCCACGGCGGGTATGCGAACAGCTTTGAGCGCGTCGGCGATAGCTATGCTCGTATGTGTGTACGCGGCGGGGTTTATTACGATACCGTCGAATTTTTCCATTGCTTTCTGTATTTTATCTATTATTTTACCCTCGTGGTTCGATTGAAACAGTGCGACTTTTATGCCGAGTTCGCGGCAATGCGCCTTTATATCGCGCGCAAGCCGCGCGTACGTTTCAGTTCCGTATATCTGCGGCTCGCGGATACCCAGCATATTTATATTCGGACCGTTAATAACGAGAATTTTCATATCTTCAACTCCTCCAGAAGTTCGGATGCGCATGCTTCAGGCGAACCGCACGGCGCATAACGGATGTCGCATCGCGAAACGTACAGCGGCATACGTTCCTTATACATTGCCGCAAGCTTTTCTTTGCTTGATGAAAGCGGCCTGTCGTTATATGCTTTGAGATGCTCGAGAGGGAGGTCGATGAATACGATCTTGCCGTTCATTCTGAGTTTTCTTATATTTCCTTCATGCAGGACCGCACCGCCGCCGGTAGCTATTATCGAACCGTTCGTTTTTGCGATCTCGGCTATTATTTCACATTCAATTGCCCTGAACTCGCTCTCTCCGCGCTCGGCGATTATCTCGTGAGGATACTTACCGGTCTTTTCGCGAATAAGCAGATCTGTATCATAATACGGTCTGCCGGTCTTTGCCGACAAAACGCGCGCAAGCGTGGACTTGCCCGAACCCGGCATTCCGGTAAGGACTATGTTTTCCTTTTTTTTGAGCAGCTTTTCATATATTACTTCCGTCAGCGAATCGACGTAATGCTCTAAAAGGAACTTTTCGCTCGCGCATACCGCCTGGGCAACAAGCATATAAAGGCCGGCTTCAGCTTTGATCCCGAGCGAACGCGAACGCATAACGAGCTCCGTGCGCAGCGGATTATAGACGACGTCGACAACGCCTTTCAAGCACTCGAAACGCGCCACGTCGGCGGCGCATCCGTAAATATGCGGCCAGGTGCCGCAGGGCGTCGTGTTGATGATATAATCCGCGTCGGCGTGTTCTTCGTACGAACGCTCATACGTAACGCTTCCGGACTTTTCCGTTCTGGAAAGAAATACAATATTTAGCGCGCCGAGCTTTTTCGCCGCCGCGTACGCGGTGCGCGAGGTCGCGCCGGTACCGCATATAAGTACTTTAGCTCCGTTAAAATCGAATCCGCAGCGTTTTATGAGCGCGCACAGTCCGTTGATATCTGTATTATAACCGTACAGAACGCCGTCTTTGTTTACGACCGTATTGACAGCGCCTATCGCAAGTGCGTCCGGATCAACGACGTCTATGTATTCCATGACTGCGCGCTTATACGGATTTGTGATGTTTATCCCCTTGAAATCGCGTTTTTGCATAAAGACGCGTAGTTCTTCGGGGCGGAGAGCGCACGGTTCATACTCATATCCGCCGATCATATTATGTATGTCTTTGGAAAAACTGTGTCCCAGTGTTTCGCCTATAAGACCGTATTTCATATGTTTTCCTTTGCAAGATAATCGGTACCGTACTTTATGCAGAGCATATCCGCGATACAGAAAGCTGTCAGCGCGTCGACTACCGCTCTTACACGATGGACGATACAAGGGTCGTGTCTGCCGTTAACGGATATGACGGCGTTTTCTTTTGACTTTATATCTACCGTTTTCTGTTCTACCGAAACAGAAGGAGTGGGTTTCACGGCGCATCTGAAAACTATCGGCATACCGTTTGTTATACCGCCGTTGATGCCGCCGTTGTTGTTGGTGGTGGTATATATCCTGCCGTTTTCCGCGCGGAATTCATCGTTGCATACGCTGCCGCGCATATCAGCAGCAGCGAAACCTGCGCCGAATTCAACTCCTTTGACGCCGCCTATCGAAAACATGGCGTGCGATATTACGCTTTCCGCAGAATCGAAAAACGGTTCGCCGGCGCCGGCGGGGATACCGTGAATGACAGTTTCGAGCACGCCGCCGACGCTGTCGCCGGCAGCGGCGGCACATTTGATACTTTCTGTCATTTCTGCCGCAGCTTTGTCGTCAAGTACGGCAAAACGCTTGTTTTCGAGATCTTCGATATCTTTTGAAAAATTTTCGAAATCCCTGTCGTCGATTCCTGCGCAGCGGAGAATGTGGGTAGCTATGCGTATACCTTTTACCCGCAGCGCGTCAGTCACTATCGCGCCGGCTGCGCAAAGCGCGGCGGTGATCCTGCCGCTGAAATGCCCTCCGCCGTTTGGATCGGAAAAGCCGTTATACTTGTAAAAAGCGGTGAGGTCGGCGTGCCCCGGCCGTGCGAGACCGGATATTCTCTTATAACTTTCACTTTTGATATCTTTGTTTGGAATAATGATGCATAGGGGCGTGCCTTGTGTGAAACCGTTGTATACGCCGCTTATGACGGAGTAATCGTCTTTTTCTATCCTTGACGTAGAAATATCGCCGAAAGGCCTTCTGTATAACAACGCTTTTTCAATGCTTTTGCCGTTTACCGGCAGGCCCGGCGCAAGACCGTCTATGACCGCGCCGACAGCCGGGCCGTGGCTTTCGCCGAAAACTGTAACGGTAAGAACGCTGCCGAACGTGTTTTTCATATTTTCCTCCGTATGACGGAAACAAGCCCGTCGAGTAATAAGACGAATTCATCCATCGGTTTTTCAATTAACGAATATGTGCCTATTTCATCTGAAGTCACAATATTTATCATGCCGCCTGACCTCTTCTTATCAAGCGCTATATATTTCGCGAGCTCATTTGCGTCGATGTCGCATTCTGTCGGCAAGCCGCAATCCTTAAGTAACTTTACAAGTCTTCCGCGCACTTTCTCCGAACACATCGGTATCATTCCCAAGGCGACGCATTCGCCGTGGAGCAGGTTCCCCAGGCCTTTGCAGCTTTCTATAGCATGACCGACCGTATGACCGAAATTCAGCACACGTCTCAAAGAAGATTCCTTACGGTCGTTTTCGACGATCGCGGCTTTGAGTTCGACAGCACGTTTTATTATCGTTTCAATATTGCCGTTTTGCGCACCCGATTCCAGCAGTTCGAACAGATCCTTATCGCATGTAACGGATATCTTTATTATTTCCGCCATTCCGTTGGCGATCTGCCTTCGGTCGAGCGTTTTGAGAACGTCCGGATCTATTATCACCGCTTTGGGATCGTAAAAAGCGCCTATAAGATTTTTCCCGCCCCGGTGATCGACGCCGACTTTTCCGCCGACGGAAGAATCGACTTGCGAAAGCAGGGTAGTCGGGACGTTATAAAAGGAAATACCGCGGTTGTAGATCGATGCGGCAAAGCCGGCCGTGTCTCCTACGACGCCGCCGCCGAGAGCGACGATCGAATCTGTGCGAGTAAAACCGCTTTCGTAAAGGCGATCTATGATTCTGAAGAGATTATTTCGGTTCTTGTTATTTTCGCCATGAGGCAGTACGAGCGTATCGCATCCGCAAAGTGAGTTCACGCACGCGTCCACATGCTGTTTCGGAACTCCGGAATCCGTAACGACGAGTATCTTTCCGGAATTTTTAATGTAATTTTCAAGTTCGCTCAATGCGCCTCTTTTTATCGTCACGGTATATCCGTCTTCGCCGGTGCATACGAATACTTCGTTTTCACCGCGCAGCAGCGATCGCTGGTATTTCTTAGAAAGCGCGAGTGTATTGAGCACGTTTTCTCTGTAGAACTTTTTGGACGCGTCGTCGGGATACGCGCTGACGCGCGTGCTGATAACTTCCGCTTCGCGCAACGGGTCTTTAACGTCAAGCCCGCGGTCGCGTTTATATAAAGCCGTCTTTGCGGAATACTCCATACGCGCCGCGAAGAGCTCGGCGTTTATTCTGTCTATGTCGTCGATTCTCGCACGTGCTTTTTCGAGTTCATTCATATTATGCTCCGTGATAAATTTATATTGATTTTATTTCCCGCATATTGTATTATATAATACAGAATCGACAAAATCAATATCAAGATACAATTTTTGTACGGGGATCGCAGATGGAGATATCAAATTACAAATTGAATTCAAGTAAGATCAGCCGAGATATTCGTATTGCGGTCGTTTCCGACGCTCACGGCTGCGATGTAAATATGTTAAAAAACGCGTTGGAAGATATAAAGCCCGCCCTTATCGCCGTCCCAGGCGATATTGAAGGCAAAGGCGATAAATTTTCGCGGACGTCCTATTCGCGCGAATTTTTAAGAATGTGTTTTTCCGTGGCGCCGACGTTCGTTTCGCTTGGCAATCACGACGTCGATATCACGCATGATCTTGTGTCCGAATGCGGCGCCGTCCTGCTCGACGATACTTATACCGTCGCGCGTATTTCCGGCGCCGATATATTTATAGGCGGATTAACTTCCGGTTCGTTAGGTAAAAAGCACAAGCGCCTTAGCAAAACGCCTGAGCCCGACACCGGTTTTGCCGCCGGATTTGCTAAGCTCGGCGGTCTGAAGATACTGCTGTCCCATCATCCGGAATATTATCCGGAACATCTGCTGCAGCTTGATATCGATCTTATTATTTCCGGTCACGCGCACGGCGGACAGTGGCGTTTTTTCGGACGCGGCGTTTTTGCTCCGGGGCAGGGGATATTTCCCAAATACACATCAGGTATATATGACGGCAAACTGCTGGTGTCGCGCGGGGCCGGCGACCATAACGCGATACCGCGGTTTTTCAACCCGAACGAGATATGCGTATGCGATTTAGTTGCTTTGTGCGAAAATCTATAAAAATACTTGAAAAATAATATGTTGTATGTTAAAATAGCGTAAGAAAATGTTTTATTATTTTGTAAATGGAGGCACAAATATGAAACTGGTCAAATCGTTCATTCCGTTTATTCTGATCGCATGCCTGCTTCTGACTTTTTCCGCCTGTTCAGGCGGCGAAGGCAATCAAAGCAGCCCCGTTTCCGAAAGCGGCGACCCGGCAGATAATTCAGCGGACGGTTCAGCTGCCGTTTCGGACGAACCCGCGTCAGAAACCCCCTACGTACCCGATGTGCGCGACCTGGAGGGCAGAGAGATAGTATTCCTCGTTCCCGGCAGCAATTATACGTATTATGAATCATTCGAAATTTATGCCGAAGAAAAGAACGACGAGGCGATAAACGACGCTGTGTTCGAACGCAATCAAATAGTTCAGGACAGACTAAACTGTATTATCAGCGCCGAGAAGACCGCCAACGTTGCGCAGGATATGATCAAATACATAAACACCGGCGTGTATTACGACGTCTATATGCCCATGATAAACGACGTTGCGCAGATCGTCGGCGACGGACTTATGTACGACCTTAATGAGTTCGAAGATCTTAAACTCGATCAGCCGTGGTGGGATCAGAACGCCAACGAAGGTCTTTCCATTTTCAATAAACTCTATTTTTCCACCGGCGATATTTCGATACTCGATAACGACTGCACCATGGTCGTGTTTTTCAATAAAAAGCTCACGTCACAGTATGATATCGACCCTTACGCAATGGTCGACGATCACACCTGGACTCTTGACAGGATATACGAGATCGGTCACGATTTTACCGAAAATCTCGAAGACCCCGCCTGGGACGACAAGGATCACTACGGACTGCACGTTGCGTTCAACGCCCCGCATTCATTCTTCTTCGGGTGCGGCGGTACGATTACCGAGACCGATAACGACGGCAGGATCCGCATCAATATGAATTCCGAATCGAACGTCAATATTATTAATAAGGTGTTCGAGATCGCGTATAAGTCCGATGTTGTGACCAACAAGACTCCGAACTGTACCACATTCGAAGACATATGCCGGATGTTCCTTAACGATCAGATAATGTTCACCACGTTCGCGCTTACCGATCTCAAGAATTTCCGTTCGGTCTACGGATTTGAATATGGCATTCTGCCTTATCCGCTGCTGAATCCCGAACAGGACGATTATCATTGCCTTATTTCCACCGTGCTCGTTCCGGTAGTGACCATCCCCGCCGATTGCCCGGATCCCGAAGACGTCGCGTTAGTGCTCGAGAATATGGCGTTCTATTCGCGCGATACCGTCACAAGAGCGTATTATGATATAACTCTAAAAGGCAGAGATCTTGGCGACGAAGAATCCGAAAAAATGCTCGATGTCATTTTCTCGTCGCGTGTTTACGATCTGGGTTACATATACAATTTCGGCGGCCTTGGTCTGCTAATTCAGAATATGAATGACGTCAACGATTCGAACTTCGTTTCGAGATTCGCCGAACGCGAAGCCAAAGCGCAGTCTCAGCTCGAAGAAGTCCTTTACAGCTTTGAAGATTAGGAGTCAGGATATGCGTGTTATTAGTGTATTATTGTGCGTTTTGTTCTGCGCGTGTTTCGCATTGACGTCGTGCGGATCTGAAACGCCGCCAGTCTCTTCCGGGGAGGAATCTAACATGGCTTCCGAAAGCGAAATTGCTTCTGATATTACCGATATCTCTGCAGATGAATCGTCTGCCTCGGAAGTTTCGGCTCCCGCCGATCCCGAACCTGCCGAAACTGCTGCAAAACTATATAACGTGCGCGATTACGGCGCAAAGGGAAACGGCGACGCAGACGATTCTGCCGCTTTCCAGGCTGCGCTCGACGACGCAGCGAAAAAAGGCGGCACCGTCTGGGTCCCCGCCGGCAAGTACATTATCGCCAAAACGCTTTATAAAAAGGGAAAAGTATCCTTGAAAGGCGAAGGGATGTGGGTATCTACGCTCGTTTGGGCGGGCGGCGCCGACGGCGTTATACTCGATATATCCAACGCCGCGCTTTGGGGAACTACAATAGAAGATCTCTATTTTACCAACGGAATGATGAACGGCGTTACCGCCATACTCGGCGGTTCGACGATAAGCAATTATAATTCTGCCATCGGCACTTTCAAGAACCTTGTGTTCTATAATCTTGACACCGCTATACGCGGTGACGCGGAACCTTCGGGCGTAGGCATCTTCGATTGCTATTTTGAAAACATCTTTTGCTCGAACTGCGGGACCGGACTTCATTTGTACGGCTCCGGCAACACGGTCGTCCATCCGCGTATCGCCACCTGTAAAGTAGGTATTTCGCTCGATTACCTTAACGGCGAATCTTTCGACGGGATGCACGTTATCGGCGGTATTTTCGCCTCCAACGGCGTGGACATACTGATACCGTCCGCCAATGGCATCAGGCCTACCGATTTCGTAGGTACGTGGTTCGAGAACGCATCCAAAGGAATACTGAATATCGAAAAAGCCGGCACGCGCGTTATGAACCTCACCTTCCGCGACTGTATGCTCAATTCCGCAGCGGACAACGTCAATTATTTCCTGCTGGATGCGCGCAACGCCGTGGGTACTGTCACCATCGACGCTTGCACGGTCGTAGAGAACCGCGGCATCCTTGCCCCCACTTCTTCTTCGTCTTATTTCCGTATGGACGGTCTGCAGGTGTATGATTCCAAGGGCATATACGCGATCAAGGATTCCGAAGGCGGCAAATGCGATATCAAAGAGGGTAACACAGAAAGAAAAGTCCTTCACAGACTTCGCGCCGTACCAAGCTATGTTACCGTTACGCCCGCAAGCGAGGCGGCTGCGCAGTGCAAGTATTACGTCACTGCCGACGATAACTACATTTATATCACCATTGCAGAGAATCCCGGATCCGGCGAGATCTGGTTTTACTGGGAGGCGCACCGCTGAAATTGCGGCAAATAATATAAAAAGGAGGCGGTTTATATGGATGAGCTCATAGAATATAAATGCGCTAAATGCGGCGGAACGCTGATATTCGATTCCAATATTCAAAAATTGAGATGTGAATTCTGCGGGAGCCTGTTTACCGCAGAAGAACTAAAAGCGCTGCAAAACGAGCTTTATGAAAAGACGCCCGAAGATTATAAACGTACCGAGACCGAAAATATATTCTGGTCGGAACAGGAAGCGCAGGGTATCTTTTCATACATATGCGAATCCTGCGGCGGCGAGATCATCGGTGAGGAAACAACGGCCGCCACGTCGTGTCCGTTCTGCGGCAATCCCGTTGTTATGAAAGGCAACCTGAGCGGCGAGCTGCGTCCTCAGTTCGTACTGCCTTTCAAGCTCGATAAAGCCGAAGCCAAGAAAGCGCTCAAGGAGCATTTCAAGAACAAAAAGCTGCTTCCCAAGGTATTTTCTTCGGAAAATCATCTTGACGAAATTAAAGGCGTTTACGTCCCCTACTGGCTGTATGATGTCGATTCCGACGCGTCTTCCACATTCAAGTGCACGAATTCCACCTCCTGGACATCAGGCGATTACCGCTATACCGAGACTAAGACTTACAACGTCGCGCGCGCCGGGAATATGCAGTTTATAGGCATTCCGGCGGACGGATCCAAAAAGATGGACGACACGCTTATGGAATCCATCGAGCCTTACGACTATTCTGCGTTCGAAAAATTCAACGCCGCGTATCTCGCGGGCTTCCTCGCCGATAAATACGACGTCCCAAAAGAAGACTGCGCCGAACGCATAGAATCGCGCGCAAAACGCTCGGCAGTCGACGCGCTCCGTCGTACGGTCAGCGGTTACGCCAGCGTTACGCCACAGGATTCCACTGTCAATTTAAAATACGACGAACCGAAATACGGCTTGCTTCCCGTATGGCTGCTCCACACCTCGTGGAACGGCGAACATTATTTGTTCGCAATGAACGGCCAGACCGGAAAGTTCGTGGGCGATCTTCCCATCGACAAAAAGCGTTACTGGATGTATTTCGTACGCAATCTTCTCATAGTCGGCGGTATAGTCGCCGGAGCGCTTTCGCTCATTATGAGTCTGTGAGGTGAACGGTATGATAAGATCATTATTAATAGCGTTTGCCGCATTACTGCTCATATCGTCGTTTTTGGCGCCGTTCGTTTCAGCGGATGATCATCCCGCGCTTGTCGTAGACGAATCCGACAAGCTGACCGGCGAGCAGGAGCGCGTTCTCGAAGCAAAGCTTAAAGAAGTCAGCGATAAATACGATCTCGATATCGTAGTCCTTATAAACGATTCGACAGGCGGTAAATTGCCCACAGAATTCGCCGATGATTACTATGATGAAAACGGCTATGGCAGGAACGCCGGCTATGACGGCATTCTTCTGCTCGTATCGCTTGAAAACAGAGATATAACCACGTCGACGTGCGGCAAAGGGATCGAGTATTTTAACGACAGCGAACTCCAGTACATTGAAGAGCTGCTTGTTCCGTATCTTTCCGGAGAGGATTATTACGGCGCGTTTACGGCGTTTGCGAATGAATGCGACAGGCATATAGAATCATATCTCGAATCGCAGAAACCCAAGTACGGGCTTTACGCGGTCATAGGTATCGTCGCCGGTCTTATATTTGCCGCAGTAAAGGGAAGCGGTTATAAAAAAGAGCTTGTTTCCGTTTATTCTAAAGGCGACGCTGACGATTATATTGCTCCGGCGGGCCTTGCGCTTTCGGTCAAAGACGACATATTCGCTTTCAGCAACGTGGCAAAGACGATAATTTCATCCTCGTCTTCTTCGTCGCGCGGTGGCGGATCTTCTACTCATGTATCTTCGTCCGGCAGGACTCACGGCGGAAGAAGCGGCCATTTCTGAAAAAAAGAAACGGCTTTTGCTATATGGCAAAAGCCGTTTCGTGTTACTTTACGGAGTTGCAATAGTATTTGGGCGAATATCCTTTTATCTTTTTAAATGCTTTGCAAAAAGACTGGGGCGTTGAAAAGCCGACGTTTGCCGCTGCTTCATTTACAGTCATTCCAAGTTCCGATACAAGTCGTATGCCTTCTTCTATACGCCGTTCTGCAATATATTCGCGCAAAGTGATGCGCATTTCATCTTTGAATTTATGCGAAAGATAAGTAGGGGAATAACCAAGCGTTTTTGCGGCGTCGCTTATGGAATTGATTTTTCCTATATTTGTATCTATGTATTGTCTGACCGCGTAGATCGAAATACCCGTGTTTTTTGCTTTTTCTTCGAAAGGTTTTCTTTGATTTTCTTCTGCTATGAAAAGCCGCATAACTCTTGTGACCAATTCCGCTATCAGGCATTCTTTCATAAGCTTTACGGCCGGCTGTGCGGAGTAATACTCTTCAAAGCACTTATTGAACAAGTGCATTATATCGTTACCGCCTCTTATATGTACGGTCGGCGCTGAATCATAAAAACGTCTCAGCTCCGTGCAGTCCGTGCTTTTATCGTCTTTTACATCAAATCCAATGAACATATATCTAAGCCGTGTCACAGCTTCGATCTTGTGTATCGAATCGAGTGGCGTCAAAAACAGATCGCCTTTTGTCATTTTTCCGTCTTCGCCGTCGACTGTGTTTATACCTTCGCCGTCTATTACGTAAGTGATCTCATAACACCACTGGCGATGCGGAGCGCATATATATCCCGGCTCGCAATTTATCTCACCCATTTGATACATAAGAAACCTTCCGACATCGTCCGGACTCACGCAAAACGATTGCTCGTATTCATAGCTTTTGCCTGAATATACGCTTTTCTGCATTTCACACACCTCTAGTTCGATTATAGCATATTTTTAAGCAAAATGTCAATACTGTGAACTCATTCAGATAAAAAAGCGGATTCGGATAACGATTTTCCATTATACGAATATTGATTTGAGCAAAAATAAGAGTATAATATAATTAATACCCATAAAACAAAACTAATTGATATTTTTGCAAGAAAGGATCGTTTATTATGAGTAAAGTATTAATATCGGCACTTTGCGTCATACTTGTTCTGTGCATGCTGTTCACGTGCGCTTGCGGAGGCGCCACAGAAGCGCCTGAATCTTCGACGCCCGACGAGGATTCGGATTATTCGGACGAACAGGGAAATTCCGGCGATGAATCGGGTACCGAGTCGGATACGAGCGTTCCGTCGGTCCCCGTCGTCAATTTCGGCGGACAGGATTTCATTTTCCTTGCGCGCGGAGAAGACGCCGGAGACTTCGCAACATGGGATCTCGAACCCAACGAACACAACAGCAGCCAGCTCAACGCCGCGCTCGAACAGCGCAACAAATACATAGAAGATAACTACGGCGTTACTATCAAGGTTATCTATACCGGCGGCGGCGTAAATAACGCCGATCTGCGCAAGACCATTGTAAGGGATCAGCATGCGGGCGTGGCAACTTACAACGCGGCTTTCGTGCCTATTTACGACGGCCTCGAGCTTGCCGGCGACGGCGCTTTTATCGACCTGAATGAACTGCACAATATCAATATCAATAACCCATGGTGGGACATCAACGCCATGAACAGCCTTTCGCTTGCAAACCGCTATTTTTTCGGCGTCGGTGATATTACCGTGCAGATCTACGAAACGCTTCCGTGTATAGTATTCAATAAAAATATGCTCAAAAACTATACCGATGAAAATCTGTACGAACTCGTTGAGACCGGAAAATGGACTTTCGACAAGTTGTACTCTATCGCCAAGAACGTTTCGCAGGATATCGACAACGTCGACGGCCCTTCTGTCGGCGATTATTTCGGCATAGCAGGCCAGAACGACAATATGTGGGTTTATTTCATGTCCGCGGGCTGCAGCACGGTCGAACTCAACCGATACGGCGAGCCGGAACTTACCATTTATAACGAACAAACCGAAAAAGTCGTCGATTCCATACGCATGATGATGAACGACCGTTCCGCGTATATGAACTGCAATCATTACGTTGCCACGCCCGGTTACGTTTCTTCGCCTATTGAATTCGTTATACAGGGGTTCTGTGAGCAGCGTGTGCTGTTCTATTTCGACGGCTTGCTCCACCTTTCTGATTTTGCAAACGTGGATTTTGATTTCGGTATTCTTCCTCCGCCCAAATACACTGAAGAACAAGAAAACTATCGCTGCATGATAGGCGCGTGGGGCGCGACGGCGTGCGTAATCCCAATGAACTGCCCCGATGTCAATATGACGTCGCTCATCATAGAGGCGATGGCGGCAAAATCAAAATCGACCGTTTCTGTCGAATACTATGAAAAGGTGCTCAATATACAGTCGACCCGCGACGAAGAAAGTGAAAATTCTCTTCGCATCATACTCAATTCCAAGGCATTTGATATGGGCATCTGCTTCAAATGGGGCGGCCTTTCTGATATTGTTTACAATTCGGTCTGGAACAATAATATGACAATGGCTTCTGATTACGAGTCGATGAAATCCAATATATACGCAGATATGAACAAGACGATCCAGGTTTATACCGATCTGCCCCATTATATCACAACGGAGGGATAATAAATGAAAAGGTGCTTAGTATTTATGCTTTGTTTCATGCTGATGTGTACAGCTTTTATGTATTCGTGCGACAACGGCAAAACCGTAGATAGCTCGGCGGTTTCAGAAGAAAACCCGTCCGGAAGCGATACGTCTTCCGCTGAAGTATCCGCAGCCGCCGGCGAACATGTTTCAGGCACTGCGGTCGTCAACAATATCAGCGAACTTCGTGCGCTGAGCGTCGACGAGGTTGACGTTACAATAACGCTGCTCGGTTATTATGAACCCGGCGACGGCGGACAGGGTATATTCTATTGGAGCGAAAAAGAAACGAGCCCCGACAACGGCGGCACGATAATCAAATGTCAAAACGAAAAGGGACGTTTAGTCAGACTTTGCGAAGAACAGGAAAGAAACGTAAAATGGTTCGGTGCAAAAGGCGACGGCAAGACCGACGACTACGCTGCCATCCAGGCGGCGATCGACAGTTTGCCCCTGCGCGGCGGTATCGTTCGCATGCCCGGCGGTTCGTATATAATATCTAAGACGTTGAATATCGGCAACGGCAACGCCGCGGACAGCCGTTCGACTAAGAACGGTATCTCGCTCATCGGCAACGGTTCGGGTCAGGGAGTTCATTCTTCCGCCGTCCCCACTTCCATTACGGCTGCCGCCGCTATGGAAAACGTAATTTCGGTAAACGGACTTATTACAGACGTGGTGCTGCAAGGCCTTTACATCAGCGGCAACCTCACGTCAAAGAACGGCGTGTTCCTTCACGCTTTCATCGGTCTGCAGATGAAAGACGTTCGTATCAGCCAGTTCACCGAAAAAGGGCTGTATATTCTCGCCGGCGAGGCGCCTACAGGCAACTACAACATATATAATCGCTTTGAAAATGTAAACGTGACTTCCGGCCGCGACGGCGCCGAATGTCTGTATATGGACGGCTGCTACGAAGCTTCCAACGACACGTGGCTCACCACCTTTACGCAGTGCGTTTTCGATACGCAGAACGGCAAAGGAAGTTACGGAGCTCATTTCAAATTTGTCGACAGTATCTCTTTCTATTCCTGCAGATTTACCGCAGGTGAGGAAAGCACGGGCATACTTTTCGATGCGCTCGACAACAAAGATTTTCCTTCCGGAATAGGATTCTATTCGTGCTCAGTCAGCTCCACCAAGGTGCTCGAAGACAACGATCACACCATACGCAAGCAGTATTTCTACGGCTATTCGACCTCCAACGGCGAGATAATCCCCGATCACAGCCGCCTTATAGGAATAACAGACACCGGTGTGCCTTTCAATTTTGACGACCTCATGATCAACGGCGGAGACGTATCTGCTCTTCCTGCGAAAAAAGGTCTTGTAGATATCTTTAACAATGCAGCTTGGAATCATTACAACCTCGCTGCGTCCGGCGCAAAAGTCGGCGTGCGTATCAACTGCGGCGGCAAGCTTTCCGGCGGGCGCGCATATCTCGCCAATTACGATAACACCGTCGGAACGGTATATATCAAAGTATATAAATGGGATATCGATTATGACACCACGATCGACGGCGAAGTCCTTACCGAATACGATTTTGTCAATTTTAATCAAAACTGTTGGCTTAATTTCGAATTTCCCGATAAACTCGATCCGGGCGAATATCTCGTTGTGTTTTCCGCTACTACCAGCGCCGGCGATTACGGCGCAGGTATATGGGCGCAGGCTAAAACGAACAGCGTCGTCACTTACTACAACGGAGTCGAAGCCGATTTCGGCGTAGCGGCGTCGCTCGATATCAAATAGGGTGGCCGATATGAAAAGATTCAAAACGATCATCGGAATATTATCGGCACTCATCGTTTGCGCGGTCGTGCTCACTTCATGCGCCGGCGCCAGCGTTTCTGATATCAACGTGCTCGCGGATCAAGAGCTCGATACCGATGCTGCAGAGGTAAATATGGGATCTGTAATTTCGTATTCGTTCGATAACGTTATGCAAATGCGCAAATATGTTCCCGCGCAGAAAAACGCTTCTGTTTTGCTCAAAGGTTATTATTATACTTCTGACGGCGGCGGCGGGATGTTTTATTGGGACGGCGAATCCACTCTTGAACACGACGGCGGGCTAGTAATAGCTCCGAACGACGCCGAAAAGGGAAGATATATCCGTATCTGCGAAAGCGATTACCGCAACGTCAAATGGTTCGGTGCGCTCGGCAGCGGTTCCAACAACGATACCGACGCCATAAGGAAAGCTATCGCCAGCCTGCCTCCTTCGGGCGGCACCGTGTATTTTCCCGGAGGTACCTACTGCATCAACGATACGATAAATATCGGTAACGGCGACGGCGAGGGCGTCCGTTCGGAATACAACGGCATAAAGCTTCTCGGCTGCGGTTGTTCCATTAGAGCTACAAGAGATATCGACGTAATGATATCGATCAACGGCAGGATATGCGACGTCGTGATCGACGGGATCGATATTTACGCTAATCAGCTTGCAAAGACTTGCATTTTGGCGCGTGCTGTCAACTCGCTGCGTATTTCCAACCTTGCCGTGAGTATGTTTACCGAATGCGGCCTGCATCTGATAGGCGGGAAGACAAACGGCAACGGAAACGTCAACTGCACTTTTGAATCAGTTAATTCTGTTTCTATAGTAAACAACGTCATTTGCGTGCTTATCGACGGCGACGCCACGACTTGTCCTACTGAAAACTGCAGGTTTATCGACAGCCGCTTTGACGTTCATACCACCGCGGGCAGTATGGCAACGCTTATACGCAACGCTCACAGTATCGATTTTTACCGCTGCCACTTCGCCGGTTACAACGACGAAGAGTCGGAATATCTCGTGCTCGAAGCAACGGCGGACGGTTCACCGTACGGCATTACCTACTACGACTGTTCGGTGAAGCGCATCAAAGTTATAGAAGAAAACGGAAATTCCATAGGCGACAGTTTCTTCTACGGATACGGCACGTACGATCTCGAAGATTTGCCAGACCATCCGCGCCTTCACGGCATTACGGACAGCGGCATGCCGTTCCAGATAGGCGGATGATCATATGACGCACAACGACGCTTCGTTCAAAACAACCGACAAACTGCTTACCGCGATCTACGAGAGCGCTGTCAGGACAGAAAAAAACAACATCGTCGATTTCAACGGCAGGCGCGCAGTAGTAGAAGGCGGCGATTACCGCAACCTCTGGCTCGAAACACAGCCTATGGGCGGCGAGATGTACGCAAAATACGATCTCGAGGCCGGCTTCAACAACATTGACCTGTTTATGGACGCAATGGACGATGAAGGCATGATGCCCGGTATGCTCACCTATATCGATAACGTTTACGGCGAGCGGCACGATTTTATCCAGGGCTACTGTTTCCCGTATCCCGCGCTGAATATGTTTTATCTCATAGGCGAGGACAGGGATTGGCTTTTAAAGCTCTACAACGTGCTCAAGCTCAACGACGAATGGTTCTGGAAAAATCGTGAAAGCGACGGTGACGGATGTCTCGAAGCCTGGTGCCCGTGCGATACCGGCGAGGACTATTCGGCAAAGTTTTTCGGCGCTCCGCATTTCTGGACAGCCAAAACGCCCCCTGACGAGTCCTGGGCAAAGTATCATCTCCCGCGTGAATCGATGGATCTTATGGCGTATTCTTACGACGCGCGCAATACGCTCGCAAAAATAAGCACCATTCTCGAAAACGGCGAAACCGAATACTGGCTCGAAAAAGCCGGATACGTAAAAAACAAAGTCCGCTCGTATCTGTGGCGCGAAGAAAAACACGCGTGCTACGACCGCGACGAGAATAACGAATTTTTAGAGATACTGGTCCATAATAACATTCGTTGTATGTATCACGGTTTGTTCGACCAGCATATGGCTGATGACTTCATCAAATACCATATGTTCAATCCCGAAGAGTTCTGGACCAAGATGCCGCTGCCTTCTATCGCGGTTAACGATCCGTGTTTCAAAAACATAAAGACCAACGACTGGAGCGGTCAGCCCGAAGGGCTTACCTTCCAGCGTTCGGTACGCGCTCTTGAAAACTACGGTCATTATGCTGAGCAGGTGCGAGTCGCCGAAAAGCTGTTTACCGGTGTCGGTATGCAGGGGCTTTTTACACAGCAGTTCGATCCGTTTACCGGCGAACCGTCTATGGAAAACAATCCTGGCGATTACGGTCCCACGCTGCTTGCCTGCCTTGAGTATATGTCGCGTCTATACGGCGTGAGCCGGAGTTTGGATACTATGATCTGGGGCGCTTTTGCAAAAGAAAGCAATTCATACGATTATACTCAGAAATACGGCGAAAACGAATATCGCATAATGAGCGATTCCGTGAATGCCACAGGTTACGTTAACGGTAAGCCGGTATTCACGGTAAGCTGCGGCTGCCGTATTGAGACCGGTCTTGACGGTACAGTGAAACGCGTCATGGGTATAAACAGAAGACCTGCCCATATCCGCATAAATACTGAATGCCGCGAGTTTGACGCTTTTCTTGAGCCCAACGCGGTCATCGATATCGAAAACGGCGTGTTTGTTCCTGACGATTCCGTTAAGTATTACGGTGATTGATAAATATATAACGGCGGCATATTGACCGCCGTTATGCTTTTGCAGGATAGATAAATATAGAAAAGATAACAGCTCCCGTGTGTTGCGGGAGCTGTCGTTTATTTTTCGTGTTTGAATATGCTTTTGATCTTTTTGAATAACTTGCTGAAAAACTCGGCTACGCCGCTGTTGCGAGGCTTTACGCGTTCTTCGATCTCTTCGAGTTTTTCCGCCTCATGATCTATCATTTCAAAGCGTTCTTCCTGCGTATTATATGAGTGGACCTCCAGATAGTACTCGGTGTCGACAGGGTATCCTTTTGAGGCGGCGCGTTTGTCTGTAAGTCGGTGGATGACATTCGCGATGACTGCGAGCATGGGAACGCCGAGTATCAGGCCGATAAATCCGAACATAGCGCCGAAGAAAAGCAATGCGAAAGTCACCCAGAATTCCGAAACGCCGGTCACGTTGCCGAGTATCTTAGGCGCGATTATATTGCCTTCGATCTGCTGCAGTATGAATATGAATATGATGAATATCAGCGCTTTGATAGGGCTTATGATGAAGATGATAATAGCCGAAGGGATAGCGCCTATGAACGGGCCGAAGAATGGTATGATATTCGTAATACCGACGAGCGCCGCGATAAGCGCTGAATAAGGTATGCCTGCTATAAGGTTGAAAACAAAGCAGATGATACCGACGACGAGCGAATCGATGACAGATCCGAGCATGTATTTGCCGAAAACGCGGTACCCGACTCTGCCGATATCGACAATAAGATTTGACGTTTCAGGCTTGAACGTTGCGTAAACTATCTTCTTTGACCATTTGACAAAGTCTTTTTTCTCGTTCAGTATATATATCGCTATAATAAAACCAATAAGAAAATCGAGTATGAATTTGAGCACGTTCCAGGCTGCGCTGGTGATAGTCGAAACGCTTGAAAGCAATGAATTGTTTACCCACGCTTCAAACTGCGCGAATGCGGTATCGACATATTTCTGGAAATTGCCGGCCCATGATTTGTCGGCGTTCCATTCATCAAGTTTTGAATTGACCCTCTGTATCAGGTCCGGTATGTCTTTTGCAAAAGTTTTTATGGAGTTGAGCAGCTCGGGGATGATCAGCATTGCGACGAGAGCAACCAAAAGTACGCCTATTGTGATCGCGATAGCTATCGACCAGTGGCGCGCTTTGACTTCCGCCTTTTTGCGAACGCGTTCTCTTTTTGACGCTTCAAAACGTTTTTGAAAACTTTCGTGAAGAAGAACGACGATCGGGTTAAGAATTAACGCGAACATCAAACCGCATAAGATTGATGCCAGATACCTGAGATAATAGTTGACCGTTTCTTTGATCGAAGGAAAATACCAGATCAGCGAAAAAACGGCAAGGCACGCTACGATAAGCCAAAAGATGCCTTTATAATCGCGGAACGTCTTGGTGCGATTTTCATTGGAATTGTTTTCAATATCCATAGCGTACTCCTTTTTCTTTATATTTTACATTATTTTTTTTACTAATACAATACTTTTTTAAAAATATTTTTATCTTCTGCGCAATAATTTTCGTTTAGAGGGCCTCTTGGTTTTAGTTCGCGACATTATCACAAACACGGTGAGACCGGCGGCGGCGCAAACGAGCGGGGAAGCGAACGAAGAAACGCTTTCGGCGCCTGCAAACAGCGAAAAGCACAGCAAAAGTATAGCAAGCAGAGCCGAGAAGATAAGCGCATCGTACGGTCTGCCGCTTGCACGGACGAGATATCCGCATGATATCAGAACCGATATCAGATCCGCGGCACATCCCGCATAGAAAGCGAGCGTTTTGTCAGCGTCTGTCTTCAGAAGCACATAAGCAAATATCGCCGAAACTGATACGAGAACAACAAGAAATATTATAAACGCAAATCCCCAGCGTTTAACGGTTTCTACTTTCATGATAAGACCCCTTATAACTGTTATATTCAATTATATTAAGAGCCCTATGATATTATGCGCCGAAAATGATCTGCGCCAGTTCGACGAACGCTCTGTCGGCAGCTGAATAATCCGCTCTCAGGGAATATATGGATTCTATCTTCATATGCAGATTTCTCGCTTGTCCCATATAATCAACGGCGGCGTTTATTCCATCTTGGTATATCTTATTGATTCTCATCAGTTCCTGCTTGCGCACTTTGTATTCATCCGTCTTAATAAACCGCTTTTTATTTACTTTTTTTACGTTTTCTAATTCAAAATATCTTCCGCCGACGTATGCATTTTCGCCTAAACACAGCGCGCTGACGCTTTCGGCGTTTACCGGCGAAGGAATCACGATGCATTCTATTCCTTTAATTTTACATTTTTCAGCCGCAGTCGCAAGCAAAAGTTCCGAAGAACCGAAATAGTCCCCGATAACTGTTATACTTGAAATGTTTTCCGGCAAAGATATGCTGAACCCTTCGCAGTTGAAACAGGCACACGGCTTTACATTCGCTTTGCCGCGGAGACCGCCTTTAAGAATATGATCGGTAAAACGCTCTGCTTTGTCTGTGATCATTAGATCCTTCAATACTTTTTTCATTATAAGATCTGCTTTGCCCGCGGCGCCGAGCGATAAATAAGCTTTTGAATACAATTCTTTTTTCTTGCGATCCGTGGTTTCTATAATGGAGCCGTATTTTTCGGCGAAATCGTTTTCGTAGCCTGGTGAAATATCGATTATCTTATCTTTGACCAAAGGCATACTTGCTTCAAGCACGTGCGGGGCTGTCCCGTCGGCGACGGCGGCGCCGAGTTCGGGAAATATTACTCCGTCAAACGAACAGGTGTCAGCCGAACACTTTACCGGAACTGCTTTTGTTCCCAACTGTAGGCCCCTGTAATAAAGTCTTTTCATAAGAGTCGATTTGCCGCATCCCGGCGTACCTTTAAGGATAAATCTTTTTTTTGCGTTTTCCAGTAGTTTTTCGAGCGCGGGAACGTAACCCGCGTATGTGTTATAACCTGCGAATAAACAGCCGAAATCAATGCTTTTCGTAACAATTCCTCCAAATCACAACTCTGTTGCCATTATATTCGCATTCAATATGTATGACATAAAAAAGCGGAGCGCGTTTGCGCTCCGCTTTGGTAAAGCTTCAATTTTCAGGAATTCTCATCGATCGGTACAAGGTCGAGAGCGAGAGCAGTGAGGAAATCGAATTTCGAAAGCTCTTCTTCGTCAACTATGACTTCAGAATAGAAACCTTTGATGAATTTATCGAATTCGCTCTGTGCGAGCGATTCGTATGTTTCGTCATATCTTTCTTTGTAGTCGTCATCGGAAAAAGCGATTTTTTTCATGACGACGCAGCCGCTCGCGAGTTCAGCGACAGCGTAGTCGTTATCGTTCATTTGTTTGACCTTTTCTACGATCTCTTCATCCATTTCGTCATCTTTGTAGATGATGCCCTTGGTATAAACGCCGTATGCGTCCGGTTTGGATTCGCTGTCGGAATAATCGTCGAACGTCCCCATACCGCTTACAACTTTTTCGTATGCCGTTAGAGCGTATTGGTGTATCGCGTCTTTAGCAAGCTCTTCGTAAGCCATGGATCTGATCGATTCGTCGATATCGCCTTCCTGCAGCATCTCGCGTTCGATCACATAATAGCCGATATCCGTGTCGACAAAAGCGTATTCACCGGCTTTGATCTCAAATGCGGCGTCTTCAACCGGCTTTACGCGCTCGTCGGTTTCGCCTTTTGAAAGAATTACCGGATCCGATTTGGATTCGCTGTATTTTTCAATGGCGTCGTCAAATTGTATCTCGCCGTTTTTAAGTTCGCTGAAAGCTTTGTTGGCAGTCGCTTCCTTTTCGGCGATCGTTTCATCGCTGAGCTTATTCAGAGTAGTGACGTCGATTTTATACAGGAGGACATATTTGATCTTTGCGTAATGATCGGCGATGTATTCGTTGACCTGTTTGTCGGTGATCGAATCGATCTGCTTGACCGTCTTGTTGCCCTCGTCGTCGCTATCATAATAGGCGTAATACAAGACGTCGATCTTATTATATTCTTTTTCGAACTGTTCTTTTACCGCGCTTTCGTCAAGACGCTGCGCGCCGTTTTCGCCATAGAGATGATCGAAAAGAAGTTCTGCTGACATCGTGCTGTAAAGATACTGCCTTTCCACGTCGTAATCGGCGCCGAACTGTGCAAGCAGAATGTTCAAATATTCCATGCTTCCCGCGTTTTGGATATCTTCTTTAAGCACTTCTTCGATCTCGGCAATAGCGGATTCGTCAGTTATCTCAAGTCCGTACTGCTTGCAGAAATGATCTATAACGACCAGATACTTGGCGCTTTCGATTATCATATTGTTCGTCGCCTGCGCAACTGTCACGGTATTTCCGTCGGCGTCTGTGGTGTTTGAACGCAGATAATCTTCGAAACTCGCCGCTATCTGTTCCTGACCATACATAGTTGCCATCGAGTTGTAATAATCGAACAACTGCTGCAAATACGCTTTCTGCGAAGAAAGCATATAAGAATACATCTTATTGCTCAGCTCCGTTCCTCTGAAAGAAAACAGGGCTTTCGAACCCGAGGAGCAAGATACGAGCGAAACTGCAAGCAGCGCAACGCATATCACTATACAAAACAGTTTTTTTAATTTCATATATACACCGCCAACTATTTGATAATTTTATTATATATGCACATAAACCGCGAATCTACATTATTTTGTTAATAATTGCCGAAAATCTTCAAGAACGGAGCGAATACGTTCTATAACATTCTCGCCCGGACGTATACGGTAAGAAAACAGCGGCTTTTGCGTATTCGGTATAAGTATCCTGCCGTGCATTGAAGGAAGCGAAAGTACGCCTTTGCGCAGTTCGAGCGAAAGTGTTTCGGAATAGAACGAAACGAGGTTTCCGACCTGCTTTATCTTTGCGAATCCGAGCCCGGAAGCAATATTGCGCGAAAGGGAAATGTCTATAAGGTTTTCTACCGGATACGGTATATCGCCGAACCTGTCGAGCATTTCATCGGCGAGGTCGTCACTGTCCGCGCTCGATTCGATCAGCGCGATCTTGCGGTAGAAATCTATGCGCATTTTCGGTGAATCCACGTAATACTCGGGGATATAGGCGTCGCAGTTGAGTTCCATAACGCATTCGCGCTTGACAGCGGGTTCCACGCCTTTTTCTTCGTTTACGGCTTCTTCAAGTATTTTAACGTAAAGATCGTAACCTATGGCTTCCATCTGTCCGGATTGTTCCGCGCCGAGCAGGTTGCCCGCGCCGCGTATCTCCAAGTCGCGCATGGCGATCTTGAAACCGGAACCGAATTCCGTGAATTCCCGTATGGCTTCAAGCCGCTTGGAAGCAGTCTCGGAAAGGATGGCGTCACGGCGGTAGGTAAAGTACGCATAAGCTTTACGCGGCGAACGCCCTACGCGCCCGCGGATCTGATGCAGCTGCGAAAGGCCCATCCTGTCCGCGTCTTCTATAATAAGCGTATTTGCATTCGGTATGTCCACGCCTGTTTCTATTATCGTGGTGCATACGAGTATGTCGATATCGCCGTTAGACATCATCTGCCAGACAGAAGAAAGCTCGTCCTTGGACATTTGTCCGTGTCCTACTGCGATAACGGCTTTCGGAAAACGTCTCTGCAGATCCGCAGCCTTTCTGTAAATGGAATCAACCGTGTTATGCAGATAAAACACCTGACCGCCTCTGCGCAGTTCCCGCCTGATGGCTTCGTCAAGAATACTCTCGTCGTATTCCATAACATAGCTCTGAACGGGCGCGCGGTCGCGCGGCGCTTCTTCAAGCACTGACATATCGCGTATCCCTGTCAGCGCCATATTCAGAGTGCGTGGAATAGGCGTCGCCGTGAGCGTGAGAGTGTCTACGTTCTTGGCTATTTGCCTGAGCTTTTCCTTGTGCTTGACCTCGAACCGCTGCTCCTCGTCGACGATAAGAAGTCCAAGATCTTTGAATACCACGTTTTCCTGCAGCAGCTTGTGGGTCCCGACGACGACGTCAGTTTTGCCGGATCTGAGCCGCGAAAGCGTTTCATCGGAATCCTTTTTAGTGCGAAAACGCGAAAGCATTTCTATGCTTACGGGAAATTCACGGAACCTTGAAAGCATGGTCCTGTAATGCTGCATGGCCAGAATGGTCGTCGGGACAAGGATAGCCGCCTGTTTACCGTCGGAAACACATTTGAAAACGGCACGCAGCGCGACTTCGGTCTTGCCGAAACCCACATCGCCGCATAACAGCCGATCCATCGGCTGAGGCTTTTCCATATCGTCTTTTATTTCACGCGCGGCTGCAAGCTGACCGTCGGTCTCCTCATAATCGAACATACATTCAAATTCTTCCTGATATTCGTCGTCTGGAGGGAACTCGTGGCCGGGAGTCGCTTTTCGCTCGGCGTACAGCTTTATAAGCTCTTTCGCAATGCTCTTGGCCGAAGCTTTTGCTTTAGCTTTGGTCCGCGCCCATTCCGAAGTCCCCATTTTAGAGATCTTGACGTTTTCGGCGCCTATGTATTTGCTGACAAGGTCGAGCTGCCCGCATGGAACGTATAAAACGTCGCCGCCGGCGTAATTGATCTTTATAAAATCCTTTGTCGCGCCTTCCACGGTGAGCTGCTGGAGCCCGGCGTAAATGCCTATACCGTGATTTGCGTGGACTATGTAATCGCCGACAGCCAGGTCGGAATAGGAAGCTATCTTTTCAGCTTTTTTATATTTGTGAACGTATCTGCCGCGCGGAACGAGCGAATTCCTCACTATCTCGCCGCCCGAAGACATAAGCACGAAATTGCTCTTTACCAATTCAAATCCGCCCGTATCGGCAACTTTTTCTGATACGGCAATGTTTATGACGCCGTTGTTAACCGGGCTTTGCTCTTTCAAAACGACGTGCGGTATCTCACGCGACACAAGAATCTCGTCAAGGTTTTCGGCTTCTCGTTCGTTATGAGCCACGTAAAGTACTTTCATCCCGGCGTTCAACCAGTCGGAAAGCTCATCAGCGACATTGACTGCGCTTCCGGAAACAGTTCCAACCGATTTGGTAAGAATATCATACCGCGCGGCGAAGTTGAGTCTGCTCGACTCCATAAAGTAGTCTATAGCAACGCCTTTGCGCGATATTAGCGAAGAAAAGTCTTCTTCCGTCATGAGTGAATCGGCGTAAGGATATGCCGATCTGCCGGAATTGCAAAGCGTTTCCAGAGTCTGATCATATTCCCAGCGATATGCGTGCGCGCGGTCCAGGACCTTGCGGCTTTCGAATATTATCGTAAGCCTGTTGCCGATATAATCGTATATACTCGTGCGTCTGTCGTAGAGAAGGGCGGAATATTTGTCGCGCGCGGGAGGGAATTCGTTGTTGTTCAAAAGTTCAAGATCGTTCTGAAGCTCTGCGCGGACAGAACTTTCCGTTTTGCCTTTCAAGAGGCCGGAAACCGCTTCACGGCATTTTGAACGCGCTTCTTCCGAAACGACGGTCTCACACACCGGCACGCAGGCGTAAAGCTGTACGTTTTCGATCCTGCGCTGCGTTATCGTGTCGAATATCCCCATTGAATCTGGAACGTCGCCGAAATAATCTATCCTGCAAGGATAATCTGCGGAAGGTGAAAAGACGTCTACTATTCCGCCGCGTCGCGAAAACTGTCCTTTGCCTTCAACGGTATCGGCAAAAGTGTAGCCCATAGAAACGAAGCGGTCAGCGAGCTCCTCCGGCGAATACTTCATATTGAGCGTTAGATTCATCATCGAATCCAGCATCGTCTCCGGAGGGACGGTGTACTGCATCACGGCGTCGGGCACGGTTATCAGCGTGAAAGAACCGTCGGTGAGCACATCGTGCAATACTTTTAAGCGCTCCTGTTCGAAATCCTTTGAATAAGCCGTAACGGGATCGAAAAGAAAATCGCGCTGCAAGTATACGTCGCATTTTTCGCCAAGACCCTCAAGCGCCGACTTGAGCGAATGCGCCTGCTTTTCATCTGGAACTATTATCAAGGGCTTTTCGTTTGTAATATCCGAAAAAGCAGCGCAAAACAAGGGGCGTACCGAATCGCATAATCCGTTTATGATCATCGGCGTACGTCCCCTGCTGAAACCCTCCGCCGCGTGGGCGAATTCGGTATCCGAAAACAGGATGTTCTTTAAAACGTTCATCTGTTCCTCATGATTCAGTTGCATTCCTGCATGGCTTTGTCGATCTTGTCTTCAAAGATATAGCAAAGCGCGTGATATATACTTTCATACCGTTCTGCAATAAGTCCGCGTTCCTTCGCGCTGAGCGAGGAAAGGACCCAGTCCGCCAGGTCGTATTCAGCGTTGGGCCTGTCTCCGACTCCGAGCCTGATGCGCGGAAAATCTTCGGTATGAAGTTCTTCTATAATGGATTTAAGACCGTTGTGACCGCCGGCGCTGCCGCTGCGACGTATGCGGACGCGACCGACGTCTAACGAAACGTCGTCGCTTATGACAATTATATTCTGCGGCTGTACGCCGTAATATCGCGCGGCGTCGGCTACCGAAAGCCCCGAGGCGTTCATATATGTCTGCGGTTTTAAAAGAAGGACTTTTGCGCCGTCTATCGTTCCAATACCGCTTTTTGCATAATTCTTGAGCTTATTGATTTCGATACCGCATCTGCCGCTTATGTATTCGATGACGTTGAAGCCGACGTTGTGACGCGTGTTTTTATATTTGTCGCCGGGGTTGCCGAGACCGACTACAATGAAATCTATATTGGACTTTTTTCTGCAGAACAAAACGAACACCTCTTTTCGCTTTATTTTAAGACAAAGATACCGTTTTGTCAACTGCATTTTGAACAGATAATAAAATATTGAAAAAAATATAAAAATAATATAGACATTTGAACAAAAATATGGTATTATAATCAAATAAAAATGGAAATAAAAATATCGAATATAAAAACGGAGGAATTATGACTAAAAAGTATCTTTATCTCTTTTCCGAAGGCAACGAGAATATGAGAGCCATTCTCGGCGGAAAAGGCGCCAACCTTGCAGAAATGACTAATCTCGGCATGCCAGTCCCCCGCGGATTCACCGTGTCGACGGAAGCGTGCAACAAGTATTACGAAGACGGCGAGACCATTGCTCCAGAGATAATCGATTCCGTATACGAGTATATGGGAAAAATGGAAAAAATGACCGGCAAGCAGTTCGGATCCGCCGAAAATCCGCTTCTTGTGTCAGTACGTTCTGGTGCCCGCGCTTCGATGCCGGGTATGATGGATACCATCCTTAACCTCGGCCTTAACGATACGGTCGTCGAAGGGCTTGCGAAACTCACCGACAATCCGCGTTTCGCTTACGATTCTTACAGACGTTTTATCCAGATGTTTTCGGACGTCGTTATGGGACTTCCCAAATCCCAGTTTGAGGTCATTATCGACAAGCTCAAGGTCGAAAGAAACAAACACTTCGATATCGAGCTCGATGAAAAAGACATGCGCCGTCTTGTGAAGGAATTCAAGAAATTCTATTTAGCCAATATGGGCGAAGAATTCCCGCAGGAACCCAAGAAACAGCTTATCGAAGCTATCAAAGCTGTTTTCCGTTCCTGGAACAACGAACGCGCTATCATATACAGAAGAAAGAACGATATTCCTTCTTCCTGGGGCACCGCCGTCAACGTACAGGAAATGGTATTCGGCAATATGGGCCCGACCAGCGGCACAGGCGTCGCCTTCACGCGCGACCCTTCTACCGGCGAAAAGAAACTCTACGGCGAATTCCTTATGAACGCACAGGGCGAAGACGTCGTCGCGGGTATCCGTACGCCGCAGCCCATCAGCGAGCTTGCGACCACCATACCCGACGCCTATAAGCAGTTCGTCGAGATCGCTCAGACGCTTGAGAACCATTATAAAGATATGCAGGATATGGAGTTTACCATAGAAAACGGCAAGCTCTTTATGCTGCAGACCAGAAACGGTAAGCGTACCGCGGCGGCCGCGCTCCGTATCGCCGTCGACCTTGTCGACGAAGGAATGATCACCGAAGACGAAGCGGTGATGAAAGTCGAACCGCGTCAGCTCGACGCGCTGCTCCATCCGCAGTTTGATACGATCTCGCTGATGCAGGCAACTCCCGTATCCTCGGGCCTTGCCGCTTCTCCCGGCGCCGCCTGCGGCAGAGTGTATTTCACCGCTGACGAAGCGAAAGCCGCTCACGCCAAAGGACAGAAAGTCATACTCGTTCGTCTCGAGACCTCGCCCGAGGATATCGAAGGCATGTACGCTTCCGAAGGTATTCTCACCGGACGCGGAGGAAAAACTTCCCACGCAGCCGTCGTGGCGCGCGGAATGGGCTGCTGCTGCGTTGCCGGCTGCGGCGCACTCAAGATCAACGAACGCGAAAAATACTTCATTCTCGACGACCACGTCGTGCATGAGGGCGACTATATCTCAATTGACGGTTCTACCGGCAACATTTATATCGACGTAATCAAGACCGTCCCCGCGACCATCTCCGGCGACTTTGCGCGCTTTATGTCGTGGGCTGACGCAAGGCGCAGACTCAAAGTCCGCACTAACGCCGACAACCCCAAAGACGCCGCCCAGGCGCTCAACTTCGGCGCCGAAGGCGTCGGACTCTGCCGTACCGAGCATATGTTCTTCAACGGCGACAGGATAAAAGCCATGCGCGAGATGATCGTCGCTTCGAATTCCGAACAGCGCAAGAAAGCGCTCGATAAGCTCCTTCCTATGCAGAGAAGCGACTTTGAAGGAATATTCAGAGCGATGAACGGTTATCCCGTCACCATACGCTTCCTCGATCCGCCTCTTCACGAATTCCTTCCCAACGACGACAAGGACATCAAAGAGCTTGCGCTCGATATGGGTATCACCTATGACGACCTCAAGGCAAAGGTCGTATCGCTGCACGAAACCAACCCGATGATGGGCCACAGAGGATGCCGTCTCGCCGTCTCGTTCCCCGAGATCTACGAAATGCAGACGCGCGCGGTCATCGAAGCCGCCATCAACGTCAACCGTACGCTCGGAATGGCGATAGAACCCGAGATAATGATCCCGCTTGTGGGCGATGTAAACGAACTCAGATACGTCAAGAAGATAGTCACCAAGACCGCTGACGACATTATAGCGGAAGCTAACGTCACAATGCATTACAAGGTCGGTACCATGATCGAGATCCCGCGTGCCGCCGTCACGGCAGACCAGATCGCGACCGAAGCCGAATTCTTCTCATTCGGCACTAACGACCTTACTCAGATGACGTTCGGTTTCTCGCGCGATGACGCTGCCAAGTTCCTTGAAGATTATTACGCAAAGCGCATTTTCGAATCCGATCCGTTCGCTAAGCTCGATACAGTAGGCGTCGGTTCGTTCATCAAGCTTGCATCCGATCTCGGCAGAAAGACCCGTCCGGATATCAAGCTCGGTATCTGCGGCGAACACGGCGGCGATCCCGCCAGCGTGGAATTCTGCCACAACGCCGGCCTGACCTACGTTTCCTGCTCGCCGTTCCGCGTTCCCATAGCGCGCCTCGCGGCCGCTCAGGCAGCTATAAAAGAAATGCATAAATAAGCTTTTATGCGGTAACAATACAGCCCCGTTACTTTACGGGGCTGTTTTTTTGCGTAAGAAGACCCCGCACCGAAAAACGGTACGGGGTAACGATCAAATTATATGATTTAAACGTTTTCTCATTTGAAAAGGTTCTTGAGTTCCTCAAAGGTAACGGACTGAGCGTTATCGGGTTCTTTGGGGAAATCGGCGCACTTTTCTACGGTTATCTTTATATTGCCCAGATCGTGGGTGACGAGGATCTTGTCGTACGAATACGTTTCGGGATTATAATGATCGTAATCGTATTCCATATCTTCAAACGAAACGAGAGTCAGTTCAAGAGATACGTCGTTGTAATCGAGCAGCGCGTTGAGGGTGTACTGGTCGATGACTTTTACGGTAAGGGCTTTGGTGCTCTTGATATAATCGACTTTAAAAGCGGTGATGTCGTCCTGGCTGCCGGTAATGACGGCGGGAAGGGAAAGGACGAGCTTGCCGTGGAATTCGTCGTCAGTCTTGTCAACGATCCATTTGACGGCTGCGTTCATTTTAGTGTTGCCGGTTTCGAGCTGGATCGTCATATCGGCGTTGTTGGTCAGCTTGCAGTCTTCGGGATAATTGAGAGTCATAAGGATTTTGGCGTTTTGAATATCCAGATCCAAAGAGCTTTCAGGGCTTGCCGTTAAGTCAAGCGTGAAGATGCTTCTTACGGGGAGACCGGTCTCGGCGTCAACGTAATCGTCGGTTTTGGCGGTGAAGACCACGCCGAGCTGATTGAACATATCTATGAGATCCTGCGCGTTGTAGTTCTTTACTTCTTCGGGGAGGGTATCGCCTTTGACGTAATCCTTGAAAAGATCGAACATCGAATTGATGAGTTTTTCGACGCCGGCGTTATTCAAGGTTTCGGTGGTGTGGATGCACTTGACCGATTTGCCGTATGCGTCGATCTTTTCGGTGGCGACGTCGGAGTTCAGGGTATCTTCGATAGCGGAAGTGAACTTATCGATAAACTCGTTAGCGGCGGATTCGTCTTTCAGGTCTAATTCGATAGGTTCCGTGGGCTCGCGTCCCGTGTACGATCTGAAGTATTCTCTCAATCCTTTGATCAGTTCGGCGGCGGAGACCTTGTAAACGCCGTTGTCGAGGCCTTCGACTTTGGTAAGATCCAGTACGAGGTATTCGTCTGCGGCAAATACGTCGAATTGCTGTCCTTCGTATTTGTCGGGAGCGACGATGGAAAGATACGCCTTTTTGTCGCTGATGTAAGCGGTGACGCTCTTGATCTGTTCGCCGAGGAGCGTGCCCGTTTCGACGGTGATCTTGCTGTTGGGCAGGATCTCGTTGAGCACTCTGGTAGCGTTGAGACTGTCGGCAGCAGCATCGGAAGCGTATCTGGTCACGCTTTTTGCGTACTCAAAACGGTCGGTGTTGGCAAGTTCGGTGAGTTCTTTTTCTTTTTCACTTGCGCAAGATACAAGAAGCAGTGAAAAGACAAGAGCAAGAACAAGAGTTAAAGCCAGTAATTTTTTATTCATTTCAAATCTTCCTTTCTTGGGTTTTATATTATTTTAGCACAAGAATCTGACAATGTCAATAAACAGAGCGGTTATTTTATTATTCGAAAGTAAACATTTTAATAAATTTAATGCGCTTTGGGCAAATCTATTGAAAAAAAAGTCAAATAGTGTTATAATCACCACAAGGTGAAAAATATGTCTGTCCATTCACAAAAAGCGGAAGATTACTTTTATAAAGGATATAACTGTGCGCAATCGGTGTTTCTTGCATTCTGCGACGTAATCGGTTATGGCGAAGAAGAAGCCGCAAAGATCTCATCGTGCCTTGGCGGCGGAATGTGCCGTCTGCGCGAAACATGCGGCGCCGTTTCTGCCATTGCGCTCGTCTTAGGTGCGCTATACGGGGATTTTTTGCCCGCGGATATCGAATCAAAAGGGAATTTGTACGCTTCGTTCCAGTCGCTCGCGTTCGAATTCAAAAAGCGCAACGGTTCGTTCGTCTGCCGTGAACTGTTGGGACTTGACCATCTGTACGACGACCCGCGCCCCGCTCCAAGGACGTCAGATTATTATAAAAAACGCAAGTGCGCGGAGTATATAGCTTCTGCCGCTCAAATACTCGATGAATTCATAGAGAAAAGAGAAAAATACAAATGAAGATCAGCGGTTTTCAAAAACTAACTCTTCTGGATTTTCCCGGACGTACGGCCTGTACGGTATTTACCCACGGCTGCAATTTAAGATGTCCGTTTTGTCATAACGCGCCTCTCGTTACGCGAAAAGACGATTCGGAGTTTACGGAAGAAGAATTCTTCAATTATATATCAAAGCGCAAAGGCATCATCGACGGCGTGGCTATCACCGGAGGCGAACCGCTGCTGCACAAGGATGTGTTCGATTTCATAGCGCGAATACATGATCTCGGCTTTTCCGTCAAACTCGATACCAACGGTTTCTTTCCGTCTTTATTATACGATATTATCAAAAGCGGAAACGTTTCATATATTGCGATGGATATCAAAAATACCCCGGAAAAATACGGAGCTACTACCGGTATCGAAGGGATATCGATCGATAACGTTTATAAAAGCATCGATCACATCATTCATTCGGGTCTGGAATACGAATTCCGCACTACCGCCGTGGCAGAGTTCCACAACCCCGAAGATTTTACTGTCATAGCTAAAATGATAGAAGGCGCCGACGTTTATTATATACAGAAATTCAAGGATTCGGGCGATCTTATTACCGAAGGGCTTCATCCGCTCGGCGACGAGGATATGCTGAAATGCGCCGAAAATGCGCGTAAAGTGTTGAATAACGTCAGTCTGCGCGGAGTCTGACGCCAATTTGTTCACCACAACATATAGTGGTGTATGTCATTTTTTACGAAAAAAAGCACAATTTATTGTGCTTTTTTCTATTGACAAATCATTTCCGCCGTGTTAATATATAATGCGATACGATAAAACGGAGGTTGATGATATGTATCAGGTTATTAAAAGAGACGGCAAGGTAGTTGATTTTGATATATCCAAGATCGCACACGCCATAAAGATGGCGTTTGACGCACAGCAGAAACAATATAACGACGACGTGATAGATTTTCTCGCGCTCAAGGTAACGTCGGATTTTCAGAATAAAGTAAAGGATGAAAAGATTACTGTCGAAGACATTCAGGACAGCGTCGAATCAGTCCTTATCAAATCCGACTACGCTGACGTGGCGAAGGCGTATATCCTTTACCGCAAGCAGCGCGAAAAGATCAGAAATCTCAAATCCACTTTTCTCGATTACAAAAAGCTCGTCGACGATTACGTCGGCTCGCTCGACTGGCGCGTTAAAGAGAATTCCACGGTTACTTATTCCGTGGGCGGACTCATTCTTTCCAACTCCGGCGCCATCACGGCCAACTACTGGCTTTCCGAGATCTACGACCAGGAGATAGCAAACGCCCATTCCGACGGCGACATCCATCTGCACGATCTCTCTATGCTAACCGGCTACTGCGCCGGCTGGTCGCTTAAACAGCTCATCCAGGAAGGCCTCGGCGGCGTCACCGGCAAAATCACCTCGTCTCCCGCAAGCCACCTTGCTACCCTCTGTAACCAGATGGTCAACTTCTTAGGAATAATGCAGAACGAATGGGCTGGCGCTCAGGCCTTCTCATCGTTCGATACTTATCTTGCTCCGTTCGTTAAAGCAGATAACCTCTCTTATGATCAAGTCAAGAAAGCCATCGAATCCTTCGTCTACGGCGTGAACACTCCTTCGCGCTGGGGAACTCAGGCGCCGTTTTCCAACATAACGCTCGACTGGACCGTTCCCAACGACCTCGCCGAACTCAACTGCATCGTCGGCGGCAAGGAAATGCCTTTCCGCTATAAAGACTGCAAAAAAGAGATGGATATGGTCAACAAGGCGTTCATCGAGATAATGATCGAAGGCGACGCCAACGGACGCGGATTCCAGTATCCTATACCTACTTATTCCATCACCAAAGATTTCGACTGGTCCGAGACCGAAAACAACCGCCTGCTGTTCGAAATGACCAGCAAATACGGCACACCGTATTTCTCCAACTACGTCAATTCCGATATGCAGCCCAGCGACGTCCGCAGTATGTGCTGCCGTCTGCGCCTTGACCTGCGCGAGCTCCGCAAAAAATCCGGCGGTTTCTTCGGCAGCGGCGAATCCACCGGCTCAATCGGCGTCGTTACTATCAATATGCCGCGTATCGCGTACCTTTCCAAGACTCCCGAGGAGTTCTACAAGCGGCTCGATCATTTGATGGATATTTCCGCTCGTTCGCTCAAAGTCAAGCGCAACGTCATCACCAAATTGCTCGATAACGGCCTGTATCCTTACACCAAACGCTATCTCGGCACTTTCGCCAACCATTTTTCGACTATCGGTCTCGTCGGTATGAACGAAGCCGGTCTCAACGCCTGCTGGCTTCGCAAAGACCTCACTCACAAAGAGACTCAGGAATTCACCAAAGACGTGCTCAACCATATGAGAGAACGCCTTTCCGACTACCAGGAACAGTACGGCGACCTTTACAATCTCGAAGCCACGCCGGCTGAATCCACTTCCTACCGTCTCGCCAAGCACGACGTAGAGAAATATCCTGACATCATCACCGCGAGCGAAAACAGCGGCGCTCCGTATTACACCAACAGTTCGCACCTGCCTGTCGGCTACACCGACGATATCTTCACTGCGCTTGACATTCAGGACGAACTTCAGACTCTTTATACCTCCGGCACCGTGTTCCACGCCTTCCTGGGCGAAAAACTCCCCGATTGGCGTTCCGCCGCGAACCTCGTCCGCAAGATCGCCGAAAACTACCGTCTGCCGTATTATACGCTTTCGCCTACGTATTCCGTGTGCAAAAATCACGGCTACAAAGTCGGCGAGGTCTACACATGCCCCGACTGCGGCGAAAGTACCGAGGTCTATTCCCGCATAACCGGCTATTACAGACCTATTCAGAACTGGAACACCGGTAAGACACAGGAGTTCAAACAGCGCAAGGAATACGATATAGCGCATTCCGTCATGCATAAAAAAGAACACGAGCAGTGCGAATGCTGCGAACACGAAGAAGAAAACGCTGCTAAAGGCGATATAACTTATCTGTTCACGTCGCCCACCTGCCCGCGCTGCAAGATGGCAAAGATGTTTCTCGAAAAAGCAAACGTACCTTACGACGCCATCGACTGCGTGAGCAATATAGACCTCGTCAACGAATTCGGCGTCACTCAGTCGCCCACGCTCGTTGTCGTCCGCGACGGCAAGCTGTACAAGTTCGACGATATTTCCGCTATCCGCAAATATATAGAGGAATCCAAATAATGTACGATATTATAGTGATTGGCGGTGGCCCAGCGGGGCTTACCGCCGCTCTCTATGCATTGAGAGCAGACAAAAAAGTGCTTATTATCGAAAAGAACGCGTTCGGCGGCCAGATGACCAATTCGCCAAAGATCGAAAACTTCCCGGGGTTTTCCGAAATTTCCGGTATCGATCTTGCCGACAAAATGCTTGAAAGCGTACTCGAAAAAGGCGCCGAAGTCGAACTCGACGAGGTGCATTCGGTAATGACCGAAGGAGCCGTCAAAAAGGTAAAGACAACGTATTCGGAATACGAATCAAAAGCGGTCATAATCGCAAACGGAGTAAAGCACCGCACGCTGGGGCTTGAACACGAGGAAGAACTCACCGGAAGGGGAGTATACTACTGCGCGGTCTGCGACGGCGGATACATGCGCGGACTTGACGTCATTCTGATAGGCGGCGGCAATTCGGCGCTGCAGGAAGCCGTGTTGCTTTCTGATATCTGCAAATCGGTCAAGATAGTGCAGAATCTTTCGGATTTTACCGGCGAAGCAAAACTCGCCTCCTCCGTTCGTTCTAAACCTAACGTTAGCGCGGTATTCGATTCTGTCTGCGAAAAAATTATCATAAAAGACGGAAAATTCGCAGGAGCAGAGATAAAGAATACTAAAACCGGCGAGCATACCGAACTCTTTGCAGACGGAATGTTTGTCGCCATAGGGCTGCTGCCGGATAACAAACGCTTTGCTGACGTCGCAACCCTCGATAAGTACGGGTATTTTGATACCGACGAAAGCTGTATCGCGTCGCAGGGCGTGTTCGTTGCGGGCGATTGCCGTTCCAAACGCATACGCCAGATCGTGACCGCCGCAGGCGACGGCGCTTCCGCCGCACTCGCAGCCTGCAGCTATATCGACAGTATGTGAACCTTTACGAGGTTTGAGCAATGTTTGATGACAAAAAACGCAAGAAAGACGAATTGTATATCAATTACGTTACGGGCGAAATAGAATCAACATATAAAGATGATTTGCTGATAGACAGATTCGGAAACATCAAACAGCAGATCTGAAAAGGACTCGTCATGGATCTTGAATCAGGCGAGATACAGTATTCGGTCCCGCTTGATAAGCCGGATAAATAGCCAATTTGTTATTTTGTAAAAAAACATAAAGAAAAACGCGCTTGTTCCGCTGTGTGCGGAAAAGCGCGTTTCTGTTTTTCTATAATGAGTGCTGCTGAATATTATTTCATCGCTTCTTCAACAGCGACAGCGCAGGCGACCGTTGCGCCTACCATGGGGTTGTTGCCCATGCCGATCAGGCCCATCATCTCGACGTGCGCGGGAACGGAAGAAGAACCTGCAAACTGTGCGTCAGAGTGCATTCTGCCCATGGTGTCGGTCATGCCGTAGCTGGACGGACCGGCTGCCATATTATCGGGATGCAGGGTTCTGCCCGTGCCGCCGCCGGAGGCGACGGAGAAATATTTCTTGCCGTTTTCAACGCACCATTTCTTATAGGTGCCGGCGACGGGATGCTGGAATCTGGTGGGGTTGGTGGAGTTGCCGGTGATGGAAACGCCAACATCTTCTAGTTTCATAATGGCGACTCCTTCGGGAACGTTATCCGCGCCGTAGCAGCGGACAGCCGCTCTGGGGCCTTTGGAGAAAGGCTTTTCGGAGACGATCTTAACGGTCTCGGAATACGGATCGAATTCGGTCTGTACGTAGGTGAAGCCGTTGATACGTGAAATAATATAAGCGGCGTCTTTGCCAAGGCCGTTGAGTATGACGCGCAGCGGGTTCTTACGTACCTTGTTGGCGTTGAGCGCTATTTTGATCGCGCCTTCTGCAGCGGCGAAGGATTCATGGCCGGCGAGGAAGCAGAAGCATCCGGTCTCTTCGGAAAGCAGCATTTTGCCCAAGTTACCGTGACCGAGGCCGACTTTTCTGTTTTCGGCAACAGAGCCGGGGATGCAGAAGGACTGCAGACCAACACCGATCGCAGCGGCGGCGTCAGCGGCTTTTTTGCAGCCGGATTTTATGGCGATGGCGCAGCCGACGGTGTAAGCCCAAACAGCGTTTTCAAAGCATATCGGCTGGGTTGAACGCACTATGTTATCGACATCGATGCCTTTTGCAAGCGTTATCTCTTTGCATTCGTCGATAGAGGAGATACCGTATTGTTTAATAACGCCGAGAATTTTCTGCTCGCGTCTTTCGTAACCTTCAAAATTAGCCATTTCAGTACCTCCTTATTCAAGCCTGGGGTCGACGTATTTGACGGCTTCTGCAAAGCGGCCGTACGTGCCCTTGGCTTTTTCGTACGCTTCATTCGGTTCCATGCCTTTTTTGATAAAATCGGTCATTTTGCCGAGCGAAACGAATTCATAACCTATCACTTCATCGTTTTCATCGAGCGCCATTCTGGTGCAGTAACCCTCGGTCATTTCGAGATAGCGCACGCCTTTGGCTTTGGTGCCGTACATAGTGCCGACCATCGAACGCTGACCCTTGCCCAGGTCTTCCATACCGGCGCCGATGACGAGGCCGTTTTCGGAAAAAGCGGATTGCGATCTGCCGTAGACGATCTGCAGGAACAGTTCGCGCATTGCGGTGTTGATAGCGTCGCACACGAGATCGGTGTTGAGCGCTTCGAGCAGCGTTTTGCCGGGGAGAATTTCCGCCGCCATAGCCGCGGAATGAGTCATACCGGAGCAGCCGATGGTCTCGACGAGCGCTTCTTCGATAATGCCGTTCTTCACGTTGAGCGAAAGCTTGCAGGCGCCCTGCTGAGGAGCGCACCAGCCCACGCCGTGCGTGTAGGCGGAAATGTCGCTTATCTGCTTAGCCTGTACCCATTTACCTTCTTCGGGAATAGGGGCGGGGCCGTGGTCGCAGCCCTTGGCTATGCAGCACATGTTTTCAACTTCTTTTGAATAGTTAAGCATAGTTCGATCCTTTCTATGTTATTTGAATATTTCTCCGTAAACAGTGCCGGAAGCGCACGCGGCGTTGGATTCGTCGGTGTCGATATGCATTGCGGCGGAAAACTTTTCGCTTACTCTCACAACGACGTCGCCAAATATGAGCGGACGCGCGGTATCGTTGAGCACGACGCTGACGATCTGACCGTTTTCAAGGCCGTATTCTTTGGCGTCTTCGGGGGTGAGGTGGATATGGCGCTTTGCTGCAATGCAGCCCTCCGCAAGCTCAACTTCGCCGCAGGGACCTACGAGCTTGACGGCGGCGGAACCCGCGATATCGCCCGATTCGCGCACAGGCGCCTGAACGCCCAGCGTGCGTGCGTCCGAAAGGGAAACTTCCACCTGGTTGGCTTTGCGCACCGGTCCGAGTATCGAAACGCGTGATATGGTGTTTTTGGGACCGACGACGTCGACTTTTTCTTCGGATGCGAACTGACCCGGCTGGGAAAGATATTTCTTGACCGTGAGTTCATGTCCTTTGCCGAAAAGGATCTCGAGCGTCTCCTGCGTTACGTGAACGTGACGCGCTGATGTTTCTACAAGAATCTTGTTCATTTTGTGTCCTTTCTGTATTTATGATTTTCACTTTTGTTATTATACAACATAAAATTTCGCTTGTAAATGTTTTTTTCCAAAATTTTTATTGAAAAAACCACAATAATATGGTACAATATTATGAAATTATATAATTGGAATTATTATGGAGTAAATTTATGGAAACCACTGCTAAGCCGCGCATACTTTCGGGGATCAAACCCACAGGTGAGCTCACTCTGGGCTCTTATATAGGAGCGATAAAAAACTGGGTTTCGCTTCAGGACGAATATGACTGCCTGTATATGCTTGCGGATATGCATTCTATCACCGTAAGACACGATCCCGCGGTGCTTCGCCGGCGCACGCTCGAACAGCTCGCGCAGTATATCGCGTGCGGTCTTGACCCCGAAAAGAATATACTTTTCATACAAAGCCACGTTCCGGCTCACGCAGAACTCGCCTGGGTGCTCAACTGCTACACCATGGTCGGTGAGCTCAACCGCATGACGCAGTTCAAAGAGAAATCGGCAAAGCATACCGAGAATATAAACGCCGGTCTTTACGATTATCCCGTACTAATGGCGGCAGACATATTGCTTTACAACGCCGATCTCGTGCCTGTTGGCGAAGATCAGAAACAGCACGTAGAACTTTGCCGGGATATCGCAACTCGTTTCAACGGTATATACGGCGATGTGTTCAAAGTGCCTGAACCTTTCATTCCCAAACTTGGGGCGCGAATAATGAGCCTCGACGACCCTGCGAGCAAGATGAGCAAGTCGGAAGAATCCAACGGCAGCGTACTGCTTATGGACGAGCCCAATATCATAAAGGCAAAATTCCGCCGCGCCGTAACCGACAGTGAAACCTGCGTAAGGTACGATCCCGAAAACAAAAAGGGCGTTTCAAACCTTATGACTATCTATTCCGTCTGTACCGGCAGCACTTATGATCAGATCGAGAATGATTTCGCTGGGAAGGGATACGGCGAATTCAAGACCGCCGTAGGCGACGTCGTAGTCGAAACGCTGCGTCCAATACGCGAAGAGGCAAAACGCCTTCTCGCCGACAAAGCATACCTTAATTCCGTTATAACGAAAGGTGCGGAAAACGCTGGCCGCATAGCGTACCGCATGCTTTCAAAGGTTTACAAAAAAGTCGGTTTTTACAGACCTTAAATTCTGTTTCGGAGGATAACATTGGCTAAGAAAAACGATTACAACGAGCAAAGTATAACTTCATTAAAAGGCGCCGACAGAGTGCGCCTCCGTCCTGCCGTTATTTTCGGCTCCGACGGGCTTGAAGGATGCGAGCATTCGTTTTTTGAGATCCTTTCCAATTCCATAGACGAATCGCGCGAAGGCTACGGATCGCGCATCAATATCACCGTTTTCCGCGACCATTCCATTACCGTGGAAGATTTCGGCCGCGGCGTGCCGCTCGACTGGAACGAAAAAGAGCAGCGCTATAACTGGGAGCTCGTATTTTGCGAACTGTACGCCGGCGGCAAGTATAAGAATCTCGAAGGCGGCGCGTACGAATATTCTCTGGGGCTAAACGGGCTCGGCGCCTGCGCCACGCAGTATTCTTCCGAATATATGGAAGTTTACGCATATACGCGCGGCACCAAGTACAGCATTTCGTTCAAAGAAGGCAACCCGGCTTCAGAACTTGTCAAAGAGCCGTGCTCAAAAAACAAGAGCGGAACATGTATACACTGGAAACCGGATCTGAAGGTCTTTACCGAAATCGCCATACCCCGCGAGTATTTCGAAACGACGCTCAAAAAGCAGGCGGTCGTCAATGCGGGGCTGGTGCTGGCTCTCAAATGGCAGACCGAAAAAGGCGGTTTCGAAGAGACCGAATTCTTCTATGAAAACGGGATCGTCGATTATATCAACGAGACAGTCGGCGTCAACTATTTAAACGAACCGCGCTTCTTTACCGCGGAACGCGTGGGCCGCGACAGGGAAGACATGCCCGATTATAAGCTTAAGATGAATTTTGCGTTCTGCTTTTCCAACGAAGTGCAGATGATAGAGTATTATCACAATTCGTCTTTCCTTGAACACGGCGGTTCGCCTGATAAGGCGCTTCGCAGCGCTTTCGTTTCGGTGATCGACAAATATCTGAAATCCAACAACAAATACAAGGCAAAAGAAAACAAGATCACTTTCGCCGACGTCGAAGCCTGCCTTGTGTTCGTATCGAGCTCGTTTTCAACACAGACTTCTTACGCTAACCAGACTAAAAAGGCAATTACAAATACGTTCATCACTTCCGCGATGACCGAATTCTTCAAACATTCGCTAGAAGTCTACTTCATAGAGAATCCCCAGGATGCGGACCGCATCTGCAATCAGGTGCTCATAAATATGCGCTCGCGTGAAAAAAGCGACGAAATGCGCATAAATATCAAGAAGCAGCTCACTACCTCGCTCGACATATCGAATACGGTCGAAAAGTTCGTAAACTGCCGTTCAAAAGACAAAAATGTCTGCGAACTGTATATCGTTGAAGGCGATTCGGCGCTTTCCAGCTGCAAGCTTGCGCGTAAAGCCGAATTTCAGGCGCTTATCCCCGTACGCGGCAAAACGCTTAACTGCCTAAAAGCCAGCTATTCGCAGATATTTGACAGCCAGATAATTACTGACCTTATAAAGATACTCGGCTGCGGTATAGAGATGAACGGCAAGCAATTCAAAGGGCAGCAGCTTTTCAACCTCGATCAGCTGCGGTGGAGCAAGGTAATCATCTGCACTGACGCCGACGAGGACGGGTATCAGATAAGGACTCTTATCCTCACCGTTTTCTACCGTCTTATGCCTACACTTCTGCGCGAAGGCAGAGTGTATATCGCGCTTACGCCGTTGTATGAGATCACGACCAAGGACGATACTTATTTCGCATACGACGAAAAAGAAAAGGCCGAAATAATGGAAAAGATCGGCGGCGCAAAATACACGATCCAGCGTTCAAAGGGCCTTGGCGAAAACGATCCGGATATGATGGAGCGTACCACTATGGCGCCTTCCACAAGGCGTTTGCTGCAGATAAAGCTCGATAACGAAGACACCGCCGCCGATATGTTCAATATACTGCTTGGCGACGATATCGCAAGCAGAAAAAAGTATATCGAAGATTACGGCGCTCAGTATCTGCCGCTCGCAGACATTTAAGGCACAGGAGTTTTAAGAATGGCTAAGAGAAAAAAGCAGGAGATCCAAGTAGAAGAAAAGCCGGCAGAGATAGCGGTACAGGAAATAGCCGATGTACTTGAGACGAATTATATGCCTTACGCGATGTCGGTCATCGTTTCGCGTTCCATACCCGAAATAGACGGATTCAAGGCTTCTCACCGCAAGCTCCTTTATACGATGTATAAAATGGGACTTCTCACGGGCAACCGCACAAAATCGACAAATGTAGTGGGCGCCACCATGAAGTTGAACCCTCACGGCGACGCGGCGATTTACGAAACGCTCGTGCGTCTCACCACCGGCAAAGACGCGCTCCTTCATCCGTTTATAGATTCCAAAGGCACTTTCGGCAAACAGGGGTCGGATATCGTTTTCGCCGCTTCGCGCTATACCGAAGTCAAGCTCGACAAAATATGCGAATACGTATTCGGCGGTATAGAAAAAGACGCTGTCGATTTTACCGATAACTATGACCATACAATAACCGAACCTCTTCTGCTTCCGGTCGCGTTCCCAAACGTGCTTGTAGCTCCGAACTCGGGAATAGCCGTCGGTATAGCGTGCAATATCTGTTCATTCAATCTCAACGAGATATGCGACGCGACTATAGCGCTGCTGCAGAAAGGCGGCCTTACGGACGACGAACTGCTCGAAATAGTCAAGGCGCCCGATTTCACTACCGGCGGGCAGTATCTTTATGACAAAGAAAAACTGCTTGAGATCTACCGTACCGGTCACGGGACCGTGCGCCTCCGTTCAAAATACAGATACGACAAAAAAGATAATTGCATAGAAGTCTACGAGATACCTTACACGACAACGATCGAAAGCATCAAAGACAGTATAGTCAAGCTTATAAAGGAAGGCAGTTTCCGCGAAATATCCGACGTGCGTGATGAGATCGGCAAAGACAGTATGAAGCTCGCCATAGATCTTAAACGCGGCGTCGATCCCGATAAGCTTATGGCCCGCCTTTTCCGCAACTCAAGAACGCATCTCGAAGACACTTTCCGCTGTAATTTCAACGTACTCATCTGCGGTTCTCCGCGCGTGCTCGGCGTTGCCGATCTGCTGGAAGAGTGGAGCGCTTTCCGTATAGAGTGCCTTAGACGGGTGTTCACGTTCGATTGGGAAAAGAAGAGAGCGCGCCTGCATCTGCTCGAAGGGCTTAAGAAAATACTGCTCGATATCGATAAAGCTATACGTATAATAAGGCATACCGAAAAAGACTCCGACGTCATTCCCAACCTTATGTCCGGCTTCGATATCGACGAATTACAGGCGGAATATATCGCAAATATCAAACTGCGCAATTTAAATAAAGAGTATCTGCTCGATAATATCGACGAGATCGAAGGGCTCGAAAAAGAAGTCGGCGATCTGTATTCTCTCATCCAAAGCAACGCAAAGATAAGAAAGTATATAATCAAAGAGCTCGAAGCCGTCAAATCCAAATACGGCAAACCCCGCAAGACCGAGATAGTCTACGAAGACGGGCTTGCGGATTCGGTATCCGAAGAAGACGAACTTCCCGATTATCCCGTAACCGTTTTCCTTTCCAAGGAAGGCTATTTCAAGAAATGCACTGCTCAGTCGCTTCGCGGCAACGACGTGCAGAAATTTAAGGAAAACGACTACCTCGTATCGGTGCAGGAATCGTCTAACAGGTCTCAGGTACTGTTCTTTACCGATAAAGCGCAGGTATACAAAGCGCGCATTTCGGAATTCGAAGATTCCAAAGCGAGCTCGCTCGGCGTGTTCGTACCTGTCAAACTCGGGTTCGATCCCGACGAAAAAGTCATTGCCGGTATCTGCCTGAACGATCTCAACTGCGATCTCGCGCTGTTCTTCGAAAACGGAAAAGCGGTCAGGATATCCGCTTCCGGCTACGAGACAAAGACTAACCGGCGTAAGCTGAAGAACGCGTTCTTCGACGGTTCTCCTTGCGTGGGAGTGTTCGTTTCAAACGAAAAGAACGAATATCTCGTACGTACGGACGCGATGCGCGCCCTGCTCATAAAAGATAAGCAGATCACCAAGAAAACTACGCGTACGTCTTACGGATCCGCTGTCTTTACGCTCAAAAAGGGACAAAAAGTCATTTCCGCCGTCATTTACAACAAAGAAAAAGAGCCGCTTCAAAAAGAAAGCCGCTACCGCAAATCAGCGCTGCCTTCAGCCGGCGGTATATTCGAAGAAGAGGACGTCGATTTTTTACAGCAGACTCTTATATGACACATCCATGACACAAAGCAATATAAGGGGGGAAAACATATGAGCCTTAAAAAACTCCTTAAAAACAACGTTTTCATGCTCGTACTGAGCATAGCGTTTATGATCGCGTTCTGCATCATAGCATTCGTATACAGCGTAAAAGCCGGGATCATTTCGACGATACTGTTTATATGTTATATCATTTATGTTATGATATACTCATATTTCGGCAGCGGCGAGATCAAGAACAACCTGGCCGGTAAATCGCTTGCCTCGCATACTTTCGATTTTATCTCGGATATGAACGTTCCCGTACTGCTTTGCGACGCACGCGGATCCGTCTCTTGGTACAACAACGCGTTCCGCGAGCTGTTTTCCGAAACGACTTTCAAGATCGGCGACAGCGGAAAGTCGATTTCCGATGATATCGACATCGAACGCTTCGAAAAAATCTGTAAAGATACGGAATCTGATAATAATTATTTGCTTTCCAAAAAAGACAACAGATATTTTCGCATACATCCGTACTATATCGAGACGATGCGCAAGAATTTTTGGCTTGCTGTATGGATCGACAGCACGGAGCACGAGGAACTTATCAAAAAGCATATCGATTCGAACGTGCTCGTAGCGTACGCTGCGGTCGATAACATAAACGAACTGTCTTCGGGCATACAGCAGGACAGATACCGCGAGATTTCAGCAAAGATCTATAACGTGCTCAACGACTGGGTCAATTCGATGCACGGCATTATCAAGGAATACGAGCGCGACAAATATCTGATATTCTTTGAAGATAAATATATTGGCCAGCAGTTCGAATCCAAATTCGACATCCTCGACAAGATCAACGATCTTTCCAAAGATACCGACGGCGTTCCTCTCACGGTTTCTATTGGTATAGCCAGAGTCTTCGGCAGCGGGCTCGATGAAAAAGAAGAAGCCGCCAAGAATTCGCTTCAGCTCGCGCTCCAGCGCGGCGGCGCTCAGGTCGTGGTAAAGAACCGGAACGATAATGAATTTTACGGCGGCAGGACCAAGACTATTCAAAAACGCACCAAGATCAAATCGCGCGTGGTCGCCAACGAACTCGTGTCTCTCATTTCCAAATCGTCCAATGTTCTTATTATGGGACACGCGAATCCGGATTTCGACGCCATCGCTTCCTGCGTCGGCATCGCCCGGCTCGCTTTGTCACTCGGAAAAGACGTAAAGATAATCGAAGATCTCGATAATCCCAACTTCATTATCTGCCGCGAAAAGCTTTCGGGCATCAAAGAATACGATAAAATGTTCGTCGATAGGGTATACGGACAGGAGCTCTTGAAACCCGACACACTTGTCGTCATATCCGACGTCAGCAACGTAAGCATCTTCGAATCGCCCGAGATATACCGCAACGCCGAAAACGTAGTTATAATCGACCATCACAGACAGACACAGGAATTCACCAAAAATCACGCCATCACGTATATAGAACCGACCGCTTCTTCGGCGAGCGAACTCGTAGCGGAAATGCTGGAGATCGTGCTTCAGCTGAATACGCTTGCAAAAGAAGAAGCCGAACTGATGCTTGCCGGCATCCTGCTCGACACGCAGAATTTCACACGTAACGTCGGCATACGTACTTTCTCTGCGGCAATGTACCTGCGCGGCGAAGGCGCAAATACGTCGAGCGCTCAGGCGATGTTCAAGTATCAGATAGGCGAGTTCAAAAAAATAGCCGAATTCGAACGCAACATATTCATTTTCCGCAAGATATTCGCAATAACGCAGTACGAAAACGACAATGATCCCGAAAACCGTATCACAGCCGCTCAGGTGGCGGATCGGATGCTTATGATCGACGGCATACACGCCTCGTTCACCGTTTCTAAAGTTGAAAACGCCATCCATATTTCCGCACGCAGCGACGGAAGCGTTAACGTTTCGCTCATTCTTGAAAAGATCGGCGGCGGCGGACATTTCGATTCCGCGGGCGCAAAGATCAGCGGTTCGAGCATGAAACAGGCGATGTCAATGCTGCGCGAAGCAATTGTGAATTATTGCGATAACAACTAAAGGAGGACACGATTTATGAAAGTGATTTTGCTTCAGGACGTAAAGGCGCAGGGAAAAAAGGGCGATATCGTCAACGTTTCCGACGGGTACGCCAAGAATTTCCTTTTTCCGCGCAATCTCGCCAAAGAAGCCAGCGCGTCGGCGCTCAACGAGGTAAAGCTCCGTAAAGAAGCCGAAAATTACCGCCACGATCAGGAAAAGCAGGCGGCGATAGAAAACAAAGCGATACTCGACAAAGCGACGCTCGTCTATAAGACCACCGGCGGGGCAGACGGAAGGCTCTATTCCGCAGTTACTTCCAAAGACATTTCCGAAATGATCAAAAAGGAACTCGGGATAGATATCGAAAAGAAAAAAATATCCGTCGACGAAGTGATAAAGACCGTCGGCGAATACAAAGTGACCGTAAAGCTGTTCCCCGAGATCAGCTCCGTAATCAAAGTAATTGTAGAAGGATGAGTCTTTTATGAGCGAATTTGAGGGAATCAAACAATACCCCCATTCAAATGAAGCCGAACAGGCGGTACTTGGCGCGCTTATCCTCGATCCGAACAGGTTTTCCGATACTGCCGGTATCACCGAAGAGGATTTCTATACGGATACGCATAGGGCGATTTACAGCGCGATAAGAAATCTCTATACACTCAGCCGTGAAATAGACGTCGTTACTCTTGTTGAAGAAGTCAGAAAATCGTTCAACGATACCGATCTTGACGCTGCCAAGTATATCAAAACCATCTGCGATCTCGCCACCGAGAATTCCAATATAAACGAATACGTTCGCATAATAAGCGAAAAGTCCGTGCTGCGCAAGCTGATCGACGCTTCCAGAAAGATATCCGAAAAAGCGTTCGACGGTACCGGCGACGTCAAGAATATTGTTCAGTATTCCGAAGATCTCGTGTTCCGTATAGCAGACGAAAGATATCATACGGAACTGACGCATATTTCCGATACTGTCAAGGAAAACTATGCGCGTTACCAGTATCTTTCACGCAATCCGAATTCGTACAGCGGCGTAAAGACCGGCTATTCCGAGCTTGACAGGTATTTTATCAGTCTTGCCGAAGGCGACCTGGTCCTTATAGGCGCACGCCCGGGCGTAGGTAAAACCACTTTCGCGCTCAATTTAGCTCTCAACGTGGGACTCAGATATCCCAAAAAGAGCATAGCGATTTTTTCGCTTGAAATGTCCAAAGAACAGCTCGTGAACCGTCTCGTTTCATGTCAGGCGCTGATAGATAACTATACCGTCAAAAAGGCGACATTTACTGACGAACAGTGGGGCGAGCTTGCCGAAGCGTGTTCGAAGCTCAGCGGTACGGAGATATACATTGACGACACTGCCAACGTTTCTGTCACCGATATCGTCACCAAGGTCCGCCGTCTCAAAGACCCCGGACTGATCATAATCGACTATCTGCAGCTTATGCGTGGCGAATCGCACAAAGACAACCGTGTGCTCGAAGTGGGCGATATAACCCGCTCACTCAAAATACTCGCCAAAGACTTAAAAGTACCCGTTCTGTTGGTATCGCAGCTCTCACGTCCTCCAAAGGGATTGAAAGAGAAGAGACCCCAGCTTCAGGATCTGCGCGATTCCGGCTCCATAGAACAGGACGCCGATATCGTAATGCTCCTCTATCGCGAAGGATACGACAGCGGCGAAGGCGAAAAAAACAATTATACAGATAACAGTCAGAAAACCGTGGAATGCATTATAGCGAAAAACCGCCACGGCAGCACGGGCACCGTCAATTTCGCATGGTACGGTCCTTATTTCAAATATGTCGAGATAGACGAATCATACAACAAAGAAAAAGAAAATGAGCAGTAAAAGCAGATCAAAACTCCGCCTGCGAGTCATCAAAACAATAGAAGAAAACGGTTTGCTTGAAGGCGCCCGAAGCGTGCTCCTCGGCTTTTCTGGAGGTATGGATTCGGCGGTACTTTTCGACGTGCTTCTCACTTTACGCAAAAAGTATTCTTTCACGCTTTACGCGGCGCATGTTAATCATATGATCCGCGGCAAAGAAAGCGATAGTGACGAGGATCTTGTCCGTCTGGTATGCGAAAAAGCCGGAGTCCGCTTGTTTACAAAGCGTGTGGATGTTCCACGAATAGCCAAAGAATGCGGAGTATCGCTCGAGACTGCTGCCCGCGACGAAAGATATGCTTTCTTTTTTGAGTGCGTTATTAAGAATAAGATCGACTCGATCGCTACGGCGCATAACGCGTGCGACAACACCGAGACCGTTCTGTTTAATCTCGTTCGCGGTACTTATGTAAAAGGCCTTGCCGGTATTCCGTATAAAAGAGGCTGCCTTATCCGGCCGCTGCGCGACTGCGAACGCAGTCAGATATCCGAGTACGCCCTTCGCTACGGCATATCATACGTTACCGATTCCACCAATCTTATCGACGACTGTTCGCGCAATATACTGCGCTTAAACGTTATACCGCAGCTGCGCAGGATAAATCCCTCGCTTGACAGCGTAGTCCTAAACGAAAGCAAGCTGTTCTCCGCGCTCAGCGAACATCTTCAATCGTCTGTACCCGAAAAAAACGCCGGCCTTTCGGGATCGCCGGATCATATAATAGCATCCTGCATTATAGAAAAATGCGGCTTTTTGAACAGGGAACTATTAGAACGCATTGTTTCGGCTGTAAAGAATAAAGCAGACACGTCGTTCATTTTGCCGCAAGGCAGGGCGCTTTGTACGCACGGCGGAAGCTTTGATATCCTGGTTCCTGCGGAGCGCGAACGCAAAAAGATTGAATATACCGTGCTTTCCGAAGGCAAGAATATATTGGCGGAAGGCGTCAGCGCTACGCTGTCATTCGCTGAAAATTTTAACGAAATTTACAAATACACAACAACATTCGCGCTTAGATTTGATAATATTAAAAGCGTGATATCCGCAAGAGCAAGAGCCGAAGGCGACCGTATAAACGTTCACGGTATCTGCAAAAGCGTAAAAAAGGAATTCATAAACAAAAAGATCCCACGCGAACTTCGCGATCTCATACCGGTAATACTCATTGACGGCAAAATTGCCGCAGTACCTTTTATAGGAACGGACGACGCTTTTTTCGTAAAAGACCCGTCAAAAGCCGGTGTGTTTGTCGGCATCGAATTGCCGCAAGGAAAGTAATTCATTCATGTAAAGGTGGTGGAATTGTTGAAATCCAACCGAGGCATCATATGGTTTTATCTTATCGTAATAGTTGCCATCATTTTCATAGCGTCTCTGATCGCTTCCGGCAATACCGAAAAAGCAGTAAAGTACAGCGATGTCGTAAAGAATTTTAAAGATGAAAACGTAACCGCGTTCGTCATCGACCAGAATAACGTCATAACGATGCAGCTGAAGTCGGGAAAGGTCATTGAATACCAGCTGCGATATTTCGAGATCTTTTACGACGATCTGCACGAACTGATCAGCGAACAGCAGAATAAAGGAATTTTACAGGATTACGATTACGAACCCGCTACCTCGCTCCCGTGGTGGGTGAGGTTCCTGCCTTATCTTATCGTCATCGGCGTGTTCATTTTCCTGTGGTGGAAATTCATTTCGCGCGCGACAGGTAAAAGCGGCACGTCTTCAGGTACCGGCGGCGGCCTCGGCGGACGGATGAATTCCTTCACCAAGGCGAGAACAAAGCTTGGCTCCGACGAAAAGCATAAGGTCCTGTTTTCAGACGTGGCAGGCGCAGACGAAGAGAAGGAAGAGCTCAAGGAGATCGTCGAATTCCTCAGGAACCCCTCCAAATTCAATTCGCTTGGCGCAAAAATACCTCGCGGCGTCCTGCTCGTAGGCGCACCTGGTACCGGTAAAACCCTGCTTGCAAAAGCAGTAGCTGGAGAATCCGGAGTTCCTTTCTATGCTATTTCGGGTTCAGACTTTTTGGAAATGTACGTCGGCGTAGGCGCTTCGCGCGTGAGAGACCTCTTTGAGACCGCAAAGAAGACCGCGCCCGCTATAATATTCATCGATGAGATCGATGCCGTAGGCAGACACAGAGGCGCCGGTTGGGGCGGCGGTCACGACGAACGCGAACAAACTCTTAACCAGCTGCTTGTCGAAATGGACGGTTTCGGCGTAAACGACGGCGTTATAGTCATTGCCGCAACTAACAGGCCCGATATACTCGATCCCGCGCTTCTCAGGCCGGGCAGATTCGACAGACAGGTGACGATCAATTACCCCGATATAAAGGGAAGAACCGAAATACTCAAAGTACACTCACGCAACAAACCGCTTTCCGGAAACGTGGATCTCGAAACGATCGCGCGTTCGACCAGCGGCTTTACAGGCGCTGATCTTGCAAACCTTCTAAACGAGGCGGCCCTGCTCGCCGCGCGCGAAGGCAAGAGCGAGATCGATATGGAAGACATTGAGCAAGCCGAGATCAAAGTCATCGTAGGACCTCAGAAGAAATCACGCGTCATAAAAGAAGAAGAAAAACGCAATACCGCGTATCACGAGGCGGGCCATGCGATCGTCGGCCATCTTCTTCCTTCGCAGGATACTGTTCAGCAGGTATCCATTATCCCAAGCGGTATGGCTATGGGCTATACGATTGCGATCCCTCAGGAAGACAAATACAACGCGTATAAGGACGAAATGATCGACCGCATTTCAGTGCTTTTGGGCGGCAGATGCGCAGAAAAGCTCGTTCTTAACGACATTTCCGCCGGCGCTTCCAACGACATTCAGCGCGCTTCGGAACTCGCGCGTAAAATGGTAACGCAGTACGGTATGAGCGAAACGCTCGGACCCATCGTCTTCGGCACCGGTCACGACGAAGTGTTCCTGGGCAAAGATTTCACGTCAACGCGCAATTATTCCGAAAAAGTCGCCGCCGAGATCGACGACGAAGTTCATTCCATTGTTCAAAAAGCATATGCGCAGGCGGAAAAGATCCTTACGGAAAACCGCGATAAACTCGATTTTGTTGCCGAATATCTCGTAGTTAACGAGATCATGGACAGAGAACAGTTCATCGCAGTATTCGAACCCGACGCCTCGTTTGAAAAACTCGACGCCATAAAAGCAGCGAAACGCGCCAGATACGCTAAAGAAAAAGCGCCGGAAGAGTCAGAATCAAAAGAAGAAAAAACCGAAGACTCTCCCAAAAGCGAATAATTATCAGTGAAAGGTGAATTATGGACGAAAATAGGCTGGTAAGAGCTAACAAGAATGACAACAGCATAAAGATAATGATCGCAGTGATCGCCGTTCTTTCGCTCCTTATTGTCGGTCTTGCTCTTTATCTGTTAGTTTTCAGCAAAGATTCAAACAACACGGAAAACAATTCAGAACCCGAGTATGTTAACGACGATTCCGTCGACGTGCACTCGACGCCGGCCGACGTTACAGACCCGGAAAGTGCCGTTGACGTTTCCGCTGCAGACGATTCATCCGATCCGGAAGCCGGCGAATCGCAGGACGATCCTTCCTACGTAGACGAAAGCTCCGCTGCCGAATCAAGCGAGGAAGAAAGCTCGGGCGAATATTCCGAACCCGAACACGGATGGGTGATAAATTATCTCGGATACACCTATCTTTACAAAGGTTACGGTTTTGAACAGTTTACTTTTTCGACCAATATCGTAAACAAATACACCGATTCTCTCAATAAGATCCAAGAGCTCGCCGGTTCCAAAAGGGTATACAACATACTCGTGCCGACCAACTGCGAATTCTTTACTATTCCCGCATCCGTCAAACAGGAAGACGATTTTTACTGCGCAAGTCAGCGGAAGTTTATGAACAACGTGTACGCCAAAACCGTTTCGTCAATTATTAACGTAGACGTCTACAACACTTTCGAAACGCATTACGACGAAAAGCTGTTTTTCAATTCCGACCCCAACTATACGCATCTTGCGGCGTACTACGTTTACCTCGATTACTGCAAAGCCGCCGGGATAACGCCGATCGTAGCGGGTATGTACACGCAGAAAATGCTCAACAATCAGTTCCTGGGCAAATTCTTTAACGCCACCGGTTCCGAGCGCGTTATGAAAAACGCAGACAGGTTCGATTATTTCGATATCGACGAGGTGTATACCGCAACAGAAAAAGTTTATCGCGGCAGCGGCGTTGTGAACCGTACCGGCGTCATATTTGCGGATACCGGTTCGTATAACTATTTTACGTTCCTCGGCGAGGAAGCGAAACGTATCGACATCACCGCGGCGGGCGACAGTTCGCGCAGTTTGCTTGTAATAGGCGATTCTTCCGCCGCTCCTTTCATCACGTTTCTTGTGCCTAATTACGGCAAGATCACCTATATCAATCCCCAGCTTTATAACGAAAGCATAGCCGATATGCTTTCAAGCGACGGTTTTACCGACATTGTCATTATAACTTATAACACTTACGCCGGACGTTTGCTGCATTCCGATCTCGCAAAACTCGCGGGGGACTGATATGGCTGAATATCTAATAGGCGGATTTATTTCCGTTTCGGCGGTGATCGAAAACGAAAGCCGCGAACTTTATAAACTCATAATCGATAAAGAAAGGCAGAGCCGCATCAGCTCTGCCTCGTATCATTATCCCGAAAAAGCGCAGTATGAATATTTGAATAAATACCTTAAACGCACCGGTGCAAACGCGGAACTTTTATCCGCCGCAGAATTTGCATCCCTCACCGGAGGCGAAGCGTACGGAGGCATAGCCGCGATCGTCGGCGACAGAAAGTACGTTTCCATTGAAAACGCGCTGAAAAACGCAAAGTTCGCGCTTATGCTCGACGGTATTGAAGACCCGTTCAATTTCGGTTACATACTGCGCACCGCTTACGCATGCGGATGTGATTGCGTGCTTTTGCCGGAACGCAATTACTTTACAACTTCTTCGATAGTTATACGTTCTTCGGCAGGAGCTTCTGAGATGCTCCCTATCGCGCTGTTTAAAAACCCCTCGGAAACGGTCGGTTCGCTTAAGAAAAACGGTTTTTCGATGGTTTGTACGGCTAAAACGACCGACTCCGTCAGTTTGGAGAATGCCAAATTCAATCTTCCGCTTTGTCTCGTGATCGGCGGCGAAAAGCGCGGCGTTAACAAGAGCATTATGTCTTGCGCCGACGTCACGGTATCAATTGATTATAAAAACAATTACAGAATGTCGCTTTCAGCGTCTTCCGCTGCCTCTATACTCATTTACGGCGTTTCGTCGCGCATAAAATAGAGCTCCGGAACTTTACCTATTATAAGAGTTTCGCTAACCGCAAATTCGCAGCTGATCTCTTTTTCGGCGCTGTATAACGGAGACAGCACGCTTATCAGCACGTCTACACGCACGCTTATACGATGAAGCGTCTGGTTGATGCCGGCGCTTATAAACCGGCTTTCCGTCCCTGCGCACACGCTGCCGAGCGGAACGACCGTGAGCTTTATTCCGGGACCTTTTCCGGATAAGATTTCCATACCGGTCACGTTCCCCAACGGCAGGGAAAAGTATCCCTTCAAGTTTTCAAGCCGCCTTGACACTTCAAAAGTGATCTCGGCGGTTATTTTGTTGAGAATAAACGAATCTATCGAAATCGCGTTCACTTCGCCGTTTACCAAAACGGTATGCTGTATATTCGGCAATTGCGTTCCGAACTTCTCGCAAACAGCGTTAAACGAATCGTATATCGATTCTATTACCGTGTTTTTCACGACATGCTCCGCGTATTCGTTAGCCGCGCGCCTGAAATTCATTCCGAACGAAACGCATATCAGGACCAAAAATAGCACAGCGGCGAGCAGGATCATTTTCCGTTTGATCTTTCTGCGCATTATTCTTTCACCGCAGTATATATATTTGATCGCTTTGCAAATAATACTACCGGTGATAGATATAAAACTGTTCAGATTCTTAACGGCGGCTGTCGCGGCTGTCATACTTTTCGTCTCGATCGAAGGCGATCCGTTTTGCCTGCTTATAGCATATAAAAAAGCCGATTCGATATGTAAAAACGAATACAACGGCCTTTTGCGGCTTGTTTCATACAGATACGATAAAGCGAATGAAACCTATTCGTTCACGGTAAGAGACTCAAACGGAGTGACTGCAGAAATCGTTTATGATCCGCAAGAAAACGTTTTTACGGACGGCTATTTTGCCGATTATATATCCTACGCTCAAAACGCGCTTTACGGAAGCTATTGGCACAAACTTGCGGAAAACGGTTCCGCGCCGGACGAGATCGTTATAACCGCCAGTCTAAAACGCGGGATTATAGGAACGGGACCCGAAAGCACGCCGCGCAAAATCGTTGCTATATATGGAAATATCGATTTCGAAACTTTTTCGGAACAGGCGTACAGAACAACAAAAGCCGTCAGATACGACGGCTTAAGCGAACTGCATATTATTTCCGTAAATTACAGCGTAACGATCACTGATCTGGCGTTTTTTTCAGATAAAAACGCTGTCGCGGCGCGTATTAAACGCAACTGACCTTACTTCCTGCGCCTGAAAAGCCCTTCGAGTCTTTCTTTATAAGAAGTCTTTCTCGATTCGGCGGCGTCGCGGTCCTGAACAAACGCCCCGGAAGACGCGTCAAATAACAGCACGTCGTTTTCGCGCACTTTAAAGCCGAGCGATCCTTTCGGCACTACGAGCACCGAACCGTCGTCGCCCAGAAGCTCAACGAGTTCACGTTCAATCTTATCTACAGTATAAAGCATTGTAAAATACCTCCTATTCTGTTTCATTGCCGAAATTTTGCGTCTCGTTTATCGGGATATACATTACGGAGTAGTGAAAACGTACTCCGTTTTCCGTTTGCTCCTTGATTCGTCTCTGCAACTGCGATCCTTCACGCAGAAAACGGCAGTCGGCGCCGTATTCGCCTTTTGTCGGTATGACATACACGCTTCTGTTTACGCGCAGGATATTGCTGTTTTCATCAAGAACCTTTTCAAGTTGAGGAGCAAATATCCATGAATAGCCGGTAATCGCGGCAGGATGAAGCGACGGGTAAAAGTGTTTGTAAAAATCTATAGCTGTTCCGAACGCCTCTCTTATTCTTTCGGGCGTATATTCTATGCCGGAAGGGATATGAATATTGAGAGTATGAGTGCCTTCAGACAGAAAATCGCGCCATATTTTCTTTGAAAAGCGCGTGGTCTTGTTTTCGGCAACACCGCGCCTTGAAATCACGTTGACGATATATTCGTCATTGTTTTCCGTATATACGGTTTTACCGACAGAGGCGGATATGTCGTTGGTCAAAGCGCCGTCTTTGTCTATAAAATGTTCGCCGCACGCAAACGAAACGTAACGCTTTCCGTCCGTAATGACTTTGAAATCGCTGCCAAACTCGCCAGGTACGAACTTGAGCACGCCGAACAGAAACATACATCCGCCGGCGCAGAGCATATTCCAGCTCCATTCGAGTATTCCCCAGTAGCCGTTCTTTTCAAAACACGATCGCGAATACCCGCGAAAAGCGTTAAGGTTTTCCCGATTCAACTCTTTCGGCGGCTTTTTGTTTATGATCGTATCTGCAAGCGCGCCGGCGACGATCACCCATCCGACCTGCTCTTTTTCAAGCCCTTCTGCGTCGAAAAGGTCCTCGGTATATATCTGATTCTGCCACGGCTTGCGCTTTTGCACGGTTATATACCTGATAAACGCGCCGCATATGCGCGATGCGGCGTTATTGTTTATGACACCGGCGCATCTTATAAGCTCTTTTTTTCCGTCTTCCGGAAGTCCCGTTTCTTCGGCAACAACGAGCGCTTCACGTTCCGTCAAAACCGGAGATCCGTCGTATTCAGCCGAAAAGCTTTCGTATAATTCTTCCGCGTAAGAGGGAAGTTCAAAATTGAACTGTTTTTTGAATTCAGAGTAATTCATCAGCGTCACCGATTATATATCTGTTGATATTTCCGACTATCGCCTGCGAGGAAACGAACTGCGGCACGTTGCCCGGCAGCAGCGCGTAATTTGAAAAATGCAAATGCCCGGCAAGCACCGCAATAACGTTTTGCGAGTGTTTCTCGATTATTCTAATAAACTCATGGTTTTCCTCGGGGCAGTTTTCGTAATTGAACTGAAAATACACTCCGCTGGGTTTGATCTTGCGTTCATTCTGTTCGCAAACGATCGGCACGTGAATAACGATAAGCGCTTTCTTGCCGCTCGAAAGCTCGTCTTCAAGCGCCTTATTCTGTTCGGCTGTTACTATGCGCTGAGAATTGTCGACGCATATTATATTAATATCTTCCAGCCGTACAACGTAAAAATCTTTGCCCATTTCCGCGAGCTTTCCGTCAGATGGTATCGCTCTCCGGCTTTCGTGATTCCCGCACACGGCGGCGATAGGTTTATCGAAACCTGCAAGGCACTCGTCAGCATACCGGATATTCGCGGCGCTCACGTAATCGAACGTATCGCCGGCTAACACAAGAGCGTCGCCGTCTTTTGCAATTTCAAGAAGCGTGCGGAAATGATAAGCCGGCGAGCGTTTTTCGTATTCGCCGTACGGCTCTCCGCCGTGCAGCGCAAAATGCGCACGCACGCGTTCCCACGCTTCTGCCGCGTTTTTTGCCTTTTCTGTTTCTTCGGGCGTAGATAATGAATCGTATTCCGTAAGATGCGAATCGCTGAAATGATATATCACTTTCTTTTTGATCCCGTTGCAGACGATCTTATATTCCGTTATCATCAGTCGTATCTCCTTTTGATTCTGAACATATAATACCACAATTATTTTTCTTTATCAAGTCATTTTTTGTTTATCCTTGTTGACTATCCAAATCTTTTCTGTTAAAATAGCATTGTAAGAAAAAAACCGCGCCCGAAAAACGGGCAAGGCCGTATTCAAACCAACCAGATCTTTTAAAGGAGGAAATCAAAAATGTCAATGAAATTCTATCGCTGCAAACGCTGCGGCAACATCATCGCCTACTGCCACGCGAGCGGAGTCCCCGTTGTCTGCTGCGGTGAACCAATGCAGGAACTCATACCAGGAACCACGGACGCCTCCGTTGAAAAACACGTGCCTGTCATTACCGTTGAAGGTTCGCTGGTGACCGTTAAAGTCGGTTCGGCGGCTCATCCCATGCAAGAAGTCCATTACATAGAATGGATCGCTCTGGAAACGGAGCACGGCAACCAGCGCGTCAAGCTCGCCCCCGGCGAAGCACCCGAAGCTACATTCGCGATCGTGGAAGGCGACAAGCCCATAGCCGCTTATGCATACTGCAATCTGCACGGTCTCTGGAAGTCATAATCAAGCCATAAAAAACCCGGTACGTTCGGCGTACCGGGTTTTTGTCGTATATCTGTTATTTATTGAGATCCCTTATCGCCGGGTCGCCATAGAAATTGGCTATAATCGTTCCGGGCCCTACAGAATATCCTATACCCGGTTCTATAAAACCGAAACGGAAATCGATTTGAATATCAGGGAAGTGCGCCTTGACGATCTCGGCAACGTATTTACAGTCTTCAAGACAATCCGCATGCGAAATAAATACCGTGTTGTATTTGTCGAGATATGCGTATTTTATGATATATTCCGCGGTCTTTTCAAGCGAACTCTTTCTGCCCCTCACCTTTTCGATCGCCACGTTATGGCCGGTCCCGTCGTATACGATCAGCGGCTTGATGCTGAATATCCCGCCGAAGAAAGCGGCGGATGCGCTTACACGCCCCGCGTTGCGCAGGTATGTGAGACTCTCTACCGTACCGACTTCGTTGAAATAAAGGCGTTCTTTAAGCAGCCATTCGTAAACGTCTTCGATCGTTTCGCCGTTTGCACGCTTCTTGCTGCATTCCGCGGCGAGCATAGTGAGTGAATAGCAGCAGTTATAACTGTCTACGCAGTAAATTTTTGCGTCTGGATAGTCTTTTTCAACGCGCTCTTTTGCTTTATAGCTTTCTTTGACCGAACTCGAAAGCGCTTCCGCGCAGGAGATCGAAAGAATGTCGTGTCCCTGCTCCAGATATTTGCGGAAAACCGCCTCGTATTCGTTGGAAGTTGCCTGCGAAGAACTCATATCGAGACCTTTGCCCACTTCAGCGTAAAACGTTACGGGATCCATACCAGCCCAGCCGTCGTTTGCGAGGTATTCGCTGCCGTTTGCGTATATGTGGAACGGCACGATGGCGTCGATACCGAATTCGCGCATCTGCTCAGGCGTCATATTGCTGCTCGAATCGGTTATGATAACGAAATTTTTCATAAGATCCTCCTTATTCAAGTACAACTATAAAATCGTAAATTTCCTGTTTTCCGTCGACGTCATAGAACTCTTTGTCTCTGTATTTTCCGTTTATGAGTTCTCTTACACGGCGCTTGTCTTCATCGGTCGCGTCGGCGCCGTAGAAAACCGTAACTATCTCTTTATCCTCCAGCATAAGCTTTTCGCAAAGGGAAGAAAGCGCGTCGATCTTGTCTTCGGCGGCGGAAAGGACCTTTTTGTTGGTGAAACCTATATAATCGTTGTTTTTGACCGTAATATCTTTGTATTCAACGTTTCTTATGGCTTTGCATACCATGCCGGTCTCGACGAATTCCATATTCGATATAAAGTTTTCTTTTATCGCTTCTGCGTCATCGGAACTGTAATCGAGCATTGCGAGAGCGGCGTACGCCTGTCCGGGATTCTTTGAAGGGATGACGTATATCTTTGATTTGGTATAAAGCTCACCCGCCTGTTCAGCGGCCATAAATATATTGGTATTGTTGGGGAATACAAAGATGTTATCGGCGTTCATCTCGTCGAACGCTTTGATAAAATCACCGGTCGAAGGGTTCCTCCCCTGACCGCCGTCAATGATATGATCGGCGCCCAGCTGACGGAACACTTCTATGTTCCCGGAACCGGTCGTTACCACGCACGACGCGTATTTGGAACGCTTTTTCTGCACCTTTGGAATATCCGCCTCTTTTTTTGCTTCGTGCTCGTTGTGCTGCAGCATCATGTTCTCTATCTTGATCGTCAGAAACTCGCCGAACTGCTGGCAGTATTCGATCGCCTTTGAAGGCGTCATCGTGTGCACGTGTATCTTTAGTATCGAATCTTCTTTAAGCGCCACTATCGAATCACCGATCGTGCCGAGATAGTCGATGACTGTTTGTATATCGAAGTTATCGACGTCGGTCTTTGCGGTCATCAGTCTGAGCAGGAATTCGGTACAGTAACCGTACTCAAAGACAGAATCCTTGCCGAAAAGCGAAAAGTCGACTATCTGCGTTTGCTTTTGTTCGCTTTCAAGGGTAAACTCGCTGTCGTTGCCTTTAATCGCTTCGAGCACCCCTTGGGCTATCAAATAAAGTCCGGCTCCGCCGCTGTCGACGACCCCGGCCTCTTTCAGCACGTCCAGAAGCTCGGGCGTGTTGGCGAGCGAAACCCTCATTTTGCCGAGTATCACTTCGGAATAATCGCCGAGTGTGATATTATCGTCGATAATATCGTTAGTCCCTTCGAGCGCTTCGCGCGCAACAGTGAGTATCGTACCTTCAACAGGCGATACCACGGTCGCGTACGCGCGTTTGACGCCTTCGGAAAACGCTTTGCTCAGGTCCGACATATTCGCAACTTCAACGCCTTCAAGGCCGTTATCCATTCCGGCAAATATCTGCGAAAGGATAACGCCGCTGTTGCCGCGTGCCGAAAGCAGCATCCCCACAGCCAGAGCGTGCGCTTTCTTTGTCACGGAATTCTGCTGTTCCTGCTGCATATTCTTTATGCCGCCCGAAAAAGTACGGAACATATTATCTCCCGTGTCGCCGTCCGGAATAGGGAACACGTTGAGATCGTTTATCATCTTGACGTTTTCTTTTAGTTTTGCGGCGCCGTTTATTATGAATTTCTCAAAAAGCGCGCCGTCTATCTGTTTATAACCTGTATAATTCATATTTTCGACCGCACCTTATATGTTTTTCTTAAAACAGCGTCTGCGCTTGTTCTGACATATTTCAAAATATTTCAAAATGTTCTGAATATGATGATTGTCTTCAAGCATAAGATTGGTCTCAAGATGATCGAGGTCGCTTTCGCGCAGGAAGTTGATGAGAAGCCCTATGAGAATTGTGGCGACGCCTTTTGATTCATATTCCGGCAGTATGCCTATGAGCCCAAGATCGAGCACTTTGGGGCTTTTTTTCGATTTAAGGAATCGTACTATGAAAGGCGGCGTTATATGTCCGCCGGATTTTCGCACCGCATCGGAAATAGAAGGGAACATCAGCGAAAAGCCGATCATCCGGTCATTTTTATCGTACAGCATCAATATATCCTGCGGACGGACGATAAGTTTGAAATCCTTGATGTAATTGTCAATTATTTCCTGATTGAGCGGCATCGTGCCGTAAAGGTGAGAATATGCCTTTTCTATGATCTCGAATATACCGTTTATGTGTTTGTCGACGATCTCTTTTATGGTTTTCGCCTGATAAACCCGTATTTCAAACCGCTTCAGCATTTTACTGCTGAATTCTATAATACGATCGCCGTTTTCGGCGGGAGCGTAAAGCTTGTATTCAAGCCAGTCGACGTCCTTTTCGAAACCGTACGATTCAATGAGTTTTTGATAATACGGGTAATTGAACTGTTCTTCGTATGTATGCATCTGATCGAACCCTTCGATCAAAAGACCCTCGCGTTCGAGATCGGAATACCCTAGCGGTCCGACGAACTCTTCCATACCTTTCTCTTTTGCCCAGTTTTCGACCTTCGCAAACAGGGCGGCAGATACCTTTTCGTCGTCGATCGAGTCGAATCTGGTGAATCTGACGCGTTTCTGCCCCCATTTTTTGTTGGCTTCGCTCTGGATGATACCTTGTATCCTTCCGGCGACTTTTCCGTCTTTATAGGCGATATAACAAACCGTGTCGCATACCTTGTTGAAAGGATAGTCCGGTTTGAAAATATCGAATTCGCCGCCGTAAAGCATTGGGACGAAATACTCGTTTCCTTTATACAGAGTCAAGGGGAAACTTACAAATTCTTTCTGCTCTTTTTTGGTCTTCACTTCGCGGACTTCGATCATAATTGCTGCTCCTCGACTGATTTATGATATAATCATTTAAATTATAGCACGATTTAAATTATAGCACGAAAAATGTCGAATAGCAATAGTTTATTATGATTTTATTAAGATTATTATGAAATTATTAAAATGTAAAGCGGCGCAGCAACGCCGCGCCGCTTTAAACGGTATTAAAACGGTCGAATATTTATTTTTTCAGCTCGATCGTGCGCTTGAGCGACGCTTCGGCGGCTTCCGCCATCACTTTTTCAAGCCCGGAACCGTCTATTACCGCGACGCCTCTCTCTGTCGTGCCGCCCTTTGAACACACCTGCGCGCAGAGCTCGTCGGCAGTCGATTTTCCTTCAAGCGCCATCGCGGCAGCGCCTTCCACGGTATTCAGCGCCAGCGAATACGCGAGATGCTTGGGCAGACCGATACTTTCGCCGGCTGAGGCAAACGCCGAAATGAATCTGTAAACAAATGCGGGACCGCATCCGCTAATGCATCCGGCGGAGTCCATAAGTTCTTCGGGAATGGAATACAACTTACAGCTTTTTGCGAGTATCTTCTTGTAAGCGTTTTCGTCGCTTGAACGCAGATTTTCATAACAGTACAGCACAACGCCCTTTCCGGCTTCTATTGGAGTATTGGGCATCATGCGTATGACCGGCGACGAAGGGATATCTAACAGCTTTTTGGTGTATTCGATCGAGATCCCGACCGCTATGTTCACAAGCACGAAACCGCTGCGCGTACATAAAACGCTGCGTATCTCTTCACAAACGGTCTCAAGGTCCTGCGGACGAACGCACAAAAAGATGAATTTGCACGTTTTGGCAATATCGATATTTGTAGAAGGCGTCGCGCCGAGCGACGCCGCGAGAGCACTTACTCTGTCCGCGCTGCAGTCGGAGATGAAAACTCTGTTGTTCTTATCGCAGCAAGCGGTCTTGATCAGTACCGATCCCATATGACCGGCGCCTATAAATCCTATATCGGTCATCTAAATCACCTCGTTTGTCCGTTTCCTGTCAGAATATACTTATAAGACGTGAGCGCGTCGAGCCCCATGGGCCCTCTTGCGTGCATTTTTTGCGTCGAAATACCTATTTCGCAGCCGAACCCGAATTCGCCGCCGTCGGTGAATCTTGTCGAAGCATTTACGTATACAGCCGCGCTGTCGACATTGGCGGTGAAATATGCGGCGGCTTTTTCGTCTTCCGTTACTATACATTCGCTGTGGAACGTAGAATGGTTTGAAATATGTTCGACAGCCTGCTCAACCGAATCCACGACTTTGACAGCAAGTATATAATTCAAAAACTCGGTATCGAAATCGTTTTCTCCGGCAACTTTTCCGTCGATTATCGCGGCGGCTTTTTCGTCAAGCCGCAGTTCTACCGGAACAAGACCGTTTTCTTCGCGTTTCACACACAGTCTGTCATACAATAGCGGCAGGAAAATGTCTGCAATATCTTTATGGACGAGGCACACCTCCGCGGCGTTGCAGACGGAAGGCCGCGACGTTTTGGCGTTTTCGATGATATCGAGAGCCTTTTTGATATCTGCGCATTTATCGATATAAACGTGGCAGATACCTGCGCCGGTCTGTATGCAGGGAACTTTTGCGTGTTCGACGCATGCGTTGATCAGACCTGCGCTTCCGCGAGGTATGAGCAGATCCACATAACCGGCTGCTTCCATGAGCTCGGTCGCGCTTTGACGGGTAATATCTTCCACAAGACAGACCGCATTGGGATCGACTCCGTTATCCGCGATCGCGTTTCTTATTGCCGAAACGATCGCTTTGTTGGTCTCTATTGCCTCTTTACCGCCCCGCAGTACGCATACATTTCCGCTTTTAAAGCATAGCGTCGCCGCGTCGCAAGTAACGTTCGGTCTGCTTTCGTATATCATCGCGATCACGCCTATAGGAACGCTGACGCGCCGCAGTTTTATACCGCTTTTCAGGATCCTGTTTTCCAGCACTTTTCCGCACGGGTCGTCCAGATCAGCCACCTTGATTATATCGCCGCATATCGCGTTAAGACGCGCGTGATCGAGTTTCAGACGGTCTATCATAACCGGAGCGATCGTCTGAGAAGCGTTTCTGATATCAGTCTCGTTAGCGTTGAGAATATCATTTTCATGCCGCAAGACGGCGTTTGCGACATCATATAACACGCCGCGCTTTTTTTCAGAAGACAGAGCGGCGACAGAGCGTCTCGCATCGCGCGCTTTTACAAGAAGTTCATGAGTAGTCATTTTATGGCGCCTCCGAAAACGGTCCCGATCTGCTTTCCTTCGAGCAGTCCGTACATATCTTCGGGATTCTCACCCGAAAGTATCACGGTACTTATGCCGGCGTCCAGGCACATGCCCGCCGCGACGAGCTTGGTGTGCATACCGCCGGTGCCGAGCGAAGAACTGCTGCCCCCGCCGAGCGCCATTACGGAATCGTCAATCTTTTCAACGTGATGAATGATACGCGCGTCGGGGTCCTTGTTGGGATCGGCGGTATATAATCCATCGATATCAGAAAGAATTATCAGTATATCCGCCTTGACAGAGATGGCAACCAGCGCCGCGAGAGAATCGTTGTCACCTACGGCGATCTCCTCTGTGGCGACGCTGTCGTTTTCGTTTATGACAGGCAGACATTCGAGCTTGAGCAGCTCATGTACGGTGTTCCTGAAATTGGCGTGGCGTGTTTCGTTTTCGAAATCGCTTTTCGTAAGCAGTATCTGCGCAACGTTATGACGGTATTCCGAAAAATACTTGTCGTAAGTATACATAAGCTCACATTGACCGACAGCGGCGGCGGCCTGCTTAAGCGCCATATTGTCTTTTGCGCCGGATATGCCGAGTTTTCCCGTGCCCATACCGATAGCGCCGCTCGATACGAGAATTATCTCATGTCCGCGGTTTTTCAGATCGCTGAGTACGCGGCACAGTATTTCGGTCCGTCTGATATTCATTTTTCCGCTCGCATAGGTGAGCGTTGAAGTGCCTACTTTTACGACTAATCTCATAATGACCTCAAATAATAATTATTCATCAATAATTTTCCATAAACGCATACGTTTAAAGCTCATACGCGTTTTTGCTTAAGCGGTATTATACCACTATATGTATAATTGTGCAATAGTTTTTGCAATTTTATAAGTAATTTTACAAGAAGACCGGCCGTGAACGCGTCCGACCGGTCAATAGTTATTCACCCGACAGGGAATATGCTGCCGCCTATGAATTCGCGCAGCAGACTGTTGCGCGGAACGTCTTCGCAGGAAAGACCGAGAAAGTATTCCAGAAATTTGAGCAGACGTTTCGCTTCCGGATATTCCGGCGCGTCGGTCGGTATAGCGAAGAGAAGGGGTTCGGCAAACGTCTTGAGAACCGCAAGCTCATATATGGAAGCGGAATTGAACATCACGTCGGCGCATTCCTGGAAGGGGAAAATGTGTTTTTCCTCGCCGTGGCGGACTGACTGCCAACGCGCTATCGTCTCTATTGCCGAAAAACCGCGTGTGCGCGCGTCGCGTACCATACGTCTTATTTCACGGCTGTCCGTTGTCGGTATTCGGTTGTGCTCGTCTATATTCAGCGCGGTGATGGCGCTTATATATATCCTGAACTTGTCATCCGGGCATATTGAATACGAAAGCCGGTCGTTGAGTCCGTGTATTCCTTCTATCACCAGCACGTCGTCCGAAGCCATCTTCAAGGCATTACCGTTGAATTCAGGTCTGCCGAGCTTGAAATTGAACGTGGGAAGCTCGACTTTTTCGCCCTTGAGCAGAGAAGTCATCTGCTTGTTGAACAAATCTATGTTGATAGCTTCCAGGCATTCAAAATCGTATTCGCCGTTTTCGTCGCGCGGAGTAAGCGAACGCTCAAGATAATAATTGTCACAGGCGATGGGATGCGCTTTCAGTCCCACATTATTGAGTTGTATGGAAAGTCTGTGCGAAAAAGACGTTTTTCCCGAAGAAGACGGCCCCGCTATCATAACGATACGCCGGTTTTCTTCTTTTATGCGCTGCGCAAACTCACCGATGATGTGCTCCTGATACGCTTCGGATGAAAGAATAATATCTCTGCCTTCGCCGCGGGAGATCGCGTCGTTTAAAGCCGCCACGGTAGGGATACCTACGTTTTCGCCCCATGTATTGGATTTATTCATCGCGGCGAAAAGCTTTTTCGGTACCTCGGCACTTCCTATTTCACCGGGCGTGGAATGGTTCGGCAGCACGAGCAGCACTCCGCCTTCGGCGGGCAACAGATCAAAGATATCGACATATCCCGCGCTGGGCGGCATATATCCGTAGTAATAATCGAAATAGTTGCCGAAACGGTACATATTCGTCGTGGAAGTACGTCTGTAATGGAACAGACGCTCTTTGTCGCTCATTCCGTGCATACGGAATATCTCTATGGCGTCGCGCGTGGAGATCTTCGACTTGATGAATTTTTCATCATTTTCCACGTACTTGCGCATAACGTCTTTTATTCTGCCCAGAGTTTTGTCGTCGAGCTTTATCCTGACGTCGTCTTTGAAGACGACGGTAAAATACAGCGCGTCTCCGATAGCGTATTCGAGTTTGAGCTTTTTCAGCTTTTTGCCGTACAGATGCGTTATCGCCCGCAGGAACATCATTTCAGCTCCGCGCTCGTACGCTCTGTGCCCGTCGCGGTCGCGTGTTGTATAAAAGTCAATTTCCGGCGCGCGGTCTTTGTTTGCGCCATATATTTCAGCGCGCGATATTCTCTTGTTGAGCTCGTAAAGTTTCTGGTCGATCTTGGCGAGGATAATCGGCGCGTCGTAATCCTTTTGCACGTCAGCGGCTATTTCAGAAAACAGTGCGTTGTCCGGATATTCGATCGTACCGCCGTTATATGTGAATTTCATGGTACTCTCCTTTCAGTAAACAGACTTTTATCATTTTATTCAAATACAATTTTAACATAAATAACCGAAAAGTCAATACCGCGCGACGTATGATTTATAAGTCGTTATGCTTTTTCTTGCGCATTACCCCGAAACAATATCGCTTACGCTGCTTTTTTGTGCAAATATAATATTGCAAAACATCCGCGACGATGGTAAAATGAATATATGCAAAGGTGACGTGATAATTATGCTTTTCGGAAAAAACATCAATCGTTATTACATCAAATACTCACCGCGCCTTATTCTGGGAATACTGACGCTTATCACCGTTGACTGGCTGCAGCTGGTCATTCCGGTGCTTTATAAGTATGTCATAAACGGCGTAAACAACGGATATGTCGATATCGACGGCGCCGCCGTCAGATTCGATATGGATTTCCTGCTCGATAAGATATGCCTCCCGATGCTGCTCATCATCCTTGCGATGGTGATATGCCGTTTTTTATGGCGCATATGCTTTTTCGGCGCGGGCATCAACGCCGAAACGGATCTCCGGCTCCGTATGTTCGACGTCTGCAAAGACCTTTCGCAGGAGTATTACCAACACAACAAAGTCGGCGACCTTATGGCTCTGTTCACGAACGATCTCGAGACCGTGCAGGACTGTTTCGGCTCGGGAATACTTATGTTCGCCGACGCCCTTTTTCTGGGCGTGCTGGCAGTTGTAAAAATGGCGGCTATGAACATAGGGCTCACCCTACTTTGCCTCATTCCTATGGCGATGCTGTTTGTAGCAAGCACGATCGTCGGTAAATATATGATGAGAAAATGGGAAAAGCGCCAGGAGGCGTTTTCCTCGCTTTCGGATTTTTCGCAGGAAAGCTTTGCCGGTATCGCGGTCATAAAAGCGTTCGTAAAAGAAGCAAAAGAGCTTTCAGCCTTTAAAAAGCTAAACAAAGATAACGAAAAAGCCAATGTGGATTTCACTAAGCTTTCTGTGGCCCTCAACATTTTCGTCACGCTGTTCGTCGAATCCGTCATATGCGTCATTCTCGGTTACGGCGGATACCTCGTTTGGAACAAAACGTTTGACGCCGGCCAACTGATGGAATTCATCGGTTATTTCAGCGCTATCGTCTGGCCCATCATGGCGGTATCCCAGCTTATAGAAATGCGTTCGCGCGGCAAGGCCTCGCTGCAGCGTATAAGCAAACTGCTCGATTCCAAGCCCGACGTCACGGACAGACCCGGCGTCGACGATCCCGGTGAAATCAAAGGCGACATCGAATTCAGATCCCTTACGTTCCGTTATCCCGATACCGAACGCGACGTACTTTGCGATGTTTCGTTCACTATAAACGCAGGCGAAAGCGTCGGCATCGTCGGCAGGACAGGCGCCGGTAAGACGACGCTCGTTGACCTTATATTGCGTACCTATAACGTACCCGACGGAACGCTGTTCATCGACGGCAAAGACGTAAATACGATAACCATAGAAAGCGTGCGACGCAACGCCGCTTACGTACCGCAGGATAATTTCCTGTTCAGCGACACCATAGAAAACAACATCGCTTTCGCTTCGGATAACAACGATACCGAATCCGTGATCCGCGCGGCGAAACTCTCGGACGTGCATGACAATATTTCCGAATTCACCGAAGGTTACAAGACCGTGCTCGGCGAAAGGGGCGTCACTGTTTCGGGCGGACAGAAACAGCGTATATCCATAGCGCGCGCTATAATGAAAGACGCGCCGATACTCATTCTCGACGATTCTGTATCTGCGGTGGATGTCAAAACCGAAAAGAATATACTTGCAAATCTTAAAAACATACGCTCCGGCAAAACCACTATCCTCATCGCGCACCGTATCACCACTATCGAGAATATGGATAAGATCATTTTTCTTGAAAACGGCCGCGTCACCGCGGTGGGATCTCATACGGATCTTTACGAAAACTGCACTGAATACCGCCGTATGGTAGACCTGCAGAAGCTTGACGAACTCGAAAAGTCAAGCGGAAAGGGGGCGTGACTATGCGCGAGTATTATCCCCTTATAATAGTCGGCGCGGTGCTCGGCGTGCTTTCGATCATATTCATTGCTGCGTACTTTTCAATAAAGAACCGCAAAGCGGCGATCGGTTTCGACCGCAATATGAAAGATTCCGAAATAGTCCGCCGTCTTCTTGCGTACGCAAAACCGCATATAAAGAGTTTCCTTTTTGTACTGCTGCTTATGGTGGTTTCGATCGCTTACGAGATCATTTCGCCTATCATCGTCGGCGAGATCGAAGAAACCATCAAAGCGAATTTCGAATTGTCGGAACTTTATATACGTGTCGCGCTTTATGCGGGAGTGCTCGTCGTTTCGCTGCTGTGCACGTATTTTCAGGCCATAGTACTTCAGAAAACCGGTCAGAAGATACTCTCCGCGATCCGTCAGGACCTTTTCGAACATATCGAAAAGCTCTCGCACGATCAGCTCAACTCGATGCCGGTAGGCAAACTGGTGACACGCGTCACCAACGATACCAACGCGATCTCGTTTATGTTCACGAACATTATCGTGAATCTCGTAAAGAATATGTTCATCATCGTAGGCGTACTCGTGGCGATGATGGCGCTTAACTATATGCTGACGCTGATGGTGCTTTGTTTCGCACCGTTCATAGCGATTTTTACGCTCATATTCAGAAAATTTTCACGGCGTGCGTACCGCAGAGTAAAAGACGGTACGACGGATATAAACACCTTCCTTTCGGAAAATCTTTCCGGCATCAAGGTAATACAGATATTCAACCGCGAAGAACGCAAGAAACGGGAGTTTTCCGAAAAGAACACCGAACTCGGCAAAGCGAAAAAATCGCAGATCTTCGTTTTCGGCGTGTTCCGCCCGGTGGTATATATGCTTTATATAGCTTCAGAAATGTGTCTGATGTATCTCGGCGGCAAGGGCTATATAAACAATACGTCGTTCCTGGGACAGTTCATCACCAGCGGGACTATCGTAACGTTTTATCTCTACATATCGCGTTTCTTCACGCCTATCCAAAGTCTTGCGGAACAGTTCAACTGGCTGCAGTCTGCGTTCGCTTCGGCGGAAAAGATATTCACGATATTCGATATCGAACCCGAGATAGTCGATTCACCCGACGCGATCGAGCTTGAAAACGTAAAAGGAGATATTGAATTCAAAGACGTCTGGTTCTGTTACGTCAAGGATGAATGGGTGCTCAAGGGCGTTTCGTTTAAAGTGAACGCCGGCGACACAGTCGCCTTCGTAGGAGCGACCGGTTCGGGCAAAACGACGATACTTTCGCTGCTTTGCAGGAATTATGATATTCAGCGCGGTCAGATACTCGTCGACGGAATTGACATACGAAAAATCAGGATCGCCTCGCTGCGCAGTCATTTCGGGCAAATGCTTCAGGATGTGTTCCTGTTTTCCGGAACAGTACGCTCGAACATCCTGCTGCGCAAGGAAAACGTCACGCAGGAAGAAATAATGCAGGCGTGCCGCTACGTCAACGCCGATAAGATAATAGAAAAACTTCCCAAAGGGCTTGACGAGGAAGTGCGCGAACGCGGCAACAACTTTTCAGCCGGTCAGCGCCAGCTGATATCGTTTGCTAGGACGATTATCCATAAACCCGAGATAATGATACTCGACGAAGCCACGGCGAACATCGACACAGAAACCGAAGTGCTCATTCAGGATTCGCTCGAAAAGCTCATGAAGATCGGCACGCTGCTCATAGTCGCACACCGCCTTTCCACGATCCAGCACGCCGATAATATCATATATCTTTCGCACGGCGAGATTATCGAGCAGGGAACACACCAGCAGCTGCTCGCCGCCAAAGGAAGATATTATGACCTGTATATGCTCCAGTACGAGCACGCAGATAAATAACCGTTTACATACGCAGACCGCCGCAATTCACGGCGGTTTCTGTGATTTTTAAGATAATTTGAAACTTTTTGAAAATTGCTATTGACTTTAGCGCGATAAAGTGTTACAATAGCGCCATAGATTTATTTGTAAGGAGCTGAAACACATGCGGTATACCGAAAATTCAAGACCCGAACCGACCGAACGCCTTGTCTTTTCTCTACGCGAGTTATATTCGTCATTCGGTTATAAAAGATACCGCATGAGCAAATTCGAGGAATACGATTTCTATTCGCGCAACAAAGAATTCCTCGTATCAGACCAGATCATCACGTTTACCGATACAAACGGCAGACTCATGGCGCTAAAACCCGACGTCACGCTTTCAATTATTAAAAACAGCCCGGAAAACTCCGGTATTTCCAAGCTTTTTTACGATGAAAACGTTTATCGCGTCACCCGCAGTTCCGGTACTTTCCGCGAAATAAAACAGGTCGGGCTCGAATGCATCGGCAATACCGATCCGTACTGCCTTTCCGAGGTAATGTATCTCGCATCGCAGACGCTTGAACGCGTATCTTCAAAAAACGCGCTTACTCTTTCGCACCTTGGCATACTCGGCAAATTCGCTGCGTCCGTCGGCGGAGACGAATATACAACTGCGCGCCTTTTAGAATGCGCCTCATCCAAGAATACGCACGATATTGACTCCATATGCGTTTCAGCCGGGATCCCCGTATGCAATGCGAGCGCTTTCAAGCAGCTTATATCGCTCTGCGGCGCCCCCGAACAGGTCGTGGATCAAATCGCAAATATAGAAGGCGCTCCCGACGTCAACAAAGAGGTCGGTGAACTTATATCGTCAATGGGAATATTCAAAGATTCGCCTGTCAGAAGCAAGATCGTAATAGATTTTTCCGTCACCGGCGATATGAACTACTACAACGGTATCGTTTTCAAGGGTTACGTCGACGGCGTGCCCGACAGCGTACTTTCCGGCGGCTGTTACGACACGCTTATGCGCAAACTCGGTAAGCGCTCCGGCGCCGTTGGATTCGCGATTTATCTCGATAAGCTCGAGCGGCTGTTCGGCGAAGACAGCGAGTACGATTCAGACGTAATGCTCGTTTACGAGAAAGGATCGGATCCTGCTCTGATCCGCAAAGCGGCGGAAGAGCTCAACTCAAAAGGACTCACCGTGTTTTGCACTCCGGACGCCGTAAAAGACCGTAAATGCCGTTATGTCTGCGAATTCAAGGACGGAAAGGTGAAGGGAACAGATGGAATATCTTAATATTGCGCTCCCCAAAGGCCGGCTCGGGGAAAAAGTATACCGTCTATTCGAAGACGCCGGTTTCGGCTGTCCTTCGCTTTTGCAGCCGGGCAGAAAACTCATATTCGAAAACAATCAAAATTACGTCCGCTATTTTTGGGTAAAACCTTCGGACGTGGCTGTCTACGTAGAACACGGCGCCGCCGATATCGGAGTCGCCGGCAAAGATATAATCGCGGAATACGCACCCGACGTCTATGAACTGCTCGATCTCGGGCTCGGCAAATGCCGCGTATGCGTCGCCGCTCCCAAGGATTTCAACGACGACACCCGCAAAACGCTCAGAGTTGCGACGAAATTCTGCCGAATAGCTCGCAATTATTATGCGAATACCGGTAGGGATATCGATATAATCCCTTTGAACGGTTCCATCGAGATCGCTCCCATACTCGGGCTTTCAGACGTAATTGTCGACATAGTAGAAACCGGCACAACTTTAAAGGAAAACGATCTTTCGATCGTTGCCGAGATAATGCCCGTAAGCGCGCGTCTTATCTCGAACAAAGCGTCATTCAGGTTCAAAAACGATCAGATCGAAAACCTTACCGCGAAACTTTCCGCGCAGATCGGAGATATACAATGATCAAGATCATAAAAAGCAAAGAAGTCGGCCTTTCCGATATAGTCAAGCGCATTTCGAACAACTCAGCTGTTACCGCCGCCGTAGAAACCATCGTTTCCGCCGTACGGCGCGAAGGCGATAAAGCTCTGTACGACTTTACCGAACGCTTTGACAAAGTAAAACTCGATTCTCTGCGCGTTTCCGCCGAAGAGATAAAAGATGCAGTCGAAAGAATCGATAAAGAGTTTATTCGCATTCTCAAGCGCGCATATGATAATATAACGGAATACCATTCAGCGCAAAAGCGCACCGGCTTTGTCACCGAGCGCGACAACGGCGTCATATTAGGCCAGAAAGTTATCCCGCTCGCACGCGTTGGCATATACGTGCCGGGGGGCACGGCGGCGTATCCTTCGACCGTGCTTATGGATTCCATCCCGGCAAAGATCGCCGGATGCCGGGAGATCATAATGGTCACACCGCCGGATAAGACAGGCAAAGTGAATCCCGCGATCCTCGCCGCGGCGTCTGTCGCGGGTATTGATACCATTTTCAAGATCGGCGGCGCCCAGGCGATTGCGGCGCTCGCATACGGAACGGAGACCGTGCCTAAAGTCGATAAGATAGTCGGCCCCGGCAACGCTTACGTCGCAGAAGCTAAAAAACAGGTTTACGGTGAAGTTTCCATAGATATGATCGCCGGTCCGAGCGAGATACTTATCATTGCCGATAAGAATTCCAATCCCGCGTTTGTCGCGGCTGATATGCTTTCTCAGGCAGAACATGACAAAATGGCGACGGCGATACTCATCACCGAAAGCGAGGAGCTTGCTTATCTCGTAAGAGACGAGCTCGAAAACCGGCTCGCTAAGCTCGAAAGATCGGCCATCGCACGCGCCTCTATCGACGATAACGGAAGAATTATAATAGTTCCGGATCTCGCCGAAGCCGTAAAGATCTCCAATGACATAGCTCCCGAACACCTCGAACTTTGTGTCGACGATCCTTTTGCGCTTCTCGACGACGTTGTGAACGCCGGATCTGTGTTCATGGGCCGTTACTGTCCCGAACCTTTCGGCGATTATATGGCAGGGCCTAACCACACGCTGCCCACAAGCGGGACCGCCCGGTTTTCGAGTCCGCTTTCCATTGACGACTTCATAAAGACCAGTCAGTTCACATACTTTACCAAAAATGCTTTTGACTCGCTTGCGCCGGACGTTGAATATTTTGCAAAAAAAGAAGGCCTTACGGCGCACGCGGCAAGCGTCAGCGTACGCAGGGAGGAAAAGAAATGAGCGTGTTTTTATCAGAAAGGTTTTCTTCGCTTACGCCTTACGTACCGGGCGAGCAGCCTCAGGATAAAAAGTATATCAAACTGAATACCAATGAATCACCGTTCCCGCCCGCTCCCAATGCGATCGACGCGGTCTCGCGGGCGGTTGAACGCCTGGCGCTGTATCCTGATCCCGAACAAAAGGCGCTGACTGAAAAAACCGCAGCGCTTTGCGGCGTGGGATTTGAAAACGTGCTTATGACCAACGGCTCGGACGAAGCGCTCGATTTCGCGTTCACCGCGTTCTGCGATACAAACAGTCCCGCGCTTTTCGCGGATATCACCTATGGCTTTTACAAAGTGTACGCCGAATGGAAACACGTGCCGTTTACCGAAATACCGTTGAACGATGATTTTACGCTTTCCGTCGACGACTATATCGGAAAAAAAGGCGCCGTGTTCATCGCCAATCCAAACGCGCCTACCGGCCTGCTCTTACCGGTAAGCGAAATAGAACGTCTGCTGCGTGCGGATGCATCGCGTCTTGTAGTCGTCGACGAAGCGTATATCGATTTCGGCGGCGAAACGGTCATACCTCTTATAAAAGAATACTGTAATCTGCTTGTCATCCGCACGTTTTCCAAATCGCGCTCGATGGCCGGCGCCCGTCTCGGGTTCGCAGTCGGATGCAAAGCTTTGATCGACGACCTGAAACAGATCAAGTATTCGTCAAATCCTTTCAACGTGAACGCACTTACAGCGGCTGCAGGGATCGCTTCTTTGGAAAACGATTCTTATAACGCGGAAAATTGCCGAACGATATGCGAAAACAGGGAATACACCATTCGCGAACTTAGAAAAACGGGGTTTTTCGTCACCGATTCAAAGACCAATTTCGTGTTTGCGAAAAAACCGAATGTTTCCGGAAAGTATATTTACGAAACGCTCAAACAAAACGGGATTCTAGTAAGGCGTTTCGATACGCCGCGTATAGATGATTATGTGCGGATAACCGTAGGCACGAAAGAACAGATGAAAACACTTATTTCAGAAATCAAGAAAATCACGGAGGCACAAAATGCGTGAATCTGCTATCGAAAGAAAAACCACCGAAACACGAATAAAGCTGTATCTGGCGATGTTACCCGGCAAAGTCGAGATCAACAGCGGCTGCGGTTTTCTCGACCACATGCTTACTCTTTTTGCGTCTCACGCGGGCTTTTCTCTCGCGGTAGAATGCAAAGGCGATACCTTTGTCGATTATCATCACACAGTCGAAGACGTCGGCATATGTCTCGGCAAGGCGTTTGCAGAAGCTATCGGTGATAAAAAGGGTATAAACCGTTACGGTTACGCGGTCATTCCCATGGACGAATCCCTTGTGCTTTCGTCGCTTGATATCTCCGGCAGATCCTATCTCGGATTCGACGCAGAGTTTCCGACCCAGACAATCGGCGATTTCGATACCGAACTTGTGGAAGAATTCTGGATCGCTTTTACGCGCGCTTCACAGACGACTCTTCACTTCAAGATGTTTTCCGGCAGGAATTCGCATCACATAGCCGAAGCGATATTCAAATCAGCCGCACGTGCGTTCAAGCAGGCAGTATCGCTTGACCCTGCCGGTCCTGACTTTTTACCGTCCACGAAAGGGATGTTATAATGACAGCGATAGTCGATTACGGAGTAGGCAATCTCTTTTCGCTGTGCAGCTCGCTGCGTTTCCTCGGTGAAAACGCCGTCGTCACTTCAGATATCGGAACTATGAATAGCGCGGACAGAATAATACTCCCCGGCGTGGGCGCTTTCGGCGACGCAGCGCAAAAGCTGAGATCCGGTGGACTTGCTAATACTGTCGTCGAACTTGCGTCCGCCGGCAAACCTGTGCTTGGTATTTGCCTCGGCATGCAGCTATTGTTCGAAAAAAGCCTTGAATTCGGCGAACACGACGGTCTGGGACTTATCCCCGGAACGGTTATCCCGCTTTACGGAAAAATCGACGAATGTTTGAAAATCCCGCATATCGGCTGGAATGCGCTCGAATTCAAAAAACCGTCTGTGTTATTCAAGTATATCAAAAACGGCGACCACGTATATTTCGTCCACTCTTACTATGCAAGCGATTGCGAACCGTATATCACGTCCGTAAGCGAATACGGCGCGGATGTGACGGCTTCCGTGGAACGTGGCAACGTATACGGGTGCCAGTTCCACCCGGAAAAAAGCGGAAGAGTGGGACTTGCCATACTCAAGGCGTTTACTGAAACGGAGCAAACCAAATGATAATATTCCCGGCAATTGATCTTTACGAAAAAAAAGCCGTTCGGCTTTATAAAGGCGACTATTCCCAAATGACCCTTTACGGTGACGATCCCGTGTCCGTCGCGTTAGCGATGCAGCGAAAGGGCGCCGCACATCTGCATTTAGTGGACCTGGAGGGCGCGCGTGACAGCGGTACGCCGAATTTTGACATTGTATGTCAAATCAAGCAAAATACCTGTATGTTCTGCGAAATAGGCGGCGGAATACGCAGTATAAAAACGATCACCAAATATATAAACGCAGGTATAGACAGAGTCATTCTGGGCACCGCCGCAGTCGAAAACGAATCTCTCGTCAAACAGTCTGTAGCCGAATTCGGCGATAAGATCGCCGTCGGCATAGATATCAAAAACGGCAGCGTCGCGGTGCGCGGATGGCTGAAAGACAGCGGCGTCTCCGCCGACGAACTGTTCGATAAAATGATATCCTGCGGCGTAAAAACCATAATCTGTACCGACGTTTCAAAAGACGGGGCGCAGGAAGGCGCTTCGCTCGGACTGTATTCGCGATTGAGCAAAAAGTATCCTGTCAACATCACTGCGTCAGGAGGCGTGACGACGCTTGGCGATATAAGAGCTCTTTCGGATTGCGGCCTATACGGCGCGATAATCGGAAAAGCATATTACACCGGAACTATAGATCTCGCTGAGGCGATTTCGGAGGCAAAATGATAACAAAACGCATTATCCCGTGCCTGGACGTCAAAGACGGAAGGGTGGTTAAGGGCGTAAATTTCAAATCACTCGGCGACGTAGATTCGCCCGTTGCACTTGCAAAGCGTTATTCCGAATGCGGTGCGGACGAGCTCGTGTTTTACGACATAACCGCGTCTGCCGAGGGCCGCGCTTTGTTTACCGACATTTTATGCGAAACCGCCAAAAGCGTATTCATTCCGCTCACGGTGGGTGGCGGGATTAACACCGTAAACGATTTCGACCGTGTGCTGAAATGCGGCGCCGATAAAGTAAGCGTCAATAGCGGAGCCATCCGCGACCCTTCGCTGGTTTATGAAGCGGCAAAGCTTTACGGAAGCCAGTGCGTAGTGCTGTCATGCGATATAATGCGTCAAAACGGCAAATTTTGCGTTTTTTCAAAGGGCGGCAGGGAATCCACCGGGCTGGAAGCGATCGAATGGATAAAGCGCTGCGTTGGCAGCGGAGCAGGCGAAGTCGTCGTGAATTCCATCGATACCGACGGCGTAAAACGCGGATTCGATATCGAGCTGCTTAACGCGGTCTGTTCCGCAGTCAGCGTACCGGTCATCGCATCCGGCGGCGCAGGATGCATTGAGGATTTTATCGACCTTTTCAAACAGGTGCCGGATATCGACGCCGGACTCGCCGCTTCGGTTTTTCATTTTAAAGAAGTCGACATCGGCGAACTCAAACGCGAAATGTATAAAAACGGAATCCCGGTCAGAATGTGAGGTTTTATTATGATCGACGTATCTAAACTAAAGTTAAACGAATACGGTCTTATACCTGCGATCGTCACCGACAGCAGATCCGGTAAAGTCCTTATGATGGCTTATATGAACAAAGATAGCATCGAGCGTACCGAACAGACGGGGCTCGCGTGTTTCTGGAGCCGTTCGAGGAATCAGCTTTGGACCAAGGGAGAGACAAGCGGAAACTTTCTGCACGTGGTTTCGGTAACTTCCGACTGCGACAGCGACACGCTGCTAATATCGGCGCTGCCCGACGGTCCGGCGTGCCACACGGGCGCATATTCCTGTTTTACAAACGAACTGTGGCGCTGCGAAGAAGAGAACGCCTTTTCGCTCCAATCGCTTATGGAACTTATAAAGGGCCGCAAAGCAGAAAAGAAAGACGGTTCGTATACTTCGTATCTGTTTGAAAAAGGGCTCGACAAAATACTTAAAAAAATCGGAGAAGAGTCCACCGAAGTCATAATAGCCGCCAAAGCGTGCGACAAAAAAGATACCGTTTACGAGATCGCTGATCTTACTTACCACGTTCTAGTACTGATGGCCGAGGCCGGAATCAGTATAGACGATATATATTCCGAACTCGCGTCGCGGCACGTAATAGACAAAAAAATAAAGCAGGAAAAAATGACCTGACAAAAATCAAACGCCCCACGCTGCCAAACGGCAGTCGGGGCGTGTTTTATTGCTGCTCTTCGACTGGTTTCTTACGGCCTCTCTTTAATACATCATAGTGGATGACCGCCGCAATGATCGAAGACGTGTTGAGTATTTCGCCTATAAGCGCGGGAATGCTGCTGTTCATTATGGCGTATACCATCCAGAGCTGCGAAGCAGGGAAGAGAGCGATACGCAGCCATTTTTCATTTTTGATGTTGTACGCCAGCGTATGTATTATCATTGCAAGGAGCGGAAACAGCGAAGAAATATCCTGCCAGGTCAGGATCGCAGTGGCCACTATGACTGCAAGATATATCACAGTGAACAGTACGTTCTTGAACCACGGTTCGTTTTCAAAATAGTAAAGCACGATCTTAGAGAGCGCGATAACGTTCATTATCGCTCCGGTATAACCGCCGAGCAAAAAATAGTGCAGCGTAAAAGAAGCGACCGCTATTATCTGAAAAATGATTATAAGTTTCTTTTTCGGCATCAGGAACGAAAGGAACGACATCCCTGTACCGAAAAAACCGATGATCTGAGCGGCGATTTCCATAAGCAAGCAACCCCAAAAACAGCGTCAAAACGGCGCACGTGCCTTTTCACAAGCATATTATAGCATAATACAGCGGTACAGTCAACAAAAAAGATAACGTTTTTTTTGCACAATATATTGTGTTGCTATTGACATTATGATCAAAATATGGCATACTGTGTAAGCAATAAACTATTATAAGATAGAAGGCACACCATGAAGAAGAACACTCAAAAATACTACAAGACCGTGATAGCCGGCTGCACCCGCCGCCTGCCGATATGCCCGCTCAACGAAAAGCTTTCGATAGCCGGGTTCGTAATTTTCGGCGATCCCGAACTCACCGGCTGCTGCGCGCGCGACTTGCTCAAAATAGCGCCGGAATACGACTTTATCATCACCGCCGAATCCAAAGGCATCCCGCTCGCTTACGAGATGGCGCGCCAGCACGGCGACAATAAATACTTCGTCGCACGCAAAGCCACCAAACTTTATATGGTAGATGTTTTCGAAGTCGCCGTCCGTTCCATCACGACCGACCACATACAGCATCTCTATCTCGACGGCCCCGACGCCGCGGCTATGAAAGGCAAACGCATCCTTATTGTAGACGACGTCATTTCCACGGGCGAATCGCTTATAGCCCTTGAAAAACTCGTCACCGAGGCAGGCGGTATCATCTGCGGCAAGATGGCTATTCTTGCAGAAGGCGACGCAGCCAAGCGCGACGATATACTCTTCCTCGAAACGCTCCCGCTTTTCACTCCGGACGGCAAACCGCTTTAACGAGGAGGGATCACTGTGGAGCAGCTCAAAGAGAGGATCAGAAAAGACGGCAGGGTCATAGGTAACGATATCCTCAAAGTCGATTCATTCCTCAATCATCAAATAGACCCCGCGCTTACGGACGCCATCGGCGCCGAGTTTTATCGCCTGTTTTCCGCCGAAAAAGTGGACCGCGTGCTTACTATCGAAGCTTCCGGTATCGCCGCCGCAGTCATGACCGCCAAGTATTTCGGCTGCCCGCTGGTGTTCGCCAAGAAATCGAGGACCGTGAACCAGTCGGCCAGCGTATATACATCTAAAGCGTTTTCTTTCACCCATAAGACCGAAAGCAACGTTATCGTTTCAAAAGAGTACATAAAACCAGGCGAAAACGTTTTGATAATAGACGATTTCCTAGCAAACGGCTGCGCTCTTCGTGCGCTCAGAGATATCGTGCTGCAGGCAGGAGCTAACCCCGTGGGCGCCGGGATAATTATAGAAAAAGCGTTCCAGCCGGGCGGCAAAGATCTTCGATCCGAAGGTCTGCGTATCGAATCCCTTGCTCGCATAAAAAGCATGAGCGAACAAAACGGTGTCGAATTCATCTGAACCGTAACTCATCCGGCGCATTTTTCTTATTGCTGTTATACTAATCACTTTTCCGCCGAGTATTGTGCGAAACGTAAAAAATGTTAAAAATGTCGTTCCGCTCTTGACTTTGTCGAAATTGCGCGTATAATATATTTATAATATCAATAATAGATTCCGTGCTTATATATCCTCTGAAATATGGTCAGAAAGTCTCTACCGGGCAGCCGTCAAATTGCCCGACTATAAGCGTGTTTCTGTATTTTGCTTTTACGGCGGGAACATGCATTCGTATCCCCGCCGTTTTTGTGTTTTAAATACAATAAACAATTAAATACATTAAAAACAAAAAAGGAGCAAACCATGAAAAAGATCGTTTCTGCTATCCTCTGCCTTGCCCTGATTTGCGTAGCTTTCGTAGCCTGCGGGAATAACGAAAGCACCGAAGAAGGCCCTGCCGCTTACGGTTTCTCGGGCGAAAAAGAGCTCGCCGCTTCCGGCACTGTCGACACCACTGCCGCCGACATAACCATCACCGGCGACGTTTCTGCCGTCAAGATCGGCGTCATCCTCGTAGGCGACGACACAGAAGGCTACACCAAAGCCCACATGGACGGCATCAAAGCCGCCGCAGCTGCTCTCGGCATAGCCGACAGCCAGATCATCTGGAAGTATAAAATCGAAGAGACCGACGCTGTCACCGCCGCCGGCAACCAGCTCATCAACGAAGGCTGCACTTACATCTTCTCCAACTCATACGGTCATCAAAGCTATATGGCTGCTCTCGCACAGGCCAACCCCAACGTTCATTTCGTGGCTATGACCGGCGATACCGCTGCTGCCGCCAACCTCAGCAACTTCAGCAACGCGTTCACCGCCGTTTATGAATCCCGTTACGTTTCCGGTGTCATCGCCGGTCTCAAACTCAAGGAACTCATCGACGCCGGCAAAGTCGCCGACAAGAACAAAGACGGCGACAACATCCGCATCGGCTACGTCGGCGCTTATAACTACGCCGAAGTCGTTTCCGGCTACACCGCTTTCTATCTCGGACTCAAATCCGTCGTCAGCAACGTCGTTATGGACGTTTACTACACCTCTTCTTGGTTCGATTTCGATAAAGAAAAGGCCGCTGCCGAACTCCTTATAGATAAAGGTTGCATAATTATAGGCCAGCACGCCGACTCCGCCGGCGCTCCTACCGCTGTTCAGGAAGCCCACAACAAAGGCATCGAAGTCTACTCCGTCGGTTACAACGTCTCTATGCTCGACGCCTGCCCCGACGCGGCTCTCACTTCCGCTTCCAACAACTGGAAAGTCTATTATCAGTACGCCCTCGCCTGCGCCATCAACGGACAGGATATAGCCACCAACTGGGCTGCCGGTTACAAGAAAGACGCCGTTAACGTTACCGAACTCGGCACTGCCTGCGCTGCCGGCACCGCCGCAGAAGTCGAAAAAGTCATCAACGACATCAAATCCGGCGCTGTCAAAGTGTTTGACACTTCCAAATTCACCGTCGGCGGCAAGACCGTTGCCTGGGCTTACGCTTCCGACACCAACGGCGACTGGGTCAACGACGCCAACAACGTCGTTTCCGGCGGCCAGTTCCACGAGTCTTACGTACAGAGCGCTCCCGCGTTCTCGATCCGTATTGACGGTATAACCGAACTCAACTAATCCATAGCAGTTGACCATAGAGTGAAGCCGCTTACATCAGCGGCTTCACTCGTTTATGGATAATTTCATTCCGGAGGTTTCGATGACACCTGAACGTTCTCCAGTAATACAGCTAAAAGGAATAACCAAGCGATTCGGTAATAAAGTCGTCGCCAACGACGATATAACGATGGACATATACGAAGGCGAGATCCTTGCGCTGCTTGGCGAAAACGGCAGCGGCAAGACTACGCTCTTGAATATGCTTTCGGGCATTTATTATCCCGACAGCGGCGAGATCTATGTCCGCGGCGAACACGTTTCCATACGTTCCCCGCACGACGCATATCTGCTCGGTATAGGCATGATACATCAGCATTTTAAGCTTGTAAACGTTTTTACCGCCGCCGAAAACATCATACTCGGGCTCGAGGAAGGCGCGGTGATTGATCTCAAGACCGCAAAAAAGCGTATTCTTGAAATATGCAATGAATACGGATTCGAGATCGATCCTGACCAGAAGATATACGATATGTCCGTTTCGCAAAAGCAGACGCTCGAGATCGTCAAAGCGCTTTACCGCGGCGCCGACGTTCTTATACTCGACGAGCCCACCGCAGTCCTCACTCCGCAGGAGACCGAAAAGCTTTTTAACGTTATAAGGAATATGCGCAACGCCGGCAAGACGATCGTCATAATCACACATAAACTACAGGAAGTGCTCGAGATCTCCGACCGCGTCGCTATCCTGCGCAAAGGCAAGTACATAGACAGCGTCCCAACCTCCGAAGCAACCGAGCTTTCACTCACTGAGATGATGGTCGGTCAGAAGGTCGAACTCAATATCGACAGACCCGAACCCAAAAACTGCGAGCTGCGCCTTTCCGTAAGCGGGCTTTCGTGTAAAAACGCCGAAAACGTGGAAGTTTTAAAAGACGTTTCATTTAACGTGCTTTCGGGCGAGATTCTCGGCATTGCCGGTATTTCCGGCTGCGGACAGAAAGAACTGCTCGAATCGATAGCCGGTCTGCAAAAGCCCGAACCCGGCGCCGATATCGTTTATTATTCACCTGACGGAAAAACGGAATCGCTTATCGGGAAAACGCCTAAAAAGATCCGTGCAATGGGAGTTTCGCTGTCGTTCGTCCCCGAAGACCGCATAGGTATGGGGCTTGTCGGCAGCATGGGCATGGTCGACAATATGCTGCTCAAGACCTACAACCGCGGTGCCACGCCCCTTACAGACAAAAAGCCTTCCAAACGGCTGGCCGAACAGATACGCGAAGATCTCGCGGTCGTGACGCCTTCTATAGGGACTCCCGTCCGCATGCTCTCCGGCGGCAACGTGCAGAAAGTGCTTGTCGGCAGGGAACTCTCCTCTTCGCCCACCGTGCTTATGACGGCTTACGCTGTCCGCGGACTCGACATAAATACGTCGTATGTCATTTACCGTCTGCTCAACGAACAAAAAGAAAAAGGCGTAGCAGTGGTGTTCGTCGGCGAAGACCTTGACGTTCTGCTTGCGCTTTCCGACCGTATCCTTGTGCTTTGCGGCGGCAGAGTCAGCGGTATACTCGACGCGCGAACCGCGACCAAAGAACAGGTAGGTTACCTTATGACCAATATTCCGGAAGTGCAGGAGGCGCAGGATGAAAAACAGTAAAATCGCTCACGAACCGTTTTTTCACATCACCAAACGCCCTCCCATGTCCAGGCTTTCGGCATTTTCCATACGTATCGGCGCGTTTTTCGCCGCATTGATACTCAGCGCCGCATTCGTGCTGATAACCATAGGGATCGACCCCTGGACCTTTATCAAAACTATGATAAAAGGCGCGTTCGGCGTACCCGGCGCGGAAAAAGCCGATTCGTTTTCCGCTTTTTGGAGCATATTTTCCAAGGACAGTTATTTCTGGATCACACTTAAGACCGCGTGCAAGCTGCTGCTCATCGCCGTGGCGCTCGCGCCTGCCTTCAAGATGCGCTTCTGGAACATAGGCGCCGAAGGTCAGCTACTCGCCGGAGGTATGGGGGCCGCATTCCTTATGTTCAATTACGGAACGCTCCCCGTATATATCCTACTGCCGCTGATGCTGATCGTCAGTATCATCTGCGGCGCCGTATGGGCGGTCATCCCGGCGGTTTTCAAAGCCAAATTCAACACCAACGAAACGCTCTTCACACTTATGATGAACTATATAGCAATGAAGATCGTTGACTATTTCTATAATCTGTGGCGCGGTCCGATGTCGGCTCTCGGTATGATCAATCCTTCCACCAACGCCGGATGGCTGCGCTCGATCTGGAGCGGCAAGGAAGCCGCCTGGTTCCGCAACGAAGACCTTATATTTATGTTCGTGATCATACTTATAACGGTTCTTATGTATCTGTATCTCAAGTTCACCAAGCAAGGCTATGAGATCGCCGTCGTCGGCGATTCGCAAAACACCGCCAAATACGCCGGAATCAGCGTCAACAAAGTCATGCTCCGTACAATGGCTATCTCCGGCGCAATATGCGGTTTATGCGGTTTCCTTTGCGTTTCTTCGCAAAGCCATACCATAACCTCAACGTTAGGCAACGGCTACGGTTTCACGGCGATAATAGTCGCGTGGCTTTCCAAATTCAACACCTTCGTCATGGTCGGTGTTTCTATCCTTATCGTTGCGCTGGAAAACGGTTCCATGCTTATGGCAAACACATACGGCGATCTTGGCTTTTCGCCTGCTTCCGCAAAAATAATCGTGGGCGTTATGCTGCTGCTCATTATCGGCTGTGAATTCTTCATCAACTACAAGCTGGCGTTCCGTTCACGCGCCGCTAAAAGGGAGGAGGTAACCGAATGATCATCTGGATCCAAAAAGCAATAGGATTCGCCGCGCTGATAACTCTCGCGGCACTCGGCGAGCTTCTCACCGAAAAATCCGGCGGCCTCAACTTAGGTACTCCCGGCACTATGTGCGTCGGCGCTGCTACCGGCTTTATCGCGGCTTTCCGCTACTGCCAGGCCGCAGAAGAACCGAGCGTTATAGTTATACTCCTGTTAACGCTGCTGGTTTCGTTCCTTTCCGCAATGCTCATAGGGCTGATCTACAGCTTCTTTACGGTCACATTGCGTATAAATCAAAACGTCGTAGGTCTCGTTCTCACCATTTTCGGGTGCGGCCTTGCGGAATTCTTATCCATTTATTTCGTTCAGTCTTCTTCCGGCAACGTTCGCTGCGACCCCGCGAACAGAGTATTCACGGCGCTCATACCCTGGGTTTCGGAAAAACTCGGCGTCGTTTCGGATCTGCTGTTCTCATACGGATTCATGCTGTATGTCACTATCGCCATTGCAGTAGGCATGCATCTGGTGTTCAATAAGACGCGCGTAGGGCTGAATCTGCGTGCCGTAGGCGAAAGCCCCGCCACCGCGGACGCAGCCGGTATAAACGTCACGCGCTACAAATACGCAGCGTCCTGCATCGGCTCCGGCATAACCGGTCTTGCTGGTGTTTATTGCGTAATGGAATTCAAAAGCGGCGCCTGGGCGACCGCCGATATCAGCACTATCCAGGCGTTCGGCTGGATGGCCGTGGCGCTCGTCATTTTCGCGGTCTGGAAACCGCTTAACTTACTCTGGGGCTCTCTCGTATTCGGCATTTGCTACTGGGCGTACCAGTACCTGCCCGGAATGCTCGGGATCAAAGTTTCCACCGACCTTGCCCAGATGCTTCCGTATATAATCACCATCATAGTGCTTATAATAGTTTCGCTCGGCAAAAAGAAAGAAAACTTGGGCCCCGCCTCGCTCGGTATGACATATTTCAGGGAAGAGCGCTGATTATTTGACTGAAAATTGCCCGTGATACTCAAAACGGTATCACGGGCAATTTTATCGCTTTTCTTTATAGATTTACTTTGTTTGCGGTTCTTTGAACCTACCGTAAAGCTTGTTCATGTATTTCAGCTGTCCGGCGTCTACTGAACGCACCTGCTCTTCGGCGACACGCCATCCCCAGTTGCCGGACTCCACGCCGGGAACATTCATTCTCGTATCAGAACCGTACATCAGCAGATCCTGCAAAGGGAATATGACCGTATCGGCGCTGCATTCGAGCATAGTCCGTATAACTGATATATATGCTTCGCGTCTGTCCCAGATGCCGTCGTCGAAACCGCAGTACGAAAGGACGCGTCTGCGCGTATCATCGTCGAGCGCCCAGAGGTATCCGAGCAAAGTGTCGTTGTCATGCGTCCCGGTATAAGCAATGCAGTTCTTGGGATAATTATAGGGAAGATGTGTGTTTTCAGGATCGCCGTCAAAACCGAACTGGAAGACCCGCATTCCGGGGAAACCGCTTTCGGTTACCAAAGCTTTGACTTCGGGGGTTATTACGCCAAGGTCTTCGGCTACCAGGCGTTTATCGCCGATAACTCTTTTAAGCGCCTTTATCAAGTCCATACCCGGGCCCTTCGTCCAAACGCCTTCACGCGCGTCGGCAGCGTCCGGCTCGCAGGAATAAAATGATTCCAAGCCCCTGAAATGATCTATGCGGATACAATCGAACAATTCACACATAAACGCTATTCTGTCACACCACCAGGCGTAACCGTCTTTTTTCATCCTGTCCCAATCATACAGCGGATTGCCCCAAAGCTGACCCGTTTCGCTGAAATAATCGGGCGGAACTCCCGCAACGCGCTTCGGACGTTTACGCTCGTCAAGCATAAAGCATTCGGGCTTTTCCCAAACGTCGGAACTGTCAGAAGAAACGTATATCGGGATATCGCCTATGATACTGACGCCTTTGGAATTTGCATACTTTTTAAGCTCGTTCCACTGCCTCATAAAAACGTAGCATATAAACCGCCAAGCGCCGTATACCTTCCGGTCCATGCAGTCGTTTTTCCATTCCCAAAAGGGTTTATTCTCGTTTGCGGCCCTGCGCGCCATGAATTCGCAGAACTTTTCCGTGTGCGGATGCGATCTGAAGAAAGCATAATAATCATCGCCTTCGGTCATACGTTCCGCGGCTTTTTCAAGCAATAAAAACCGTTCCGATCTCAGTCTGTCGAATTCGCATGAATACTTTTCGTTCTGCCGGGCCGCTGCAAGCTCCTCGCAGGTGATAAGGCCCACGTCGCAAAGCTGTTCAAGGTCTATAAAGAACGGGTTTACAGAAAAAGCGCTGAACGAACTGTACGGCGACGAATGATCGTCAGGAAGACAAAACGGAAGTACCTGCCAGTATGAAAAACCCGTTGAAACAAGAAAATCCACAAAATCGCGCGCTTCTTTGCCGAAAGCGCCGCAGGAATACTCGCCCCACAGGGACGAAACATGAAGCAGCACACCGCTTTTTCTTTCCATCTTAACCTCCTGCCGGCTTGACACGCCGTTTAGAAACCAATACGGCGGACATTTCGCTCCGCAATGCCGGGAGCATGCCGGGTATGCGGAATACCGTTTGGTTTTACGGTCGCCGCAGATAATACTTTTGGTAGATTATATCAAATCCCATGCTTCTTGTCAATAATTATAGGCTTCCGTTTTTTCGTAAAAAACTTAAGGCAGGGAAACAATCCCTGCCTTTTTATGGACAAAAATGAATAATCTTACGGCCTTACGATTTACTTTTTGAAAAGAAGTCTGAAAAGCCAGATAATCAGACACGCGCCGACAATAGCGAGCACGATACTTGTCACCCAGCCGCCGGCGATACCGATAAGGCTGCCAAGCCAGCCGCCGAGCGCGCCGCCGAGTATGCCGAGTATGGCGTTCATAAGGAAGCTGTTTTTACTTTTCATCAATTTTCCCGCGATCCAGCCGACAAGAGCGCCGATCAGGACAGCTACAAGGATTTGCCACAAAGTCATAATATTGTCTCCTTTCACAGACCGTATATTATAATCGGTCTTTATATGTATATTATATCACACATTTTTGATGAATGCAAGAATAATTTGTGTTTATGCCGTATACTATTGCAAAAAAGCATATTTAGCATAGAATACGGCAATTATTTGAATAATTATAATGATGATATGCTTTCGAACCTAAGTCTACCGTCGCTTTGCTGGATCGCTTCCGCTGCGCAGAGCTTTCCGCCGTAGCCGCCTTCGCAGATGAATCCGCAAAAGATCCTGCGGCTCGTTCCGGGAAGCAGAGCGGATTTCGGTACGTTCCCGCAGGGAATTGTTTCCCTTGGGATTATCCAACCGCCGTACGGCTCCTTTGAAAATACATAATGACCGACGCCTCCGATCCCGAAAACAAGATAGTAATAGTCGCCCATCTTAAAATAATCGGGGCATTCCGGCTGGATTGAAGCGCGTTCACCATTCTTTCCGTAAAGATCGTCACAGCTTAATACTGTCCCCGCATCTTGCCATCCTTCTGTCGCCATCTTGTCGTTCAGCAGATGCGCCAGGCAGCCGGCATTATCGCACCGTCGGCTGGTCGTAACGAACATATGATATATACCGTTTGCTTCGAAAACGAACGGATCGCGCGCAGACCTCTGCTCGTACACATCGGGCAAGCTGAAATAGGACGTTTGCTTTTCAAAACGGATCAAATCGTATGATACCGCGTAACTGATCCGAGCCGGAGATTTATCGCACGTCCTGACGGCGTACCACGCGTAATATGCGGTTTTGCCGTTTTCGCCCTTTCCGCGGCATACCGAACCGGTACAGATCGAACCTTCCCGTTCGTCCGTTATCGGAATAGCCATGGGGTATTCTTCCCACGTTATAAAATCATGCGTGGAAACGTGAGCCCACTGGTGCGCGCCCAGCCCCCATTTAGATCCGTGATGGTGTCTGTCGTATAAATAAAACAGATGGTATTTATCGTCATTTTCGGCGTCGGAAAAAGGCATGCAGTCGCCTATGTTGACGCCGGGGCGGCGGATCTCATCTGCGGTCATGCATTTCCGCAAGCTTATGTGATCGCTGTCGTCGTCGGCGGCCGCAGTGATATTCACCGCAAAATCTCCTTCCGCTAAACAGTCATCGACCGTAAACGCTTTACCGTTCGGCCACTCCTCGTCGCACAGGATACCGTTGACATATAGCTCTATCCTGTATGGATAGACATTTATTTCAACATCGTCTCCCGTTTTTGCTTTACAGCCCAACACGAGCGGACTATCGCTGAAAGTATAATATGCTTTTATGAAAAGCGTTTTGTCGTATACGATATCGCACACGGTCGCTCCTGTTTCAAGATTATTGATTACTGCTTTTCCTTCGGTAACTTTGAACGATAACTTGAGCACGCTGAAACTCCTTATACAAACAATATCACCACGGTTGAGCCATGACGTTATGCCTTGGTTTCACAATAAACACAGCGGTATACCTTATGCTCACGGTCAGTCAAGCAAAAAACATGGTCAAGTTCCTGCTCACACGATGTTATACAGCGTGGATTTTTGCACTTAATGACGTTCACCAGAGTTTCGGGCATTTCGATATTGCGCTTTTCGTAAAGTTTGCCATCCTTTATATAGTTCACTGTTGCAGAAGGGTCAACGTAACCTATAACATTGAGATCGACGGGAATGTCTGCATCGATCTTTATTATGTCCTTTTTTCCCATCTTTTTACTCGTAACGTTCTTTATGATCGCCACGGAAACGTCCAGAGAATCAAGCCCTAACAGCTCGTAAAGCCTCATTCCGCTTCCTGCTGTAATGTGATCTATGACTATGCCGTTGCGAATGGAATCTATATTCATTTTGAATCCTCCTGCAGCAGTTTGAGCATGAGCGCCATGCGCATTATCTTGCCGTTGAACACCTGCTTGAAATAGCACGCCCGTTTGTCGCGGTCCACTTCAACGCTTATCTCGTTGACTCGAGGCAGTGGATGCATCACGCACAGATCTTCTTTTGCGTTTTTAAGCTTTTCGGGCGTAAGGATATAGCTGTCTTTAAGTCGCAGGTAATCCTCTTCGTTAAAGAACCTTTCGCGCTGGACTCGCGTCATATACAGGATATCGAGCGAAGGAATGACTTTTTCGAGATCTGTCGTCTGTTCATAAGGGATCCCTTTGGATTTTAGAGACGCGTCTTTTACATAACTCGGCAATTTCAGTTCCTCGGGAGATATCAGCACAAAACGCACGTTTTTATTACGCGCAAGCGCGTTTATAAGCGAATGGACTGTTCTTCCGAATTTAAGATCACCGCATAGCCCTACTGTCAAATTGTCGAACCCGCCCTTTTCGCGATGAATCGTTAGCAGATCCGCGAGCGTTTGCGTGGGGTGGCAGTGTCCGCCGTCACCGGCGTTTATGACCGGTACAAGCGCATTTTTAGCGGCAACGAGCGCGGCGCCCTCTTTTGGATGACGCATTGCTATAATATCAGCGTAACAGCTCACCGTGCGCACTGTGTCCGCCACGCTTTCGCCTTTGGCCGCCGAAGACGAAGCGGCGTCTGTCATAGAAATCACGTTTCCGCCCAGTTCGTACATAGCGGCTTCAAAGCTCATGCGGGTGCGGGTAGAAGGCTCGAAAAACAACGTAGCCAACTTTTTGCCTGCGCATTTGCGCGCGTACTTTGCGGGATTTGATATGATGTCGTCGGAAACGGTGATGAGAGAATCTATTTCGGATTCAGTAAGATCGAGTATATCTATTACGCTTCTCATTTGTTGCCTCCGATCCAGCTTTCGTCGGAAGGATCGTCCCTGAAAGCCAGAAGACGATCCACGTCATTTTTATTTATATAGCCGGTTTCTGCAGCAACGAGAGATACGCGGTCGAGATCGGTGAGCGAATGATTATCGACGTTCGCTTCGGCAAGCCGCGCGATCCCTTTTTTCATTCCGTAGGTAAATATCGAAACGATACCCAGAACTTCTGCTCCGGCGTTACGCAATATATCAACTACCTCGAGCACGCTGCCGGCGGTTGAAATGAGGTCTTCCACTACTACTACGCGCTGACCTTTTTCAAGCTTGCCTTCTATCTGATTCTTTCTGCCGTGGTCTTTTGCGCCCGAACGCACGTACCCCATAGGCATCCCCAGCAGATGCGCGGTTATGGCTGCATGAGCGATCCCCGCGGTGGAAGTCCCCATAAGCGATTCCGCACTGGGATAGTATTCTTTTATAAGCGCTGCAAGCCCGTTTTCAACGTCGCACCTGATTTCCGGCGAACTGAGAGTAAGGCGGTTATCGCAATATACGGGGCTCTTTATGCCGCTCGCCCAAATGAAAGGCTCGTCGGGGCGCAGGAACACCGCACCTATCTTCAAAAGGTCTTCAGCTATTTTTCTTGATAGGTCCATTTCAGTCGTCCTTCCTTTCAATGAATTCATTACAACATCTCTTATAAGCCGCGACAGGATTGTCTGAAGCGGTGATCGGTCTGCCTACGACGATGTAATCCGAACCGACCTCTCGCGCGGCCGAGGGCGTCATAATGCGTTTCTGGTCGCCTTTATTGTTTTCGGCAAAGCGTATTCCCGGAGTAACGGTAATAAAACCCGCACCGCACGCCGCGTGCACTTTACCGCATTCCAAAGGGGAACACACAACGCCGTCAAGCCCCGCGATCTTCGCGTTACACGCGTAATGTATCACAACTTCTTCCATCGGCGCGTTTATAAGCAGATCGTTTTCCATGGTTTGCTGATCGGTAGACGTCAGCTGAGTAACGGCAATCAGCAACGGCCTCGTACCGTCGGGCCGTGTGAGCCCTTCAAGCGCGGCGCGCATCATGTTCACGGTCCCTCCGGCGTGGACGTTGCAGATATCAACGTCAAGACCGGAAAGCACCGCCATCGCTTTTTTTACCGTGTTAGGGATATCATGCAGTTTTAGATCGAGGAATATTTTATGCCCGCGGCGCTTGATCCCGCGGACTATTTCAGGTCCTTCCGCGCAGAAAAGCTCCAGACCTATTTTAACGAAAGGTCTCCTTTCGGTAAACAGATCGAGAAACCCGAAAACTTCGGCGGCGTTCGCGAAATCGCAGGCTATTATTACGTCTTTTCCCATGCTTTTGCTCCTTTGATGATATCGCTGAGTTTTTCTATCCCATACTTGCTCATAACGTCGGGCAGAGAGTTTATGATATCGCGGCATGCGAAAGGATCGACAAGATTAGCCGCTCCGACCTCTACCGCAGTCGCACCGGCGAGCATCATTTCAATAACATCCTCAGCGCACGAAACGCCTCCCATTCCCACAACGGGAATATTCACAGCGTGCGCAACTTCCCATACCATTCTGAGCGCCACCGGGAACACCGCCGGGCCCGAAAGGCCTCCGGTATTATTGGCAAGCACCGGTCGGCGCGTCTTTATGTCTATACGCATACCCAAAAGGGTATTGATAAGACTAATAGCGTCAGCGCCGGCGGCTTCACACGCTCGCGCCATTTCCGCTATATCGGTTACATTCGGCGAAAGCTTTACAATCACCGGCTTTTTGGTGACCGCTCTGACTGCCCTGACCACCTCGGACGCGGCTTTGGGATCGGTGCCGAAACTCATACCGCCTCCGTGTACGTTGGGGCAGCTGATATTTAGCTCGAGCCATCCGATCTGCTCCTGCTTATCCAATAGTTCGCAATTTCTCGCGTATTCTTCGACAGAAAAACCGCTTACGTTTGCAATAACAGGCTTGTCGAAATATTTTCTCATTCGCGGCAGTTCTTCGTTTATAACGCGTTCAACTCCCGGATTCTGAAGACCGACGGAATTGAGCATCCCCGCGCTGCATTCGGCAATTCTCGGCGTGGGGTTGCCGTATCTGGGTTCATACGTAGTCCCTTTGAACGAAAAAGTGCCTAATATATTTATATCGTAAAGCTCGGCGAACTCGGCTCCGAATCCAAAAGTCCCCGAAGCCGGGATAACGGGATTATCCAGTTTGATTCCACAAAGCTCAACACTCAGATCTGCCAAAGTATCTCCTCCTTTTTAAGAACGGGGCCGTCTTTGCATATACGTTTGCAGCCTGTCAACGTCATGCAGGTACAACCCATGCAGGCGCCGAAACCGCAGCCCATACGTTCTTCAAAACTGAACTCGCCAGAAGTAACGGTAGCTTTATACACGGATTTCAGCATCGGTTCGGGACCGCAGGAGTAAAAATATGTATAATCCGACGGCAGCGCGTCCGTCACGAATCCGCGCTTCCCGTAGCTGCCGTCAACCGTGGTTACGAATACTTCACAACCCAGATCTGCCAGTTCATTTTCGTAGAACACGTCGCACGCGGAATTGAATCCGATTACGACGCGGACTTTTTTGTTTTGTTTTATAAGCTCTTTGGCGAGCATATAAAGCGGAGGAACTCCCGCGCCGCCCCCTATAAGAAGCGGACGTTCGCCGGAAAGGGAAACGTCGTACCCGTTTCCGAGCCCGGTCAAAACGTTGATCCGTTCGCCGGCAGCCATACGGCTCATCTTTTCTGTACCGCGGCCTATCGTTTTATAGATCAGCGTAAGCGCGTCTTCGCATCTGTCGCAGACTGAGATCGGGCGGCGCAGGAAAAAACCTTCCAGCCGCAAGTTCACGAACTGTCCCGGCCGCGTAATATCGCGTGCGTCGCCGCAAAGACGCATGCGGTAAACGTTAGCGGCGATCGGAGCATTTTCGGTTATTTCAAAAGTTACTTCGCGCATAAGCACCCCTAACCTATCGTGGAAATAGTTAGCGTAGTCTCTTCGAGCACATCGAGCAACACACGTACCGTGTCGAGTGAAGTGAACATTGTTACGTTGTTTTCAGCGGCGAGCAGGCGTATCTTCTGACCGTCGCTCGCTTCGCTTTCGGAACCTATGTCGCGCGTGTTGAGCAGATATGCTATATGTCCCTGACGGATCGCTTCGGGAATCTCGTCGCTGCCGTCGCTGATCTTTCCGAGCATGTGTGTGCGTATCCCGTTTTCCTTAAGGAAACGCGCGGTTCCTGACGTTGCCTGAATATTGAAACCAAGGTTATAAAAACGGCGGATCAACGGCAGCGCTTCTTCTTTATCTTTATCCGCAAGCGTGGCGAACACCGTACCGTAATTCTGCAGATGTGTGCCGGAAGCCTGTATTGCTTTGTAAAGCGCGCGGTTGAGCTTGTCGTCGTAACCGATCGCTTCGCCGGTGGATTTCATCTCCGGCGAAAGGTATGCGTCGAGTCCTTTTATTTTGTTGAACGAGAACACGGGCACTTTTACGTAATAGCGTTTCTTTTCCTGCGGGTAAATATCGAATATGCCTTGTTCCTTAAGCGATTTGCCCAAAATCACTTCGGTCGCTATATCGGCGAGCGAATATCCGGTGGATTTGGAAAGGAAAGGCACGGTACGCGACGAACGTGGATTTACTTCTATGATATAAACATCGTTGTTCTGATCAACAATAAACTGTATATTGTAAAGCCCGATTATGCCTATCCCGAGCCCGAGCTTTTTGGCATATTGCAGGATTATCCCCTTAACTTTGTCGGGTATGCTGAAAGTGGGGTAAACGCTTATTGAGTCGCCGGAATGTATGCCGGTGCGCTCAACGAGTTCCATTATACCCGGGACGAAAACGTCTCGCCCGTCGCAGATTGCGTCAACTTCCACCTCTTTGCCCTGAATATAATGGTCCACAAGTACCGGCTTATCTGCGTCTATTTCGACGGCAGTCTTCAAATAATGCCTTAACTGTTTTTCGTTCGCAACTATCTGCATAGCCCTGCCGCCAAGAACAAATGAAGGTCGCACTAATACGGGATATCCTATCTCGTTGGCGGCAGCGATACCGTCTTCAATGTTGGTGACGGCGCGCCCCTGCGGCTGCGGAATATTCAGTTCTTTTAATATCTTTTCAAAGCTGTCACGGTTTTCGGCGCGTTCGATCGCCGCGCAGTCGGTCCCTATTATTTTAACTCCGCGCTCCATTAACGGTTGCGCCAAATTTATGGCTGTTTGCCCGCCCAGTGAAGCTATCACGCCTTCAGGATGTTCAAAGTCTATTATCGCCATAACGTCTTCCGGCGTCAAAGGTTCAAAATAGAGCTTATCTGCGGTAGTATAATCGGTCGATACCGTTTCGGGATTGTTATTGATAATTATGGCTTCGTATCCGCTGCGCCTTATCGTCTGCACGGCGTGGACCGTGGAATAGTCGAACTCCACACCCTGGCCTATACGTATCGGTCCTGCGCCGAGTACTACTATCTTCTTTTTGTCAGAAAGCCGCGACGCGTTTTTTCCGGTATATGACGAATACAGATACGCAATGTATTCGCCGGTATGAAGCGTGTCGACCATGCGGAATACAGGAACGATGCCGTTTTTCTTGCGCATACGGTAGATGTCGGTTTCGTCGGTTTTCCAAAGCTCGCCAATGAATTTGTCTGAAAAGCCCATCTTTTTCGCCTGTCGCAGGATATCCGTATCGCCGGCGTTTTGAGCAAGCGCTTTTTCCATTTCAACTATCTTTTTGATCGAATCTATGAAAAGCTCTGTGATCGCGGTAATTTCGTGTATCTTCGTGACATCCGTTCCACGGCGCAGAAGCTCAGCTATCGCGTAGATATTGTCGTCCTTGAAATCCGAAATATATTTCAACAGTTCCTCGTCGCTTTTTTCGTAGAACTTCGCAAGATGTATATGGCAAACGCCGATCTCAAGCGAGCGTATGGATTTCATTAAGCATTCTTCGAGCGTCGAACCAATGCCCATTACTTCGCCGGTAGCTTTCATCTGAGTCCCGAGGCTGTTTGGCGCGGTAGTGAATTTGTCGAACGGAAAACGCGGGAATTTTGCCACAATATAATCGAGCGAAGGCTCGGTCGCGGCGGTCCCGCCCGCAACGGGTATTTCTTCTAGCGCCATTCCGAGCGCAATCTTTGCGGTGACCCGGGCGATAGGGTAGCCGCTCGCCTTTGAAGCCAGCGCCGAAGAGCGTGAAACGCGCGGATTTACTTCTATAAGATAATAACGGCTAGAATTCGGATCAAGCGCGAACTGTACGTTACAGCCGCCTTCTATCTTCAATTCGCGTATGATCTTTATTGCGCTATCGTTGAGCATCTTCAGGTCGTGATCGTTTAGCGAAAGAATCGGCGCGACGACTATCGAATCGCCGGTGTGGACGCCAACGGGGTCAACGTTTTCCATACCGCATATGGTAATGGCGTGATCGTTGGAATCGCGCATAACCTCGAACTCTATTTCTTTATATCCCTTAACGCTCTTTTCAACAAGTACCTGATGTACCGGCGAAAGTTTGAACGCGTTGATCCCAATCTCCTCAAGCTCTTCGCGGTTTTCGGCAAAGCCGCCGCCGGTCCCGCCTAATGTGAAAGCGGGACGCAGGACAACAGGGTAACCGATCTCTTCGGCGGCAGCTTCCGCCTGAGCGAGATCATAAGTGATTTTTGAAGGTATCACCGGTTCGCCTATGGATTCGCACATTTCTTTAAAAAGCTCGCGGTCTTCGGCGCGCTCTATGCTACGGCTCGATGTCCCGAGCAGCTGAACGCCGCATTCCTTGAGAACGCCTTTCTTTTCGAGCTGCATGGCGAGATTGAGCCCAGTCTGTCCGCCGATACCCGGAACTATTGCATCGGGACGTTCATAACGAAGGATCTTTGCGACGTATTCAAGCGTGAGCGGCTCCATATAGACCTTGTCGGCGATAGTCGTGTCAGTCATGATCGTGGCGGGATTGGAATTGCAGAGTATGACCTCATAACCCTCTTCCTTGAGCGCCAGGCAAGCCTGAGTACCCGCGTAATCGAACTCTGCCGCCTGACCAATTACGATAGGGCCGGAGCCAATTATAAGTACTTTTTTGATATCAGTTCTTTTTGCCATATTCCCATTCCTCCGCGCTTTTTTTATATAATACAGTCCTGCCGTCGGCTACAGTCAGGTAACAAGTCCCGTATAGTTCCATTCCTTCAAACGGCGTCGATCTTCCTTTGGTGGCGAAACGTTCGGGATCGACTTTTTCACGTTCTTCAAGATCCCATACCGTATAATCCCCGGAAAACGGTATCCCGAACCGCTTTCGCGGGTTCACAGCCATGATTCCGACAAGCTTTTCAAGCGTAATTATCCCGGTTTTTACAAGCCCGGTATATAACGCCGGAAAGGCGGTCTCGAGCCCGACGATGCCGAAAGCGCTTTTCATAAGCCCGAGCGACTTTTCTTCGCGGCTGTGCGGAGCGTGATCCGTGGCGATCATATCTATAGTGCCGTCGCAAAGGCCTTCAGTAAGAGCCTCTCTGTCTCGCGCTGAACGCAGCGGCGGATTCATTTTGTATTTTCCGTCTTCCGCAAGCGCACTTTCGTCGAGCAGCAGATAATGCGGCGCCGTCTCGCAAGTAACGTCGATCCCCGCCGCCTTGGCTTTCTTTATGATATCCACGCTCTCTTTACACGAAATGTGGCAGATGTGATAGGCGCAGCCGGTATCGGCGGCAAGGCGTAAATCGCGTTCTATCTGACGCCATTCGCTTTCGGAACAAATACCGCGGTGGCCTTTAAGGGCGGCGTATTCGCCGTCGTGGATATATCCGCCTTTAAGCAGCGTTTCGTCTTCGCAGTGAGCGGCGATTATCTTACCCAGCGAACGCGCTTTTTTCATTGCTGCGCGCATCATCTCTTCGTCTTGAACGCCTTTTCCGTCGTCAGAAAAAGCTATTACGTTTGGCGCAAGCGCATCCAGATCCGCAAGATCGCGGCCGTTTTCGCCGCGCGTTATCGCTCCGTACGGATGTACCTTTATTATAGCGTCTCGCCGGATAAGATCGAGCTGCGCGTTAAGATGTTCTGCGCTGTCGGGTACCGGGTCAAGATTCGGCATCGTGCACACGTCCGTGAAACCGCCGCGTGCGGCGGAACGCGTGCCTGTAAGAATGGTCTCTTTGTAAGAAAAACCCGGTTCGCGAAAATGCACGTGCACGTCGCAAAAACCGGGAAAAACGTAAAAATTGTGAAAAGCGGGCAACAACGCCTTGTAAACGATGGGCTTGAAAGAGGGGATACCTTTGATCTGAGGAATCTTATAAATCTCGTTCATCGTTGACCTTACCTCTCGCCTAAAAAATACGCCTTGCCGTAAATACCGGCAAGGCATAATCAGGCTTGCAAAAACAACAGCGCGTCATAATAAACGGTGCTTAGCCGAACATGTCTTACCGATATCTCTGTATCGCTTAAAGAACAATAATATTTTATCACGCAGTCACGACTTTGTCAATAAATAATCGTTAAGTTTTTTGCGATATTCTGCACGCTTCGATATGCAAAATCGCTAAAGCGGACAAATAACCGATTGCAAAAAACATAAGTACTCAAAAGACACCTGGACATGGTGTAAAAACGCGGCTTTTTAGGGGTTTGCAAAAATATCAATTACTCCCACTCTATAGTGGAAACCGGTTTTTCGGAAATATCCCAGGCGACGCGGTTCACGCCGGGGACGGAGGCGATTATGCGGTCGCGGATAGTGCAAAGGGTGGCGAACGGGATCTCGGGGACGGTGGCGGTGACGGCGTCGACCGTATTGACCGCGCGGATGACTACGATCCAGCCCATATAACGTTTGCCGTCTTTTATGCCGGTAGACTTGATATCGGGGATAGCGCAGAAATACTGCCAGGGGATAGACGGCAGTTTTTCTATCTCTTCGCGGACTATCGCGTCGGATTCGCGCAGAGCTTCAAGTCTGTCGCGGGTGATAGCGCCTACGCAGCGCACACCGAGTCCCGGGCCGGGGAACGGCTGACGGTAGACCATATTTTCGGGAAGCCCCAGCGCCTTGCCCACAACGCGTACTTCGTCTTTATAAAGGAATTTGATCGGTTCCACGAGCTCGAACTTCAGGTCCTCGGGCAGGCCGCCTACGTTGTGATGCGCCTTAACGGGACCGGATTCGAGTATATCGGGGTAAATAGTACCCTGAGCCAGAAATTCTATTCCTTCGAGCTTTCTCGCCTCTTCTTCGAATACGCGTATGAATTCCGCGCCTATGATCTTGCGTTTTTGCTCGGGTTCTGCGACGCCGGCTAGCTTGTCGAGGAATCTGTCGACCGCATCGACATATACGAGATTGGCGTTCATCTCGTGGCGGAACACTTTTATGACCTGCTCGGGTTCGCCCTTGCGGAGCAGACCGTGGTTTACGTGAACGCATACCAGGTTTTTGCCGATAGCTTTGATAAGCAGCGCCGCGACTACCGACGAATCCACGCCGCCGGAAAGCGCGAGCAGCACTTTCTTATCGCCGATCTGAGCTTGCAGCGCTGCGATCTGTTCGGCTATGAACGCGTCGGCGAGTTCTTTTGTGTTGATCCTTTGCATAGTTTCAGGTCTTCTGTTTTCAGACATTTTCGTTACCTCTTTTAAAAACTTTTAATGACAAAAAGTATCAGAACAAACCGCTTATCCTGCCGTTTTCATCAACGTCGATACGTTCCGCGGCGGGAGATTTGGGAAGCCCGGGCATAGTCATTATATCGCCGGTGAGCACCACGACGAAGCCCGCGCCGGCGGAAATCTTGACGTTCTTGACCGTAACCTCAAAATCATCGGGGGCGCCGAGGAGCTTGGGATCGTCGGAAAAGCTGTACTGTGTCTTTGCAATGCATACAGGCAGAGAACCGTAACCGAGCGATTCGAGCTTTTCGATCTGTTTCTTCGCGGCGGGCAGGATATTCACTCCTTTGCCGCCGTACACTTTCTTCGTAACGGCTTCGATCTTTTCGGCGATGGAGGAATCGAGTTCGTACGAGAATCTGAAATCGCCCTTTTCTTCTTCACACAGGCGCACGACTTCTTCAGCCAGGTCTTCGCCGCCCTTGCCTCCTTCCGCCCAAACGGTGGAAAGCACGGTGTTGACGCCGAGTTCGCGGCATTTTTTAATAATGAATTCGACCTCGTTATCGGTATCCGTGGGGAAGCGGTTGACAGCTACCACGCAGGGAAGACCGTAAACGTTTTTGATATTGGAAACGTGCCTGAGCAGATTGGGTACGCCTTTTTCGAGCGCGGCGAGGTCTTCTGTGGCAAGTTCCGTCTTTGCAAGACCGCCGTGCATCTTGAGCGCGCGCACCGTAGCGACGATAACGACCGCGTCGGGTGTGAGCCCCGCCATACGGCATTTTATGTCAAGGAACTTTTCAGCGCCCAGATCAGCGCCGAATCCGGCTTCCGTAACGGTATAATCGCCGAGCTTGAGCGCCATTTTGGTAGCCATAACGGAATTGCACCCGTGAGCGATATTGGCGAACGGACCGCCGTGGACGAACGCGGGAGTACCTTCGAGCGTCTGTACCAGATTGGGTTTGAGCGCGTCTTTGAGAAGCGCGGTCATCGCGCCCGCAGCTTTGAGCTGTCCGCAGGTGACGGGGTTGCCGTCGTAATCGTAACCGACTATTATACGCGAGAGCCGTTCTTTAAGATCTGTTATCGAAGAAGACAGACAAAGCACCGCCATAATCTCGGAAGCTACTGTTATATCGAATCCGTCTTCGCGCGGGACGCCGTTGGCTTTGCCGCCGAGCCCGTCGACTATAAAACGCAGCTGTCTGTCGTTCATATCCACGCAGCGCTTCCAGGTGATGTTGCGTACGTCTATGCGAAGAGCGTTGCCTTGCTGAATATGGTTGTCGAGCATTGCGGCGAGCAGGTTGTTCGCCGCGCCTATGGCGTGGAAATCGCCGGTGAAATGAAGGTTTATGTCTTCCATAGGCACGACCTGAGCGTATCCGCCGCCGGCGGCGCCGCCCTTTATGCCGAATACGGGTCCGAGCGACGGTTCGCGAAGCGCCACGGTCACGTCTTTGCCGATGCGTTTAAGACCGTCGGCAAGTCCTATGGTAGTAGTGGTCTTTCCTTCGCCTGCAGGAGTAGGCGTAATGGCGGTAACAAGGATAAGCTTACCGTCTTTTTTTTCAGTCTCTTTCAAAAGCGAAAGATCCACCTTTGCTTTGTACCTGCCGTAGTGTTCAATATACTTTTCGTCGATATGCGCAATAGCGGCGATTTCGGAGATCGGTCTCATTTTACAAGCCTGAGCGATCTCGATATCAGTAAGATAAGCCATTGTTACAACTCCTTAATTTTTTTGTTTATATTGATCATTCCGCGTAAATCGGGAATTTCGCGCAAAGGGAAGCGACTTCGGATTTAATGCGCTGTGCGTTGGACTCAAAATCCTTTATCGCGTCTGCGAGCCAGCCGGCGATGAGTTTCATTTCGTTTTCTCTGAACCCGCGCGTGGTGACCGCCGGGGTGCCTATGCGAAGGCCGCTTGTAATGAACGGGCTCTGCGGGTCGTTGGGAACGGTGTTTTTGTTTGCGGTGATATTTACCTCATCTAACCTATTCTCGAGCTCTTTGCCGGTAACGCCTGTCCCTATGAGGTTTATGTTCATAAGGTGGTTGTCGGTACCGCCGGAAACGAGCTTGACGCCGCGCGACAGCAGTTCATTCGCCAGGCAAGCGGCATTATTGACTATCTGTTTCTGATAATCCTTGAATTCTTCTGTAAGCGCTTCGCCGAACGCGACCGCTTTTGCGGCAATTATGTGCATCAGCGGACCGCCCTGTGTTCCCGGGAAGATCGCCTTATCTACCTGTTTTGCGTATTTTTCTTTGCACAAGATCAAGCCGCCGCGCGGACCGCGAAGCGTTTTATGCGTTGTAGAGGTGACGATATCCGCATAGGGAACCGGCGAAGGATGAAGTCCCGCAGCGACGAGGCCGGCAATATGTGCCATATCCACCATAAGATACGCGCCGACTTCGTCCGCAATTTCGCGGCAGCGTTTGAAATCGATGATTCGCGAATAAGCGCTCGCGCCGACGCAGATAAGCTTCGGTCTGCATTCGAGCGCCTTGTTGCGCAGTTCGTCATAATCAAGGAATCCGTCGTCATCCACGCCGTAAGGCACGACGTTGAAGTACATGCCCGAAATATTCACCGGCGACCCGTGCGAAAGATGTCCGCCCTGCTGAAGGTTCATGCCCATTGCGGTGTCGCCCGGATTGAGAAAAGCAAAGAAAGCGGCAAGGTTGGCATTGGCGCCGCTGTGCGGCTGAACGTTCGCGTATTCCGCTCCGAACAGTTTCCGGGCTCTTTCTCGAGCGATCTCTTCTACGATATCGACGCACTGGCAGCCGCCGTAATAGCGTTTGGAAGGATACCCTTCGGCATATTTGTTGGTGAGTACGCCGCCCGCGGCAAGCAGCACCGCTTTGGAAACGATGTTTTCCGAAGCGATAAGCTCGATATTGTGCTGCTGGCGTTCGAGCTCGAGCCGGCAAGCGTCAGCGACCGCGGGGTCGTATTTTACGAGTTCGTCAAAAAAGTTCATGTCGTGTTCCTTCCTGATTTTATTTGAAATAATCTATGGCAGCTTCAAACATCTTTATATCGTAATCGCCGTACACGTTCTTGTACAGATTGCTCCCTACGCGCTCACAATGCCCCATTTTGCCGAAAATCCTGCCGTCGGGTGAAGTTATGCCTTCGATGGCAAAACACGAGCCGTTGGGATTATATTCGATATCGTAAGTGGCGTTTCCGTCAAGGTCGACGTACTGCGTGGCGATCTGACCGTTTTCGGCAAGTTTGGCGATAAGCTCGTCGCTCGCGAGGAACCTGCCTTCGCCGTGCGATATAGGCACGCTGTAGATATCGCCCACTTTGGTTTTGGAAAGCCACGGCGATTTGTTAGAAGCGATACGCGTACGGACTATCATCGACTGGTGCCTTGCTATCGTATTGAAAGTCAGCGTGGGGCACGAATCGTCGGTATCGATGATCCTGCCGTAGGGAACGAGCCCGAGCTTTATAAGCGCCTGAAAACCGTTGCAAATGCCGCACATAAGACCGTCGCGTTTTTCAAGAAGCTCGGTGAGTCTTTCTTTTATAAGCGCGTTCCTGAAGAAAGCCGTGATGAATTTTCCGCTGCCTTCGGGTTCGTCGCCGCCGGAAAACCCGCCGGGTATGAATACCATGTTAGCGCTCTTCAGAGCTTCGGCGAATGCCGCGGTGCTTTCTTTGATGGCGGAAGCGTCGAGATTGCGTATCACCATGATCCGCGGATCGCCGCCGGCGTCGCGAATGACTTTGGCGGTGTCGTATTCGCAGTTGGTGCCGGGGAACGCGGGGATAAGCACGACCGGTTTGGCGCACTTGACCGCCGGCGCTTTGTAACGTTTGGATGTATATTGTATATTATACACCCTGCCGTATGTTTTTTCAATAGTGCGTGGATAAACAGATTCGAGTTTTTTGTCGTATATTTCGTATATTTCGCCCAAAGAGACACGATCTCCGCCACAGATGAATTCGCGGCGTTCGGTCACGGTCCCAAGGAATGTGCCGCAATCAGGCGCGGAAACGCATTCCACAATGAAAGAACCGTATCTTTTTTCAAACAATCCGCTCACATTCATTGCTTTGTCGAATTCGAAACCCCAGCCGTTGCCGAAACAGCATTTCATCACCGCTTCGGCGATACCGCCGCCTCCGAGAGCGTAGCACGAAACTGCTTTTCCGCTCCTTAGCAGAGAAGTTATCCGCTTGAAAACGGCTTTGAGCGAAACCGCGTCGGGGATACCGTTTTCTTTGAATTCAGGTGAAATAATATACAGTTTGTTGCCGGCGGATTTGAATTCCGGCGACACGGTCTCGCTCGCTTTTCCTGTGGTGACGGCAAACGAGACGAGCGTGGGCGGAACGTGGATATTTTCGAATGAACCGCTCATGGAATCCTTGCCGCCGATGGCGCCTATACCCATATCGAGCTGCGCTTCATATGCGCCGAGCAGCGCCGCAAACGGTTTTCCCCAGCGGTCGGGGTCCTTGCCCAGCCGCTCGAAATATTCCTGGAACGTGAGGTAAACATCTTTGAATTCAGCGCCACTCGCTATAAGCTTGCAGACCGAATGGACCACGGCGAGATATGCGCCGTGATAGGGGCTCTGTTCGGTGACGTACGGATCGTAACCCCACGCCATATACGAACAGTCGTCGGTATGTCCGTTTTCCACGGATATCTTCTGCACCATCGCCTGGATCGGCGTTTGCTGGTATCTTCCGCCGAAAGGCATAAGCACGGTGCCTGCGCCGATCGTAGAATCGAAACGTTCGGAAAGCCCGCGTTTTGAACATATATTGAGGTCGGAAGCTAGCTTTTTGAAATTCTCGGCAAAACTGCCGTCGGGAACACGTTTTTCAAGCGCAGATCCCGAAACGCGCACGTTCACGTGCTTTTCCGCGCCGTTGGAATTTAGAAAATCGCGGCTTATGTCGACGATGACCTTTCCGTTCCAATACATAACGAGGCGGTTCGTGTCGGTGACGCGCGCCACGGGCGTGGCTTTCAAATTCTCGGCCTCGGCAAGTTCAAGAAAACGAGCGAGATCTTCTTTTGCCACTACAACAGCCATACGTTCCTGCGATTCGCTTATCGCAAGTTCTGTGCCGTCCAGCCCTTCATATTTTTTGGGGACGGCGTTCAGGTCGATATCAAGACCGTCGGCGAGTTCGCCGATCGCCACCGAAACGCCGCCGGCGCCGAAATCGTTGCAGCGTTTTATAAGCCGCGACGCTTCGCCGCAGCGGAACAGGCGCTGGAGCTTTCTTTCTTCGGGCGCGTTGCCTTTCTGGACCTCGGCTCCGCAGGTTTCGAGCGAAGAAACGGTGTGCGATTTTGAAGATCCCGTGGCGCCGCCGCATCCGTCACGGCCGGTATCGCCGCCCAGAAGCACAACGATATCGCCGGGTATGGGGCGCTCGCGCCTGACGTTTTTTTGCGGAGCGGCAGCTATCACCGCGCCTATCTCCATACGCTTTGCAGCGTAGCCGGGATGGTAAATCTCGTCGACGATTCCGGTCGCGAGGCCTATCTGATTGCCGTACGAGGAATAACCGGCGGCTGCCGTAGTGACTATCTTGCGCTGGGGGAGTTTACCTTTGATCGTCTGCGAAACGGGGACCAGAGGATCAGCCGCACCGGTGACGCGCATAGCGCCGTAAACGTAGGCTCTGCCCGAAAGCGGGTCGCGTATGGCTCCGCCTATGCAGGTCGCCGCGCCGCCGAAAGGTTCGATCTCGGTAGGGTGGTTATGCGTTTCGTTTTTGAAAAGCAAAAGCCAGTCTTCGTCCTTGCCGTCGATCTCGACGTTTATCTTCACCGTGCAGGCGTTTATCTCTTCGGATTCGTCAAGCTTTTGCAAAAGCCCCTGTTTTTTCAGGTATTTCGCGGCTATGGTGGCTATATCCATAAGGCAGACCGGTTTTCCGGATCTGCCGAGCTCATCGCGCGTTTCAAGGTAGCGCGCGTAAGCGTTTTTCACTTCGGGGGAATCAATTTGCGCGCTGTCGATATGCGTGCCGAAAGTAGTGTGGCGGCAATGATCCGACCAGTACGTGTCGATCAAACGGATTTCCGTAATGGTTGGATCTCTGCCTTCTTTTCTGAAATAGTCGCGGCAGAACTCGGCGTCGCCTTCATCCATCGCAAGTCCGTATTCTTTTATAAATCCTTCAAGCCCCGCTTTATCGAGCGAAGTGAATCCTTCGAGCGTCTTGACCTCGGTGGGGATATCGTATGCTATTTTCAGCGTCTGCGGCTTTTCAAGCGACGCCTCGCGCGATTCCACAGGGTTTATGACGTATTTTTTGATTTCGGCTATATCTTTTTCCGAAAGTTCGCCGTACAGAGCGTATACCTTTGCGGAACGCACGATGGGGCGTTCGCCCTGCGATATTATCTGAATGCACTGCGAAGCGGAATCTGCGCGCTGGTCGAACTGACCCGGCAGGAATTCAACGGCGAAAACGTACGCGCCGCTGAGATCCGGCTCGTCGCAAACTATGTCGAGCTGAGGTTCCGAAAACACCGCGGTCTTGGCGTATTCAAACAGCGCTCCGTCAATGTTTTCGGCATCGTAGCGGTTGATTATGCGAATGTCGGTAAGCCCGTTCACGCCAAGTATACCGCGCGCGTCGTTGAGCAGCGCCTTCGCTTCAACGGCAAGGTCTTTTTTCTTTTCGGAAAAAACTCTGTAAACCATTTATTCCTTATCTCCTGCTTCAAGTGCTTTTTTGCCTATGTCTTTTCTGTAATAAGCGTTTGCAAAATGAATGCGCCTCACCGAACCGTACGCGAGCTCAAGCGCCTCTTTAAGAGTAGGCGCGGTCCGCGTGACGCCGAGCACGCGCCCGCCGGAATTGACGAGAGCGCCGTCTTTGAGCGCGGCTCCGGCGACGTATACGTGCTCCGCTTCGTCTTCGGGGATAGTTATCTCGTACCCCTTTTCGTAATGCTCCGGGTAACCCTGCGACGCCATTATCACACAGGCGGCACATTTGTCGTAAAATTCTACGCTTGTTTCGGCAAGCCGCCCCTGAGTGACGGCAATCATGGTATCCAGCAGATCGCTCTTCATGAGCGGAAGTACGACCTGCGTTTCGGGGTCGCCGAAACGGCAGTTGTATTCAATGACTTTCGGACCGTCGTTTGTGATCATCAGCCCGAAATACAAACATCCTTTGAACGTTCTGCCTTCGGCGTTCATCGCTTTGACCGTGGGGATGAATATCTCGTCGCGGCAGCGCCTGGCGATATCGCGGGTGTAAAACGGATTGGGCGCTATTGTACCCATGCCGCCGGTGTTCAGACCTTTGTCGCAGTCGAGCGCGCGCTTGTGATCCATCGATGAAACCATCGGTACTACGGTATTTCCGTCCGTAAAAGCAAGCACCGAAACTTCCGGACCTTCGAGGAATTCTTCTATAACTATTCTGTCGCCGCTGGCGCCGAATTTGCGTTCGCTCATTATGGTGCGCACGGCGTCGTACGCTTCTTCGCGCGTCTGCGCGATTATAACGCCTTTGCCAAGCGCAAGTCCGTCCGCCTTTATGACCGCGGGTATGGGTGCGTTTTCCAAATAGGCAAGCGCCGGATCTACCGAATCGAACACCTCGTACGCGGCGGTGGGGATGCCGTATTTTTTCATGAGGTTTTTGGAAAACACCTTGCTGCCTTCGATTATCGCGGCGTTCGCGCGCGGACCGAAACACGGTATGCCGTGCGCTTCCAGCGCGTCGACGCACCCCAGGACGAGCGGATCGTCCGGAGCCACCACGGCGTAATCTATGCGATTTTCATAAGCGAAAGTCACAATGGAATCAATATCCTTTGCGCCTATGTTCACGCATTCGGCGTCGCGCGCGATCCCCCCGTTGCCGGGAAGCGCATATATCTTTTCCGCTTTGGGATTTTCTTTGAGTTTTTTTATTATGGCGTGTTCGCGACCGCCGCCGCCGACTACGAGTATCTTCATTTTTTACCTCAAAACATCAAGTGTATCAATGATGGAACAGTCTCATTCCGGTGAACGCCATTGCCATGCCGTATTTGTCGCAGCATTCTATAACGAGATCGTCGCGTATCGAACCGCCCGGCTCGGCGATGTATTTCACGCCGCTTTTATGTGCGCGCTCGATATTGTCGAAGAAGGGGAAGAACGCGTCGGAACCGAGCGAAACGCCGTCGACCGTATCGAGATACGCGCGCATCTCTTCGGCGGTGAAAGGCTCGGGGCGACGGGTGAAATAACGCTGCCATACGCCGTCGGCGCAGACGTCTTCTTCGTTTTTGTTTATGTAACCGTCTATCACGTTATCTCTGTCGGGCCTGCCTATATCTTCGCGGAAGGGAAGAGCAAGCACTTTTTCGTGCTGCCTCAGGAACCAGGTATCGGCTTTGGTGCCTGCGAGACGGGTGCAGTGTATGCGAGACTGCTGACCGGCGCCGACGCCGATCGCCTGACCGTCGACCGCGTAGCATACCGAATTTGACTGCGTGTATTTGAGCGTGATAAGCGAAACGATAAGATCGCGGACAGCCGACTCGGGCAGTTCCTTGTTTGCAGTCACGACGTTTTTGAGCAATTCGCGGTCGATCCTGAAATTGTTCCGGCCTTGCTCGAAAGTGACGCCGAATACCTGTTTGTGCTCCACGGGATCGGGCACGTATGAGGGATCTATTCTAACTATGTTGTAATTGCCTTTGCGTTTTGTTTTAAGTATCTCAAGCGCTTCGGGTTCGTAACCCGGAGCAATAATGCCGTCTGAGACCTCGCGCTTTATCATAGTGGCTGTGGTTACGTCGCAAACGTCCGAAAGCGCGACCCAGTCGCCAAACGAGCACATCCTGTCGGTGCCGCGGGCGCGCGCGTAAGCGCAGGCGAGAGGGGAGTCGTCGAGTCCGGCGATATCGTCTTCGAACACCGCTTTTTTAAGCTTGTCCGAAAGTTTGATACCTACCGCTGCAGAGGTCGGGCTGACGTGCTTGAAAGAGGTCGCCGCCGGCATACCGAGGGCCTCTTTTAGCTCCTTTACAAGCTGCCAGGAGTTGAAAGCGTCGAGGAAATTGATATATCCGGGGCGTCCCGAAAGTATCTCAATCGGAAGATCGCCGCCGTCGTGCATAAATATCTTCGCGGGCTTCTGGTTAGGGTTGCATCCGTATTTGAGTTCAAATTCTTTCATTTTCGTAACGCTCCTTATTTGTTTTTGTTATATATGAATTCACACGATTTGTTCGGCGTGGTCAGATCCACGGCGCGCACAAACAGCGAAACTTTGTTATCCGGGTTGAGGTTTTCCCAGATCAGATCCGCAAACTCTTTTGCTGTCTCCGGAAGCGCGACTTCCTCCGGCTCGCCTTCGAACGAGGGAAGAGGACTGCCGTCGCCTTTATACGTATGGATGAAGTGACCTACGCCTGCGACCGGCGTATAATCGAACGTAAAGCGGTTGCAAACGTCCGGCGTGCCGTTGCTTTTGAGTATCGAAAGCGAATAATCGAACTTTTTGTTTTCCATATCGTATCTTGCGATACCGGAAATACGCGGCGTATAGTTTGGAGCGTCCGGCTCAAATTCACGGGCGGCGAGCGCTTTTGAAAAAGCGCAGGTATCTTCGGGACGGGCTTTAATAAAATCGTATATCGTGTTCGTCTGGTCTCCGTTGGTGATGATATCGATCCCGGGCAAAGCGAGATAGGGATTATAGATGATAAGCGAGGGATCGACGACTTTTGATTCGTCGAACGCCTTTGTACGCATACCGCCGTCGAAAGTTTCAAAAACGCGGTTGCGACTGTTTACGCTGCGGCCCATTATAAAATACGCGATCACAGCGTTTTTGCCATCGGCGGAAGCGCCGATGATTATCCCGCGCCCGGGATACGGATTATCGGAAAGGAGCTTTTTAAGATCATACTTTGCCATTTTACTTTACCTCGCTTTTCAGTATTTCCGCGCACACCTTTTCGGCGGACGCGGGCAGTATTTTCCATTCGGCCTGTTTCATAACGCGTTTCTGCAGTTTTTCGGGAGTGTCGCCGTCGCGAATATTTACGGCTTTCTGCATTATGATCTCGCCGCCGTCGGGGATCTCGTTGACGTAATGGACGGTGGCTCCGGTGACTTTTACGCCGTATTCGAGCGCCGCTTCATGTACCCTCAGTCCGTACATCCCTTTGCCGCAGAACGAAGGTATGAGTGCCGGGTGTACGTTTATTATCCTGCCGGGGAAGTTATTTATAAAACCTGCAGAAAGGATAGAAAGGAACCCTGCGAGCACTATGAGACGCGCTCCGCTGTTTGCGATAATGCGCGCCGTTTCGGCTTCGAACGCCTGCTGACCGAGCGCTTTTCGGTCTAATGCGTAATGAGGTATACCGGCTTTTTCGGCCCGCTCGAGCGCGTAAACGCCCGGCTTGGAAGAAATCACGCAAACTATTCTTCCGCTGATTATATCTCCGGAGTTTTGCGCGTCTATAAGCGCCTGAAGATTTGTGCCGCCGCCGGAAACGAGCACGGCTATTCCGACCTTATTCTTCATTCGCTGCCTCTTTCGGCTTTTCGGGTTCTTCTTTCGTTTTGTCCAGCAAAGCAATGGCTATCGCTCCCACGGCGTTGCCGATGATCGCAAGGAGCACGAACAGCAGCGCTTTGTATAAATAGGGTTCGTGTGATCCAAACCCCGCGGTCAAATAGAAAATGTCCGCTATGCTGTGTTCGAATCCGCTCAGTATGAATACCGGGATGCAGAACAGGATTCCAAGCGGCGTCTTTTTGCTTTTGAAAATGCTGACCGCCATATACATAAGGATCCCGCACATAAAGGCGCGAATTAACGTTTCGGGTATCGTCTGCTCGAGCTTGGCTCTTGCGAGCGCGGCGGCGGGATCGTAAAGTTTTGCGCCGCGGTATGCGAAACTTATGAAAAAGGCGGTAAACGACGCGCCGGCGAAATTGCCGAGCAGACCGCAAAACAGCACCGAAAGATCTTTTCTCGTCCTGCTGTGCGCCAGATACCCGACCTTGCCGGTAAAGAGCGAAAACTCTTTATAGCAGATACAAAGCAGCGCCACGCTGAAAAATACGGCTCCGACCACCTTGTTTTCGCATAAAAGATAAACAGTGCCGCCTATACCGATAAGAACGCCGGAAGCAAATCCGCTCATTATCCTTTTGAATATCAGCATAATACTATCCTTTCTTCCGCTATTTTTATTCTTCCTATGACATATGCGTTTTCACCGCAGGATCCGAGTATCCTCAGCGCCGCGTCGGCGTCTTCTTCGGCGACGACAATACTCATACCCACGCCCATATTGAACGTGTTGAACATGTCGCGTTCGGGGATATTGCCGGTCTCCTGAATCAGTTTGAATATCTCGGGTACTTTCACCGCGCTTTTGTATATCGCGGCGCAAAGCCCCGAAGGGATGGAGCGCGGTATGTTTTCGTAAAAGCCGCCGCCAGTGATATGCGATATGCCTTTGACTCTGATCTTTTCCGTAAGCGCAAGCACGGGCTTTACGTAGATCTTAGTGGGAACGAGCAGCGTTTCGAGCACCGACCTGCCGCCCAAACGCGCTGCCGGCTTTGAAAGGTCCGCGTGTTCTGCGTCGAACACTTTTCTTACCAGAGAAAAGCCGTTGGAATGAACGCCGGAGGAGGGAAGCGCTATTATGACGTCGCCTTCCCGCATCGTCTTGTTGTCTATGACTTTGTCTTCGTCGACAATGCCGGTGCAGTAACCCGCAAGGTCGTACTCGTTTTCCGGGTAGAATCCCGGCATTTCAGCGGTCTCGCCGCCTATGAGCGCCGCGCCCGCCTGAACGCAGCCGTCGCAGACGCCTTTGACTATGTCGGCTATGCGCTCGGGGACGTTCTTGCCGCAGGCAATATAATCGAGGAAAAACAGCGGTTTCGCACCGCAGCATATGACGTCGTTCACGCACATCGCCACGCAGTCAATGCCAACGGTATCGTGCTTGTCCGCTATGAAAGCAAGCTTGAGCTTGGTGCCAACGCCGTCAGTCCCGCTCACGAGTATCGGTTTTGATATCCCGTTTAGATCGAGTCGGAAAAGACCGCCGAAACCGCCTACGTCGGAACATACTCCTGGCGTCACGGTAGAAGCTATGTGCTTTTTCATAAGCTCTACGGCGCGGTAGCCGGCTGTTATATCAACGCCCGCGCCGGCATAGCTTTCAGATCTCGAAATCTCGTTCATTAGAATCATTCCTTTCCGTTCCAGCAGTATGTGCAAAGCTTGCAGCCGTCTATGCCTATCGCTTTTTTTATCCCTTCGAGCGACTGGAATTCGAGCGAGGCAAAGTGGAATTTTTCGCATATGGCGCGGCGCATTTTTCTGCCCCTTTCGCTCGAAGGATCGCTGTATTCGTCAAGATGGTCGAAACCCTGCTCGCCTTCGAGCTCGATTATCACACGCCGCGTGATAAGTTCAAGGTCGCTCGTTGCACGGGTAAAATTCAGGAATTTGCAGCCGTACATGATAGGAGGGCAGGCGGAACGCATATGCACCTCTTTTGCGCCGTTTTCGTAAAGGAATTCAACGGTCTCTCTAAGCTGAGTGCCGCGCACTATGGAATCGTCCACGAACAAAAGACGCTTTCCGTCTATAAAATCACGTACGGGGACCTGTTTCATCTTTGCGACCTTGTCGCGTTCCTGCTGGCTGGAAGGCAGAAAGCTACGCGGCCAGGTTGGCGTGTATTTGATAAACGCCCGCGCAAACGGAAAATGGCTGCGGTTGGCGTAGCCGATTGCGTGCGGCGTCCCCGAATCGGGCACTCCGCAAACGTAATCGAGCGCTATCTCGCCGTTCAGTTCATTGTCGTTATCGGCCATGATCTCGCCGTTTCGGCAGCGCATGGCTTCGACGTTCACGCCTTCGTAATCCGAAGTCGGATAACCGTAATAAGACCACAAGAAAGAGCAGATGCGCATTTCCTTTTGCGGAGCCGTGAGCTGCGTACGGGAATAGGGAGTAAGTACGGAGATCTCGCCGGGACCCAGCTCTCCGTCGTCTTCGTAACCGAGCTTGCGGTATGCGAACGATTCGAATGAAACGCAGTAACCCTCTTCTTTTTTACCAATATGTATCGGAAGCCGACCGTAAAAATCGCGCGCGGCGATTATGCTTCCGTCGTCGCGCAATATCACTATTGCGGCGGTACCTTTGATCATCTGCTGTGCGTAACGTATGCCTTCGGCAAAATCCGTCTTGCTGTTTATAAGCGCCGCCGCGAGCTCGACCGAATTCACGTTGCCGCCGGTCATCGCGTCGAAATGGCATCCGAAACGCTCGAAGCAGAGTTCGAGCAGCTCGGGTATGTTATTTATGATCCCCACCATACAGATCGCATATGTTCCCAGATGCGAACGTATCAGCATGGGCTGAGGATCCGAATCGCTTATGCAGCCGATTGCGGAAGTGCCTTTCATTTCGTTGAAAATGTTTTCGAACTTGGTGCGGAACGGCGAGTTTTCAATATTATGGATAGCCCGCTGCAGCCCTATAGTTCCGTCGTACGCCGCCATCCCGCCGCGGCGCGTGCCGAGATGCGAATGATAATCTGTCCCGAAAAACACGTCTGCAATGCACTGTGTTTTTAAAGTAGCTCCGAAATAACCGCCCATTGGTCGACCGCCTTATCTTTTATTTCGCAAAGAACAGTTCGGAAAGCGTCATGGGATCGATATACTTTCCGTCCTTATAAACCCTCATATTGCCGGAAGCTATCTCGTCGATGAGCATAACGCTTCCGTCGGGGGCGTAACCGAATTCGAATTTTATGTCGTAAAGCACAAGGCCTTTCGCTTTCATATCGTCGGAAACGATCTTGGTGATCTTCTTGGTCATGTCCTTTATGTCGTCATACTGCTTGGCAGACATCACCCCCAACGCGATAAGTCCGTCCTTGGTGACGAGCGGATCGCCTTTGGCGTCGTTTTTGAAAGTCATTTCAACATAAAAATCAAGGTCGGCGCCTTCTTCGATGTATTCACCGTAACGGCGGAAAAAGCTGCCCACGGCCTTTTCGCGGCAGATAACTTCCAGCCCTTTGCCGAACACCTTAGCGGGGAGCACTTCCATAGTCGTGTTTTTGAGGTCGGCGCTCACAAAATGGGTCTTTATGCCCGCAGCGTTCACTTTTTCAAAGAAATAGACCGACATGCGCAAGTTGACGTCGCCCACGCCTTCTATGGTAAGTCCGACCGAGTTTTCGCCGGGGTCGAACACGCCGTCCTTTCCGGTGCAATCATCCTTGAATTTCAGCAGATAGTTTCCGTTCTCGAGAGAGTAGACGTTTTTGGTTTTTCCGGTGTAAATCAGTTTCATTTTATACTCCTTTACAGTAATTGTCATTCATTGATCTTCTGTTCGACTTCAGCGTCTTTGGCGAGCACTTTAGCTCTGTCGGATTCGCGTTTTTCGGCGAGCTTACGCGCAAGCGTTTCATCGCCGAGCGCAAGGATCTGCACAGCAAGCAAAGCGGCATTGACACCTCCGTTTATCGCAACGGTCGCCACCGGGATCCCGGACGGCATCTGGACCGTGGAAAGCAAAGCGTCAATGCCTTCTGAATTATTTGAGCTGCAGGGTATGCCGATGACTGGAAGAATGGTATTGGCTGCTATGGCGCCGGCAAGATGCGCCGCCATCCCCGCTGCGGCGATTATCACGCCGAATCCGTTCGCCGCGGCAGAACGGGCGAACGAAGACGCCTCGTCCGGCGTACGGTGCGCGGAATATACGTGAGTTTCGCAGACGACGCCGAACTCGTCGAGAGTGCGTTTGGTCTTCCTGAGTATGGGCATATCGCTGTCGCTGCCCATAATGATCGCGACTTTTTTCATAATTACCGCTCCTTGTTTTTATTGAACGTAAAAAGGGCGCACTTACTTTATGCAGGTAAATGTGCCCAGACGGTCGGCTTTTTTAAGATCCTTTGTCCCGCGTGGTGCTCCACTTGCCCGAAAAAAATCGGGGAAACCGTCAGTTGAAAGGACTTGATTGAATTAACGATTAGATTATAACATAACGGCTCGGCGGATGTCAAGATTTATCGTACTGATATTTTGCCGAATTTTGCAATAATTTGCGTTCCGGCGTTGTTATTTCTACCATATATTGTATCAGAACGGCACTGTGATCGGTTTGTTTACAAAAAGACATTGAATAAAAGACAAATATATGGTATTATGTTCAAAAGAAAGGACAACGCCAATGGATCTTATGAGGGTGATGCCGCGCGGCGCGGCGGAAATCATAAACAAACTTGAATCCGAAGGTCACTGCGCGTATACAGTCGGCGGATGCGTAAGAGACGCTCTGATGAATGCTGCGCCTAACGACTGGGATATCTGCACGTCGGCGCTTCCCGGGCAGATAATCAACTGTTTCGGCGAAAACTCGGTTATCAAAACGGGCGTCAAGCACGGAACGGTCACGGTCAGGGCCGAAGACGGCTTGTACGAAGTCACCACTTTCAGAGTAGACGGCGTATACAAAGACAACCGACGACCCGAAAGCGTGGAATTCGTTTCCGATATCCGCACGGATCTTTCGAGACGGGACTTCACCGTGAACGCGATGGCGTATAACGCGCGTGAAGGTCTCGTCGATCCGTTCGGCGGCAGGGAAGATATAAAGAAAGGCGTAATCGCCTGCGTTGGCAGTCCAGAGCGCCGTTTTTGCGAAGACGCTCTGCGCATTATGCGCGCGCTCAGATTCGCTTCCGTCCTGGGTTTCAGTATAGAACGCGGTACGGCGGACGCGATCCATGATTTGAAACATCTGCTTGAGAATATAGCCAAAGAAAGGATACGCGACGAACTGCTCAAAACCTGCGGAGGCAAAAACGCGTACGCGGTGCTCGAGGAATACCGTGACGTGATCACCGAAATAATCCCCGAACTTGCGCCTTGCGTCGGTTTCGAACAGCATAACCGCTATCACCGCTACGACGTTTACGGACATATAATCCATGCGGTGGCAAACTACAGCGGCGGCGACGACGCCGTTACTGCTGCGCTCCTGCTGCACGACATCGAAAAGCCGGCGTGCTTTGTGCTCGGCTCCGACGGGGTGGGACATTGTTCCGGACACGCTGAAAAGAGCTCCGAAACCGCAAAAGCCGTGTATACACGGCTCAGGTTTCCCCGCGCGCTCAAAGAAAGCGCCGCGGAGCTCATAAAATACCACGACGCGATAATAGAACCGAACAAAAACAGCGTAAAAAAATGGATGCGCATGCTAGGTCGCAAACAGTTTCTGCGTCTTATAGATATGAAACGCGCGGATATGATGGCACAGGCGGATATCGATAACGCAAAACGTTCGGCGTTTCTTGACCGGCTGCGCGCCATAGCCGAAGAAACGACTTCGTCCGGCGAATGTTATACGCTGGGGCAGCTCGCGCTAAAAGGCGGCGACCTTTATTCGTCCGGCGTAAAAGAAACGGATATCGGCGCCGCGCTCGAAAAGGCGCTCGACGCCGTCGTCGACGAAAAAGTTCCCAACGAAAGAACCGCGCTTTTAGAATACCTGCGCCTTACAAACGTGATATAAAAGAAATCGCACCGCTTTGCGCGGTGCGATCCGTTTTATTCCAAAGCGACTGTCTGCAATATGCTTTCGAACTCTTCTTTGCCTGAAATGTCGGTGAGACAGTAAGTGACGGTAACGACGTTTTCTCCCGCCTGAACGTTGAGCTGTTTTATATACAGTGTCACGCCGTCGATCTCGGGTTCAAAAGTGTAAGCTATCGCTTTTAAGCCGTTGACTTCCGTTTTTTCGTAACTTGAAAAAAATTCAAAATCAAATTCGGTCTGCAAAGCGGCGGTCATATTCTTCTGCGTGAAATCGTCGAGCGACCCCGCGGCGGAAACCACGGTGATGTTATCCTTGCCTTCGGGCGTTACGATCATGACCGTTTCTCCCTGAGTGACGGCATAATCCTGAGGCACGGCGAGCTTTATGCCGTGCGCTTTGACCTCGACCGTAACAGGTACCGCAGACACGTCTTCGGAAATGCCCTCAGACACCGGATCGGAAACGTCGCCGTCGTTATTCCCGCAAGCCGTAAAGAACAGGAAAACCATAAGTATAAAAGCTATAAACAAACTGATCCTTTTCATAATACCTCCGTACGTTCAGACGCCGAGCAGCGCCTGCGCATTGCTGCAATAATAGATATCGTCTTTTCCGGCAAGCATCCGGCAAAGCTTTTCAAGACGGTCCCAATTGTTCTGCGCGTCGTATTCGTAGCTGTGTCCCCAGATATAGAATACCTGCGGCTTTTCGGTCTTCAACGAAATAAACTCTTCAGCCAGTTCAAAGATCTTTTCGTCGTTGTGATGGCATGTCGGCCCGTACGATATAAGATCGTCGGGAATGTCAAAGGAATGCGTAGACTCCACCGTGCGCGAGTACTTTATCCCGCATTCGGCGACGAGTTTTTTTACGCGGTCGTCGTAATAGCCGATAGGATAAGCCATACCGCAGACGGTGCGCCCGAACATCCTTTCAAGGTTCGCCTTATCGGCAAGTATCTCGTTTTTTACGGTGTCGTCGTCCTGTGCCGTAAGGTCGGGATGCGTAAGGCAATGGACCGCTATCTCGTGCCCGTCGTAAAGATCGCCTATTTCGTCCACGTTCATACGCATCGCTCTGAAACCCATATAATCCCAGTTGTTGGCGTGCGTCATAATGCCTGAATTCAAGTTGAACGTGCATTTCATTCCATATTCGTTAAGTATCTTGACCAGCTTTTTATCCGAAACTATGCCGTCGTCGTACGAAAAAGTCAATGCTTTTGTTTTTCCGCCGGGGAACATAATACCGCCTCGCTTATGCTTTCTTGAGTGCATTTTACCACCCTCCGTGCGGATTTGTCAAGTGCAAAAGTGAAAAACCGCTGCGTGGCGCGCACGGCACTTGACTTTTTACTTACCGTATGCTATTATTCATACAGATTTTGCAAAAGGAAGTGTTGTTCTTTGGGCAAAGACGGATCCGGCAAAAACTCGGAAGGATGGCTGCCCGAAAATGCCGACTGGTGCGAACCGTGGAACAAAGACTGGCAGAGCTTCAGGCGGGAGGGTTTTCTCGTCAAAAAAACGCTTGTCCGCAAGAAGCTGAACGAATACGAGACAACGGACTACGTTCCCGCACAATGCGTGTTCTGCTATACCTGTCTGCGTAAACGCGACGTCGGGTATTTCGAGCCTTCGGCGAAAGTGTGGGTTTGTCCCAAATGCTACGAGGATTTCAAAAAGTATTTCGACTGGAAAGCGATCGAACTGTAAAGCCATAACGCGCAATCATGACGCCGGACCGTGCAGTATAATACAGTCAAGAAGAAAACTCTTGACAAATCCGTTTTGTTGTGGTAAATAATAATACAAAGCTATGAAGGAAAGAGTAACCGATATACACCTTTTCAGAGAGAGAAGCGTCATGCTGCGAGCTTCTTAAGAGCGTTTTCGGCGAAGACCGCTCCGGAGCCGTATGCGACGAGCATTACCGTGAACCTGCGTAAAAGGGAAACGAGTTAAAAATCAAGGTGGGACCGTGCGCAATGCACCCTTGAGCTTTTTCGATGCAAAAAGTTCAAGGGCTTTTATTTTGAATTAAAAAAACATATATTCACCGGAGGTAAACCATGAAAATCATCACGCACGAAGGAAATATTGAAGAACATTCCTTTGAAGAAGAAATCGGCAGGAATTCGCTGAGACACACCTGCTCGCACATACTCGCGCAGGCAGTCAAGCGTCTGTTTCCGGAAACAAAACTCGCAATAGGACCTTCCATAAAAGACGGTTTCTATTACGATTTCGACCGCGACCACCCGTTCACTCCCGACGAGCTTGAACAGCTGGAAGCGGAAATGAAAAAAATAGTTAAAGAAAACCTCAAGCTCGAACGGTTCACGCTCCCGCGCAATGAAGCGATAAAGCTTATGGAAGAACGTGAAGAGCCATATAAAATAGAACTTATCAACGATATTCCGGAAGGCGAAGAACTTTCCTTCTACCGCCAGGGAGAATTCGTGGATCTGTGCGCCGGCCCTCACGTAACTTACACTTCTGCGGTTAAAGCGTTCAAACTCACTTCGGTAGCCGGCGCGTACTGGCGCGGCAGCGAAAAAAACAAGATGCTGACCCGTATATACGGCAGCGCTTTTGCTTCCAAACAGGAACTCGATGAATACCTGACGCGTCTGGAAGAGGCGAAAAAACGCGACCACCGCAAGCTCGGCAAAGAGTTGCAGCTGTTTATGGTAGACGATCTTGTGGGTAAGGGCATGCCTATGTTCCTGCCTAAAGGTTACACCGTATGGCGCATTCTCGAAAACTATATCCGCGACAAAGAAATAGAACTCGGTTACCAGCATGTTCTGACTCCATGCGTCGGTACTGTACAGCTTTATAAGACGTCCGGTCATTGGGATCATTATAAAGACAATATGTTCCCGGCTATGCAGGTAGACGACGAGACTTACGTGCTCAGACCGATGAATTGCCCGCATCACATGCGTATTTACGCTTCTCAACCGCATTCTTACCGCAACCTGCCCATACGTATCGGCGAGATCGCGCACGATTTCAGATACGAAGCTTCCGGCGTGCTCAAAGGGATAGAGCGCGGCAGGCATTTCTGCCAGAACGACGCTCACCTTTTCGTAACGCCCGAACAGATCAAAGACGAATTCGCACGCGTTGTAGATCTTATATTCGAAACTTATAAAGATTTCGGTATTACGAATTACCGCTGCGTGCTTTCGCTGCGCGACCCTGCGGATAAAGTCAAGTACCACGACGACGACGAGATGTGGAACACCGCTGAAAACGCCCTTCGCGACGTCATGAATGAGCTCGGACTCGAATATACCGAAGAAATAGGCGAAGCCGCTTTCTACGGCCCTAAACTTGACGTAAACGTCAAGCCCGCGGTAGGCGCCGAATACACTCTTTCTACCTGCCAGCTGGATTTTTGCCTTCCCGCAAAATTCAATCTGACTTACACCGATAAGGATAACGTCGAACGCACTCCGGTCGTGATCCACCGCGCAATCCTCGGCTCGCTCGACAGATTCATGGCGTATCTGATCGAAGAGACCATGGGCAAGTTCCCGACATGGCTTGCGCCGGTCCAAGTCAAACTTTTACCTATTACCGACAGAAACAACGCATACACCGACAGAATCGAAGAGCTGCTCAAATCAAAAGGAATACGCGTCGAAACCGACAAGCGTCAGGAAAAGACCGGCTACAAAATACGCGAAGCTCAGCTGATGAAGATCCCGTATATGCTCGTAATCGGCGACAAAGAGCAGGAAGACGGCACCGTGGCGGTAAGACGCCGCGACGGCACCGCGACCGAGGTTATGAAAGCCGAAGATTTCGCAGAAATGATCGTAAAAGAAATAAAAGACAGAGCATAAATAGTTCCGTAAAGCGCGGGCAGGGAAAAGACCTGCCCGCGCTTTTTTTGCTCTGAATTGTCAACTAAAATTTTAATAATAATATAGATTCCTCGCCGCTTACGGTTTTATAATCCGCTATGGCAATAATAAATCGAGGCGCTTATGAAAAGAAAAAACAAGATAATAATACTTACGCTCACAGCTATGTTCACCGCCGTTATCGCCATGCTGTCGCAAATAAGCATTCCGATGCCCGCAGGCGTTCCGCTTACGCTGCAGACTTTCGCCATAGCGTTGTGCGGATATACGCTCGGAAAAAAATACGCCGCGATCTCGGTCGTCGCATACCTTTTCCTGGGGCTTATCGGAGTCCCGGTGTTTACCGGGTTCAAAGGCGGCCCCGGCGTGTTCGCGAGCTATACCGGCGGATTTCTTATAGGATTTGTTTTTATGGCTTTCATATGCGGGATATTCGCCGGGAAAGGAAAACGCGTTATGGCGCTGATACTCGGCGCGCCGGCGCTGATAGCGTGCCACCTGCCCGGCGTGATATGGTTTTCGCATATCACAGGAACGGATATCCTTACGTCGTTCCTCACCGTATCGCTGCCGTTCTTATTAAAAGACGCCGCTTCGGTGTGCCTTGCATGGGCGATCGGCGGCAGCCTTAACGAGCTTATATGCGAAAAAATGAACGTTTCGTTGCGATAACGTTATTTTTCGCATAATTACTTGCTTTTTCGCGCGTTGTTTGATATAATGACCGGGCAGGAAATACTTTGCTGAAAGGTAAGCCCATGAAAATCAAGATTATCTTAACGGCGGCCGCGCTGTTAACGGCGCTGCTGCTCGCATATACGCTCGCTTCGTGCGGGCCCGGCGAACACGACCACATTTATGAGCTTGCTCGTACCGAAAACGCCACGTGTTCCGAAAACGGCGCCAACGTCTACCGCTGCACGGTCTGCGGCGAGGAAAGCCGCGAGATCACCGAAACGCTGCCACACATATACAGCCGGATGATATACGATCCTACCTGTACCGAAGAAGGGTATATACTCTATACCTGCGATATCTGCGGCCATACCGAAAAAGAGCCGATCCCGGCGCTGGGACACGAATACGGCGAAACGTCCGTCATCGTGACTCCCACCGAAGAAAACACCGGCATAGGCAAACACGTCTGCTCGCGTTGCGGGCACACCGAACAGTTCGTTATGGAAAAGCTTCCGCATACGCACGTATATAACGTTGCGGAAGTTCCCGGCACCTGCCTTGAATACCCCAAAACGGTATACACCTGCGAAAAATGCGGCTATTCATACGAAGAAGTTTCGCCCGAACCCGGCCCGCATACGTACGGCATGTGGGAAGAGACCGTAAAGCCCACGCTCACGTCGGAGGGCGAATCCAAACGCAAATGTGCGCTCTGCGGCGCCGAAGAGACGCGCGCCGTGGCAAAGCTGAGTTTTGAAGTCCCCGATGAAACGCCCGTTACGGGCATAGAAAACCACATAGACACACACGTAGTGATGTCGTTCGTGGGCGACTGCATGCTCGCTTCTGAGCGCGACAGGGACACAACCAACGCTTTCAAGTATTACGCAAAGGAAAAAGACCCCGAGTATTTCTTTGAAAAAGTGAAGGATTATTTCGGCACGGACGATTTTACCGTAGTCAATCTTGAAAACGTGCTTACCGATAAGAAACTGACCGAGATCCCAAAATCCGGCTCCAAGGTCTACTGGTATAGAGGGCCGACTTCTAACGCCGGCATCCTCACACACGGCAGCGTCGAAGGCGTTACTTTTGCCAACAACCACGCCAACGATTACGGTAGACAAGGGTATCTCGATACTATCGAAGCGATCGAAAACGCCGGATTGAACTACGGCGTGAACGGCAGGATATCGTATTACACCAAAGACGGTTTCCGCGTTGCGGTGATCTGCTGCACGCTGTACGGTTCGTATCAGACCGACGACGTCATAGAAAGCGTGGAAGAAGCGTCCGCGCGTTCGGATTATCAGGTCGTCTATTTCCACGGCGGCGAAATGTATTCCTACGCGCCTGAATCGTGGATGGTCAAGGCGGTGCATGCCATAGTGGACGCGGGCGCCGACTGCGTGCTGGGCGCGCATCCTCACGTCCTACGCCCGTACGAGTACTATAATGGCGCGCATATTGTCTATTCGCTCGGCAATTTCTGCTACGGCGGAAAGAACTATCCCATAAACGCCACGCTCATTTTCCAACTCGATCTCGAAGTGACAGACGGAAAACTCGCGAGCGTCACGCCTGTATTCATTCCGTGCTACGTCTATACCGGCAAAATGAACAACTATCAACCGGCGGTGATGCCCGAAGGCAAAGACAAACAGCAGGTGCTGGATTTCCTCGAAGGTAAAGTCAAGCTGCCTTATATTGAATGATCAGACAAAAAGTTTCGGGGACCGGATTTCCGGTCCCCGATTCTTGTTATTCAACTCAATCTATAAGCGAGGTCTTCTGCGAAACTTCGACTTTCTTATCGTAGCAGGCGAACATACCGTCCACCGCGATCTTATCGCACTTTGGCGTGAACAGGCTCACCACGGGAACTATGATGAGTCCGGCGATCATGGCGAACGCGCCGCAGTTGATCGGCGACTGCAGCACGGCGGGGAACGCAGAGCGAAACAGCATATTCGCTATCATTACGCCCGAACCGAACACAAAGCAGACCCAGCACGCGGCTTTGGTGACTCGTTTGCTGTAAAGCCCGTATAGGAACGGCGCAAGGAAAGCTCCGGCGAGCGCGCCCCACGAAACGCCCATAAGCTGAGCGATATATTTGACGGCTTCGTTCGTGCTTTTGACCTGATATACGGCAATGAGCGCCGATATCGCTATGAACACGACTATGAATATCCTTATTATCAGCACCTGCTTTTTCTCGTCCATCTTCTTAATGAACGTGCCCTTGAGGAAGTCGATCGTAAGGGTTGAAGAAGAGGCGATGACGAGCGAAGAAAGCGTTGACGTCGACGCGGAAAGCACGAGTATCATCACTATTGCGATAAGCAAATCCGGCAGGGAAGACAACATGCCGGGAATAACCGAGTCAAACCCTTCGGCGGGTACGAGTGCACCGGTCGCATCGGTCGCGGTTGCAATATTTGCAAGTCTGCCGAAACCGCCGAGGAAATAGCATCCTCCCGCGACGACCACGGCAAAGATCGTGGAAATGACCGTGCCTTTTTTAATGGATTCTTCGCTTTTGATGGCGTAGAATTTCTGCACCATCTGCGGGAGCCCCCATGTACCGAGCGAGGTGAGAATCACGACTCCGAACAGGTTGAGCGGGTCCGGTCCGAAGAACGAGGCAAACGCGCCGGGCATATCGCTCGCCGCCGCGTCGCTGACTTTAGCCATTTCCGCAAGCGACGCCGTAAATCCACCGTGCGTACCGAGCACCGCGGCGATAACAGCGACTATACCTATAAGCATTATCATTCCCTGTATAAAGTCGTTTATCGCCGTAGCCATATATCCGCCGGCGATGACGTAAATGCCGGTGAGCACCGACATAACGACTATACACCAGACGTAATCAATGCCGAAAGCCATCTCGAACAGACGCGAGAGGCCGTTATATAGCGACGCGGTGTATGGGATGAGGAAAACGAAAGTTATCACCGAAGCGCCGAGCTTCAGCCCTTTTGAATCGAACCGCTTGCCGAAAAAGTCCGGCATTGTGGAAGAATTGAGATACTGCGTCATAATGCGTGTACGTCTGCCGAGTATGACCCACGCGAGCAGAGAACCGACGAGCGCGTTGCCGAGCCCGATCCACGTCGCGGCTATACCGTATTTCCAGCCGAACTGTCCGGCATAGCCGATAAATATGACGGCGGAAAAATACGACGTACCGTAAGCGAAAGCAGTGAGCCACGGGCCCACGCTGCGCCCGCCCAGAACGAATCCGTTCACGTCGGTGGCGTGGCGGCGGCAGTACAGCCCTACTCCCACCATGACCGCAAAGAACAATACGGTCATCAAGATCTTGATTACCATTTTATCACCTCGTACAGAGATTGCGCATGAATATTTTTTAATATTATAGCGTATAATTATCGATCTTTCAATATTTTTCAGCACAAAAAATGCAAAAATGTGCCGTTTTTTTTGTATATAACACAAAAATCGGCGGAGCTTACGCTTCGCCGCCTTTGTTTTGGCTCACCTATTCCAGTATCGTTATCCTGCCGTCGATCTTCGCGTCGAGGTTATCGTTTGTAGAAAAATACTCCTCAATAATATTGGTCTCGGAAGTCGCAACGGTCCGTGGTTTCATATTTTTCTGGACCTCTTTGAGCGGGATCCCGAAAAACTGGTCGAAGTTTTTGAAGTGATAATGCTGCAGACCGATCTTGATTATCATATCGTCCTTTACAGGTTCGCCGTTGAACGTGAGCGATTCGATGGTGTGGGTCGATTTACGGTATGTTATGCGCAGCGCTTTGGATATCTGGTAAAACTCCGTCTCTCCCACCCAGGCGTCGTCGCGCATCAGGTATTGCATCATTTGCCTGAGCTGCGCTCCGGTGACCGCCACCATATGGATCTGACCGTCGAAAGGCGTGTTTTCGAGCATATCGGCATATTCCACTATCGGGCCCATCTCCTGTTTGCGGATACTGCCCGAGCCGAAGAACATCACGTCGAAACTTGCTTCCCACGCCATAAGATCCGCATACAGGTCACCCATCTCGGTCTCCTGCTCGCGGCAGGGATGTGTAAGTTTGCGCGCAAAGCGCGTGACCACGCGTTTATATTTGCTGTCGGTTTCGGTGCGGTAGCTGTCTATAAGATCTTCCATCACCGGATCTTTGGGAGCCGTATCTTCGTTAATGGGGACGCATTTCCATTTGAACGCCTTGATCTCTTTGTCCTGCGTGTCGTATTCAAGGTCTATGCGTCCGACCTGCGTCGTACCAGAACCCGCCTGCACTATCGGAATGCCGTTCACTACGGTCGGCTTTTCCAGCAGCGTATGCGAATGTCCGCCTATTATCATATCCACGCCCCATTCGGGATCGAGTTTTTCGGCGAGCTTTATATCGTTATCATAGCCGATATGTGTCAGCAGCACGGTCATATCCGTATTCACCGTACGGTAGTTGTCGCATATTATGCCCACTTCTTTTGCCGCGGATTCAAGATCTATGAACGAACCGATTATCTTCTCGCTTCTCGTGGAAGCCAGCACTTCGTCTGTGAGTATGCCTATAAAGAGAATACGCATACCGCTTCGTTCAACATTGATATAAGGAGTGAATACGCGCGCGTTGTTCATCGTGACGAACAGGTTCGCGTTGACGATGGGGAACTTGGCGCATTTTTCAAGGAACAGCAAGTGTGCAAATCCGTAATCCACCTCGTGGTTGCCGACCGTCGTGACGTCGGGCCCGAGGTTGTTCATAAGGTCGATGGTGGAAAGCCCCTGGTATTCGGAATCGATTATGGAGCCGCGGAACATATCGCCCGCTATGGCGTAGATCACGTTCTGCCTTTCTTCGCGGACTTTGTTGACATAGCCCGAAAGACGGCACAGACCGCCGGTCTCCTTGCCGTTTTCTTCTTTGGGCAGAAAATCGCCGTGCAGGTCGTTGGAATGCAGGATAGTCAGTTTCTTGATGCTGTCTTCAGCCATTGGATTTTTCCCCTTTGCGTTTTTCTTTGATTATACAGGATACGCGCTTTTTTGTCAATACCGAACGCGGGGCGAAAAAAGCCGAAAAGCAACGCGCTTTTCGGCTATTTTATTTGTTTTATTATCAGAGCTGGCTTCTGTAAAGCTCGACTATCTCTTCCACGTTCGTCTCTCTGGGATTGCCGGGACGGCAGGCGTCGGCGTACGCGGATTCGGCGAGGAAGCGGATATCGGATTCCTTGAGTATGCCGCGCAGGTTTTCGGGGATCCCTACGTCTTTGGAAAGCTTGCGTACTTCGGCTATGGTGGCGTCCGCGGCTTCTGCGTCGTTCATGGAATCGATGCCTTGTACTTCCATGGCTCTGCCTATAGCGCGATAGCGTTCGCCGCTAACCGATTTGTTGTATTCAAGACCGACGGGCAGGAGTATTGCGCAAGCCACGCCGTGCGGCGTATCATAGAGCGCAGAAAGGCCGTGAGCCATGCTGTGGACTATACCGAGCCCCACGTTGGAAAAGCCCATACCGGCTATATACTGGCCGAGCGCCATTCCTTCACGTCCCTCGGGAGTGTTCTGAACCGCGCCGCGAAGGTTCTTTGCGATAAGATGAATGGCTTCCAGATGGAACATATCGCTTATGGTGCAATGAGCTTTGGTGATATATCCTTCTATGGCGTGCGTCAGCGCGTCCATACCGGTCGCAGCCGTAAGGCTCTTGGGCATGGTAGACATCATATCGGGATCGACGACTGCGATATCGGGGATATCGTTGGTATCTACGCAAACGAATTTGCGTTTCTTTTCAACGTCGGTGATAACGTAGTTGATAGTGACTTCCGCAGCGGTGCCGGCAGTCGTGGGAACGGCTATGGTGAATACCGCGTGCTTTTTGGTGGGAGCGACGCCTTCGAGCGAGCGCACGTCGGCGAATTCAGGGTTGTTGGCGATAATGCCTATTGCTTTTGCGGTGTCCATGCTGGAGCCGCCGCCGAGAGCGATGATGCAGTCGGCGCCGGAACGCTTGAAGGCGTCTACGCCGTTTTTGACGTTTTCAATAGTGGGGTTGGGTTTGATATCGCTGAAAACCGTGTAAGGGAATCCTGCTTTTTCGAGCAAATCGGTGACTTTTGCGGTCACTCCGAATTTGATAAGGTCTGCGTCGGATGTAACGAACGCTTTTTTGAAGCCCCGGGCTTTGAGTTCGGGCACGATGTTTTCTATCGCTCCGTGTCCGTGATAAGAAATCGAGTTCAGTACAATGCGGTCTGCCATTTGTATACCTCCGTTATTTTGATACTTTAAATATAATACCTTATCCGTCGCCGTTTGTAAACAGTATTTTTGCATTTTAACAAAATATTTACGCATTCGGCAATATTATAAGAATATTTACGCTATATTTTGTATCTTTTTTGCGCCCGGATTTTAATCCGCCGCGTACGGGGCAAAATGATATCGACGAATATCACGGAGGCCCCGTATGTACAACAAAGTGGAAATCTGCGGCATAAACACCTCACGGCTCATAACGATATCCGAAACCGAAAAACGCGAACTGCTCGCTAAAGCACGTGCCGGCGATAAGCTCGCCCGCGAAAAGATGATCAACGCCAACCTCAAGCTCGTGCTTTCGGTCATACAGTCGTTTTCATCGCGTACCGTCTGCGCCGACGATATGTTCCAGGTCGGCTGCATAGGACTTATAAAAGCAGTGGATAACTTCGATCTCGGGCAGGACGTAAGGTTTTCGACCTACGCCGTACCTATGATAATCGGCGAAATACGCCGCTTTCTGCGGGACGATAATCACATCCGAGTCTCGCGTTCCGTGCGTGACACCGCATTCAAGGCGCTTAGAGTCAAGGACGAGCTTTCGGTCGCTCTTGCACGCGATCCGACTCCCGACGAGATCGCCGAAAAAATAGGGGTCCCGGCAAGGGAAGTGGTCTCGGCGTTAAACGCAATTATGGAACCCGTCTCGCTTTACGAACCGGTTTACACCGAAAACGGCGACAGTCTTTACGTTATGGATCAGATAAGCGATAAAGTCAACACCGACGAAAACTGGATCACCGATATCGCAGTGAGCGAAGCGGTGAAAAAACTGACCGAACGCGAAAAACGCATACTCGCGCTTCGGTTTTACTCGGGGAAAACGCAGACCGAGGTATCAAAAGAGATAGGCATATCCCAGGCGCAGATATCGCGCATAGAAAAGAGCGCGCTCAACAAAATAAGAGACGAACTGTAACGCGGCGACGAAAAAAGCAGACTGTTCAAAGTCTGCTTCTTTTTTTAGCTGCGCTTGAACGAACATATAAACGTGTTGCCGTTTTCTTCGTCGCTCACCACTTCGATCCTGCCACCGTGCAGTTCCGTGATCGAACTCGCTATCGAAAGCCCCAGCCCGAAACTGCCTCCCGCTTCGGATCGGGATTCGTCGACACGGTAGAACCTTTCGAAAATATGTTTCGCCTGTTCTGGCGTGATGAGCTCGCCGCGGTTGTTGACGGCGATTATCGTCTTTTCCGGGGCGTTATACAAAGCCGTTTTGACTGTCCCGCCGCTTTCGGAATACTTGCATGCGTTATCGATAAGTATCGAAACGAGCCGCATCATCATATCTCTGCTGCCGAAGAAGCGTATGTCCGGCTCTACGTTAAGCTCTAACGAAAGACCTTTTTCAAAACATACGCTTTCGAACGGAAGCGCCGCGGCGTACACCGCGTTGGAAAGATCGAAATCTGTCTTTTCTATGCTCGCTCTGGTCTCATCGCTCTTTGCGAGATAAAGGATACCGGTAATGAGGTCGTTCATCCTCGCCGTCTCATCTTTTATGTATCCGAGCCATTTCATCTGTCCGTCGACCGTGTCTTCCGGATGCGAAAGGACGATATCTGTATTGGCGGAAATCACCGCGACGGGAGTCTTGAGCTCGTGCGATACGTCAGCTATCAGCTGCCGCTGCTGTTTCCAGGAACGTTCCACCGGCCGCAGCGCGATACGCGTCACTACTATAGCGATAATCAGAAAACACACTGTACCGGCGGCGGCTATTGCAATAAGCGTCATGCGCATGGAACTCAGCGTAGAATCTTCCCGGCTTTTATCGAGAAAAACGACCTTGGTATATCCGGGTGAAGAAGTCTTCATATAACGCAGACCGTAACCGCCAAGCTCTCCTATCTCTTCTTTCCGGTCAAGCACTTCATCCATAAGTGCAAAAATGTACCGCTCCTGTTCCTCGGTTATCCTGCCGAATCCGTAGGGAGTGAGCAGATTTCCCACTTCGCGGTATTCTATTATAAATATGTCGTACCGAGAATATTCATCCGTACCGCCGAAAAAGCGGTTGAACCTGTCGTCGAATATCATCGATGGATTCTGCCTGGAATAACTGCGCAGCGCGTCTTCGCTTTCGTTTTTCAAAGTACGCGCGGTCTGAAAATAAAACACGGCGAGCATGGCGTAGAAGAGGACGCATAAAAGAGCGAGCGTTATGAGCGTTATCTTTATGCGGAGCTTTTTTATCATTTTCCCGCCTCCAGAACATACCCTACGCGGCGCACCGTAGATATCACCGCGGAAGAACCGACAAATGCGAGTTTTTTGCGGATAAAAGAAATATAAACTTCCACGTTGTTGTCTTCGGCGTCGGAAAGATACCCCCAAACCTTAGTTATGAGCTCTTCTTTACTTATAGCTGCGCCCGGGTTGGACATCAGCAGCTTGAGTATTTCAAATTCCTTGAACCCGAGCTTGACTGAATTTTCCGCGCACGAAAGCGTGCAGCTGTCAAGTCCGAGCGTTATATCGCCGAAAGAAAGTTCGTTCAGTATTATTTCGCCTTTACGGCGCGAAACGGCGCGTATGCGCGCCATCAGCTCTTCTTTCAAAAACGGCTTGGTAAGATAATCGTCGGCGCCTGAATCGAGTCCGCGGACCTTGTCTGTGACCTCGTCGCGCGCGGTGAGCAGGATTATCGGCGTGCTGATCTTTGCCTCTCTTAACTTTTTAAGGACCTCGAAGCCGTTCATTCCGGGAAGCATTATATCGAGCAGGATGACGTCGTATATACCGCTTACTCCGTAGTCGTATCCGTCGCGCCCGTCGTAAACCGCTTCGCAATGTATCTTCTGCTGGGAAAGGATCTCGCAGATTCCGTCGGCGAAGCGTTTTTCGTCGTCTACCACTAGTATGTTCATTTTATTTCACTCTTTGTATGGAAACGTCCATTTTTTTGCTTACGGTCTTCTTTTTACGGTATGTTCCGTAAACGAATATCAACGCTATGTACGCACAGCACAGGGCGATGATTGAACCGACGATAAAGAAGGGAAGATTATAAGGATCGGTGAACTGCATTTTCATAACGCTCGGCAGAGCGCTGAACGAACTGGAAGGATATATGCCTTTTTCAGACGAAAGATATTTAATAAAGCCTAGGACACAACCGCAGTAATGCGCAAGCACGGTGACGACGCCGGTGATGACGCTGAGTATCACGAGACTCTTTACGGAATACCTGCCCGCGGCGACGCGGTAAACGTAGACGACGAGCGCGCCTATGAGAGCGCCGAACAGACAGGGCGCGAACCTGAACATATCCATACGGCCGTTGACTCCGAGAAGCCAGCAAACGAACGCATAAACCGCGGCTCCGAGCAGCCCCGCAAGGATCGCGAAGAGCAGCCCCTTGCCAAGCTTTTCCTCAGACGCTTCGGTTCCGTGATCGGTTTTGTTTTCGTTCGATTCGGCGTACACCAGCGCGCATTCGCCGCAGACGAGGTGTTTATGCGATTCTTTTGCGTTCCTGAGCGTGACAACGCGTTTATCGGAAGCGTCTTTGAAGAGCTCGCCGCACTTGGAACAATGGTCGGATTTATAGATCCCCACCGAATCGAGCATACCGGCGATATAATCTATCATCTCGCGGAATACCGAAAGTTCGGCACGCGATTTTACTGAAACACAGTTTTCGTCAACGGCGTAATCGGTAATGGAGTATTTATCCAAAACGTTCCTTACGGCCTCGTTTATGCTGACGTAATCGTCGGTATATTCATCGCTGTCGCCGATATAGCACGAAACTTCAACCGTCCTGCTGCTCTTTCTTTCGGTCACGGTCATAAAGAACCCTCCGTAGACGCCGTAAACGCAGTCTACTTCGGATTTCATACCCACGCTTTTTGCAAAAACTTCCAAAGCTTTAGAAATCATTATCACGTTCATCCTTTGCATCATTTATTTAGTTAATATTATCACTTGCGCGGAAAAAAGTGGTTAACATTGTGTTAATTATTCTGTTGTTTCATAACAAAAAAACGTTTAAAACATCCGGGGTCATCAACACGCGTCATATGCCGCGGTACCCGGCGCGCGGTGCATCCGCAATGCGCGAAAGCCCGCAGGGAAGCCCGCGCACGCGCCCGCAATAACAATCATTTAAAGATAAGAAAGAAATTAAAAAAATAGCGTAGAAATATTTGCCGATTTATATTGACAAAACAAAACAAAAATTGTATTATTAAATATCTTGATAATGAAGCAGTCCGTGCAAAATTGAGGAGGATGATAAATGGAAAATACCCTTTTGCGTCTGGAGAACATTTCAGTACGTTTTGACGGAGAACCGATCCTTAACAATATCGATCTCGATATCAAAGACAAGGAGTTCGTGACTCTGCTCGGTCCTTCCGGCTGCGGCAAGACCACTACGCTTCGCATAATAGGCGGTTTTGTAACGCCCGATTCCGGTTCGGTCTATTTCAACGGCAAGCTTATGAACGACGTTCCCGCTTACCGCCGGCCCGTGAACACCATCTTTCAGAAATACGCTCTGTTCCCGCATCTCAACGTTTACGAAAACGTGGCGTTCGGCCTGCGCATCCGAAAGCGTTCCGAAAAAGAGATCCGCGAGACCGTCAACGAGATGCTTTCCATAGTCAACCTCAACGGTTTCAATAAGCGCAGCGTGACCTCGCTTTCGGGCGGTCAGCAGCAGCGCGTCGCCATTGCGCGCGCGCTCGCGGTGAGCCCCAAGCTGCTGCTTCTCGACGAGCCGCTGGGAGCGCTCGATCTGAAACTACGCAAGGATATGCAGGTGGAACTGAAAAACATCCAGCAGCGCATGGGTATCACTTTCATTTACGTCACTCACGATCAGGAAGAAGCTCTCTCCATGTCCGACACCGTCGTCGTTATGGATAACGGCAACATCCAGCAGATCGGCACGCCGCTCGATATATACAACGAACCCAAAAACGCTTTCGTAGCCGATTTCATCGGCGAAAGCAACATACTCGACGGCGTTATGCGCGAAGATTACTGCGTTTCATTCGCCGGTCACACCTTCAAGTGCCTCGACAAAGGTTTCGGCGTAAACGAACCGGTCGACGTCGTGGTGCGGCCCGAGGACCTCGACGTCGTGCCCAAGGAGCAGGGAATGCTCGTAGGCGAAGTCACGTCCGTGACTTTCAAGGGCGTCCATTTTGAGATCATCGTCGATATCCGCGGATTCAAATGGATGATCCAGACCACCGATTATTATCCGGTCGGCAGCACCATCGGCCTTACCATGACTCCCGACGATATACACATAATGAAAAAATCGGAATACTCCGGCAAATTCGGCGACTACAGTTCCTACAGCGACGAGATTGACGAGCTTTCCGAAAACAAAGAGGCGGAAGAATGAACAACACGAAGAGAACATGGCTTCAGAAATACGCCGCCTCGCCGTACCTGGTATGGTGCGTCATATTTGTCATAGCTCCGCTCGCTTTTGTCGTATACTATTCGCTTACCGATGAAAACGGCAGTTTCGGGTTTTCTAACTATGCGCGTATGTTCAACGGCGACACGCTCCACGTCTTCCTTATCTCGCTTGCATTCGCGTTCGTTTCCACCGTCATCTGCCTTATAATCGCGTATCCGCTCGCATATTATATCACCAAAGCCAAGAAAAAGCACCAGAACATGCTTCTTATGCTGTTCATGCTGCCTATGTGGATGAACTTCGTGCTGCGCACCTACGCGCTTTCGTTCCTGCTCGAAGATACCGGACTTATTAACAGTATCCTTAAATCCATCGGTTTCGGCCAGGTAAAGCTCATTTATACCTCGGGCGCCGTTATACTGGGCATGGTTTATAACTTCCTGCCCTATATGCTCCTGCCCATCTACACGGTAATTAGCAAGATCGACAAAAACCTTATAGAAGCTTCCGAAGACCTCGGCTGCAACCGCCTTATGACAATAGGGAAGATACTGCTGCCGCTTTCGATCCCCGGCATAGTATCCGGCATAACGATGGTATTCGTGCCGAGCGTTTCGACGTTTTATATCTCGCAGCAGCTCGGCCCTACCGACTTTATGCTCATAGGCGACCTTATTGAAAGCCAGATCAAATCGACCGCCGGCGTCTATAACTACGGCTCGGCGATCTCGTTCGTGCTCATGGTGCTGATCTTCATTTGCATTGCCGTTATGAACCACTTCTCGGACGAAAGCGTGGAAGGAGGTATACTGGTATGAATAAAGAGCGCAACATTGCGGGAAAAATCTATATCGCCGTTATTTTTGTCATACTCTACGCTCCTATCGCGGTAATGATCTTCTTCTCGTTCAACTCTTCAAACAGTATGTCCGAATTCAGCGGCTTTTCGTTCCGCTGGTACAACGAGCTTTTCCACAACAAAGACGCAGGTCAGGCGCTGCTCAATTCGCTTATACTCGCGGTCTCGTCTTCGATCATTTCCACAGTGCTCGGCACCGCCGCGGCGCTCGGGATCCACAGTATGCGTTCCAAGCGTATTAAAAAGGTGATAATGAATGTCACCAACCTTCCGCTGATGAACCCCGATATCGTTACCGGCGTTTCCATGATGCTGCTGTTCGCTTTCGTGGCCGGCCTACTGCACAGCCTGCATATGTTCGGCTTCTGGACTCTGCTCATAGCTCACGTTACGTTCAATATGCCGTACGTCATACTCAACGTTATGCCCAAGCTCAAGCAAATGGACAAAAGCCTGCCCGAGGCCGCCATGGATCTCGGCTGCACTCCGTTCAAAGCGTTCACCAAAGTGGAATTCTTCGAGATCTTGCCGGGCATTGCTTCGGGACTGCTTATGGCGTTCACGCTTTCGCTCGACGATTTCGTCATCAGTTATTTCGTCACGGGCGAATCGTTCCAGACGCTCCCGGTTTTCATTTATTCCATGACCAAAAAGCGCGTAGTGCCTTATATCAACGCACTGTTCGCCATCATTTTCGTGGTCATTTTCATTCTGCTGCTCGTGCGCAACTTTATGTCAAAGGAAAACAAGCACGCGGCAAAATAATTTCAGCATTATCCCAGAGGTAAACCGATGAAAATAAACAAATTTCTTGTGTTTGTCATTATCGTGCTCGCTGCGGGACTCGCAGTGCTGCTTGCACTTGCGGTAAAAGGCAGCGACGCCAGGACAGGCCCTGAAAACAGCTCGACCGGTCAGGAAAGCGGAACGGTTTCCGGCGACGAGCATATAACTTTCCCCAAAGAGATCAATATCGTATCGCTCGTCGTATCCGACCGCGATCCGCTCGAACCCAGCGATTTCGTCAGCGCACCCGCCGGCATCGACTACACCGTGGAATACGCCAAAGCGCCCGACCTTTCGGTGCGCGGATGGCAGGACATAGTTCTTCGGTTCCATTATAAAGGCAACCTGTTCCAGCGTTCGGCAAAAGTTTACGCGTTCCATATCGAAACCGAGCGGACTTATGAGCTCGCATCGTACGGCACCGCCGCCATAAGCGATTTCATCGACGACAGCGGCGTCAACGCCGTGTTTGCCGAGCCCGCTTCTCCGTCGCTGAATCTTTCGGTACCGGGCAAACGCAGCGTCAATATCGCCGTCAACGACAGATATTACAGCGTCACCGTCAACGTCGCCGATACCACGGCTCCCACGGCGACCCCGGTCGAACAGACGGTAACGGCAGGGCAGACTCTTCCGGCTTCGGCATTCGTTGTAAACGTAACGGACGCCAGCCGGGTGGAAACGGTCTTCGAGACCGAACCGCAGTGGAACGTCAAAGGCGACCACCCCGTGACCGTCATACTGACAGATCTCTACGGCAACCGCTCCAGCTACAGCACCGTCCTTCACGTGGGCGATAAGACAGGATATCCCGTTTTCTCGGGCCTCGACACCATAAAGATCTGCGAAGGCGACACCATATCTTACCGTTCCGGCGTGACCTGCACCGACGAAAAAGGCAACAGCGTTGCGTTCACCATCGACGCTTCCGGCGTCGACCGCAACAGGCAGGGAACTTATCAGGCGGTATATACAGCCACCGATTCTGCGGGCAACACCGCGCAGAAGACGCGCACTGTCATAGTCAAAGCCATCTCCAAGGAGCTGGTCGACGAACTGTGCGACAAGATACTCGCCGAAATAATCAAGGATTCCTATTCCACGGATGAAAAGATAAAAGCGGTGTGGCGCTGGACCAAGCAGAATATCACCTATGTCGGCACAAGCGTTTCGTACGACGACGAACTGCGCGTCGCATACGCCGCGTTCGATACTCATTCCGGCGACTGTTACACCTATTATATTTCCAATAAATATATGCTCGACAGACTCGGCATACCGAATATAGAAGTCAAAAGAGTAGCCAGCGTGACGCGTCACTGGTGGAATCTGGTCAAGTTTTCCAACGGTAAATGGTATCATATAGATTCCTGCGCGCACCCCGCGTCGCTCGACAGATCGACTTATAAAATGACCGAATCCGACCTCAAATGGTTTACCGAGCAGTTCAAGACTTCGCGTCATCCGAATTATTACGAATACGATCACACGCTCCCCATCTACGACGGGATCAATATCGCTCAGTGAGCGCACCACAGGAGGCAACAGTTGAAAAACGTTCTTGAATATCTTGAAAACACACTGCCTTCGAGCGCCTCAAAAGTATGCTACCGCGACAAAAAGACTTCCGTCACTTTTGAAGAGGTTTATACGGACGCAAGGTCTATAGGCACTTTCATAGCGCGCAAGACCGGCGGCAGACGCGTGCCGGTCGTCGTCTTTATGCCCAAAAAGGTTCAGACTGTTGTCGCTTTTCTCGGCGCCGCGTATTCAGGCTGCTATTACGTTCCCATGGATTCCGAGATGCCCGCTTCGCGCATCGAACTGATTTTCGGCAATCTGCGCGATTTTATAATCATCGCGGATAAAAGCGCCACGGCGGCAATAGAAAAAATGGGGTATTCCGACAGATCGTATCTTTACGAAGAGGCCGCGGAATGCGATATAGACGATTCGCTTCTCGCCGGTATAAGGGAAAAGCAGATCGACACCGACCCTCTTTATATCGTTTTTACGTCCGGCTCGACCGGGGCTCCCAAAGGCGTATGCGCCTGCCACAGATCGGTCATCGATTATATCGAACAGCTTTCAAAAATCCTTAAGGTCGATAAAGACACCGTTTTCGGCAATCAGTCGCCGCTTTATACCGACGCCTGCCTCAAAGAGATCTATCCCACGCTGAAATTCGGCGCACAGGCGGTATTCATCCCCAAAATGCTGTTCTCGTTCCCGGTCCGACTTATAGAATTCTTAAATGGATATAAAATCAATACCGTGTGCTGGGTGGCTTCGGCACTTTCTATCGTTTCCGGGCTCGGCACGTTCGACACCGTCCGCCCCGAGCATCTTCGCACCGTGGCGTTCGGCTCCGAAGTGTTCCCCATAAAGCAGTTCAACAAATGGCGCGCGGTCCTTCCCGCGGCGCGTTTCATCAACCTTTACGGCCCCACGGAATGCACCGGGATGTCGTGCTATTACGAAGTCGACAGGGAATTCGCCGAGACCGACGCAATCCCCATAGGAAGGCCTTTTGACAACACCGAGATCATTCTGCTCGGCGACGATAAAAAAGAAGTGGCATTTGGTGACGTCGGCGAGATATGCATCCGCGGCACCTGCGTAACGCACGGATACTACAACAATCCCGAAAAGACCGCCGAATGCTTTATTCAGAACCCGCTTCAAAACAATTATCCCGAACTCATCTACTGCACCGGCGACCTTGCCAAATACAACGAACAAGGCGAACTCGTATTCGTATCGCGCAAGGATTACCAGATCAAGCATATGGGCTACCGCATAGAGCTTGGCGAAATAGAGATCGCCGCCGGCATAATGCAGAACGTCGCGATGACCGCGGCGATATATTTAAAAGACAAACAGCAGATCATCCTTTTCTACACCGGCGATACCGAAAAAGACGACCTGCTCGCATATCTCAAGGAAAAGCTCCCGCGCTATATGATCCCCGCCGATATCGTGAAGCTTGCTTTCCTGCCTCAGACCGCTAACGGCAAGATCGACCGCGTGACGCTTACCAAAAACTACACCGAACAACTCACCCGAACGGAGGAATAGATATATGGATAAAATCATCGAAATGCTGCTTCAGCTCCACCCCGACCTCGACGTCGAATGCGATTCGCTCGTCGACGACGGTATCCTCAATTCCATTGACGTCGTAACGCTCGTGACCGAAATATTCAACGAGTTCGACGTCACCGTACCCGCCAGCGAAATAGTGCCCGAAAACTTCAATTCGGCAAGCGCCATCTGGGAGATGGTCAGCTCGCTGATGGATGAATGATAAATGGGATTCGTTTCGGTTTGGTTCTTACTGTTCTGCGCCGCGGCGGTGCTGTTGTATTACGTGCTGCCCAAAAAATGGCAATGGCCGCTGCTGCTAATAGCAAGCTGCGCGTTTTACGCGTCGTATGACCTGCGGTATTTCGGCTTTATAGCCGTAACTACCGTTTCGGTCTATTTCGCCGCCTGCAAAATATCGCAGCTCAGAGCAAAACAGAACGCTTATTTACAAGAACACCCCGAGCTCGGCAAGGACGAAAAAAAGGCGTATAAAGCAAAGACCAAAAAGAAGACCTGGGCGTGGCTCATATCCTGCCTGCTTCTTAATTTCGGCATCCTTTTCGCGCTCAAATACATAAATTTCTTCATAGGCAACATAAACGCCATAATAAGCATATTCAGCGAATCAAAGATACCCACGTTCGATAAACTCCTGCTTCCGCTGGGAATATCGTATTACACGTTCAAGACCGCGGGCTATATCATCGACGTTTATTTCGGCAGATACGAAGCTGAAAAGAACGTATTCAAGGTGGCGCTGTTCACTTCGTTTTTCCCGACGCTGCTCAACGGTCCCATTGACAGGTTCCCGCTGACCGCGCCGTCTTTGTTCGGCGAGCATTCGTGGGACGAAAAACGCGCCCGCTTCGCGCTGCAGCGCATACTTTGGGGCTATTTCAAAAAGGTCGTCATTGCGGACCGGCTCGTCGTGGCTGTGATCACTATCGTATCCGATCCCGAAAAGTATCCAGGCGTGATGGTCGCGTTCGGCGCGCTGCTGTACGCCGCCGAACTGTACTGCGATTTCACCGGCGGCATAGATATCACCATAGGAGTTGCGAACCTGTTCGGCGTAGAGGTGAGCGAAAACTTCCTGCGCCCCTTCTTTTCAAAGAACATCGCCGAATACTGGCGCAGATGGCATATCACGCTGGGAACGTGGTTCAAGGATTACACTTTCTATCCGCTCTGCACCGCCAAGCCAGTCATGAAACTCACCAAGTTCTTCAAGAACAAATTCGGCGCCGGCGCTGCTAAAAGAGTGCCGATATACGTAGCTTCCATAGTGCTTTGGTTCGGTACCGGCGCATGGCACGGCGCGAGCTGGAATTTCATACTATGGGGCATGGGCAACTGCTTCGTCATACTCGTATCGCAGGAACTTACCCCTCTTTATAAACGTTTCCACGCAAAGCATCCGGACATAGATAATAAATGGTATTACAAGACTATGTGCATAGTCAGGACCAACGCAATAATGTGCTGCCTGCGTCTGTTCGATTGCTACAAGGACGTTCCCACGACGTTCAAAGCGTTCGGCAGTATGTTCACAAAGCCGTCGTTCAATATGCTCAACGGCAATACGCTTCTGAATCTGGGGCTTTCGGCGGCGGATTACGCCATAGCGTTTGCGGGGATACTACTGATATTCGCCGTGAGCATGATCCAGCGGCGCGGCAGCGTACGCGAAATGATCGACAAAAAGGGTTTCGCTTTCCGGCTCGCTGTTTTTGCGCTGCTGTTCGCCGTAATAATCGTGTTCGGCGCGTACGGGCTCGGCTACGATTCCAACAGCTTTATATACAGCAAGTTTTAACGAAAGGTCAAACAGATGAGATCAAAAGTCATATTGCGCGTACTGATCTGCGTGACAGTTTTCGTGCTCCTGTTTATCTGCCTTCAGCGGCTGCTTATGCCCAAATACACGCGTGAAGCTGAAGAAGGCCGGCTCACCGCCGAGTATTACGGCAGCGACAAGAATCACGACGTGCTTTTTATCGGCGACTGCGAGGTTTACGAAAATATCTCGCCCGTCGCGCTCTGGCGCGAATACGGAATATCCTCGTACGTGCGCGGCAGCCCTCAGCAGCTTATTTGGCATTCGTATTATATGCTCGAAGACGCATTGAGGTACGAAACGCCTGAGATAGTCGTATTCAACGTACTTTCCATGAAGTACGGCGAACCGCAGAACGAGGCGTACAACCGGCTCGCGCTCGACGGAATGCGCCTTTCTTCCACCAAAATTAACGCGATCAAAGCTTCGATGAAGAGCGAAGAATCGCTTATGTCGTATATTTTCCCGATCCTGCGCTTCCATTCGCGCTGGAACGAACTCAATTCCGACGATTTCAAGTATATGTTCTGTTCGCCGCCGCAGCTTTCGGTAGCGGGGTATCTGATGCGCGTCGATTGCCGACCGCTTACGACTGATCCGCCCGTGGGACATCAGCTTATGGATTATTCCTTCGCCGATATCTGCTGGGAATATCTTGAAAAGATACGCACCCTGTGCGAAGAAAACGGCGCAAAGCTCGTGCTTATGAAAGCGCCTACCGTCGCGCCTTACTGGTACGCCGAATGGGACGCGCAGATAATCGAATACGCGCAAAAGCACGGCCTTGCGTATTATAACTTTTTGAACAGCGTCGCTGAGATCGGCATCGACTACACCGCCGACACCTACGACGAGGGCCAGCACCTAAACGTATGGGGAGCCGAAAAGCTTTCGAGCTATTTCGGCAAAGAGCTCGTTTCACTGGGCGCGCCAGACAGAAGGGGAAAGGCCGATTACGAGCAGAGCTGGGCAAAGCTTTGCGAACGGTACGACAGAATAAAACAGTACCAGACCGACATTCTGGAACAAACCGGTACCATAACGGGATTTCCCGTTCCGGATTGATATATAAAGGGGGATTTTTATGAAAAAAACACTTTTGATCCTTTTGCTCGCGGCAGCCGTATGCTTGATGGCCGCCTGCAATTCCGGCGAAAATGAAAGCAAGCCGGAGCCTGCTTCGACCGAGGTATCGGGAAATACCGCCGAACACACGCCCACGGGTTACCTGTTTGAATCAAACGGCGTCACGTTCGGCGTGGGAAGCGCTTCCGCCGACGTTATCGATAAACTCGGCACCCAAACGAGCGATCCCTACACTTCAAACAGCTGCGCGTTCAACGGCAAAGACACGGTTTATTATTTCGGCAGCTTTGAAGTTTCGGCAAACGACGAGACGGGCGATTTCGTGATATACAGCATATATCTCAAAGACGATTCCGTTTCGACCAGAGAAGGCGCCTGTATCGGAATGACGCCCGAAGAAGTCAAAGCCGTATACGGCGAACCTGCGGAAAGCTCAGACGGCGGTTTTTCGTACGTCAAAGAGGGAATGAAACTCAATTTCTTCCTCAAGGACGGCGTCGTTTCCGCTATAAGCTATTACGTAAACAATTAACTTTATTAAAGGAGACTAAAAATTGAAAAGAGTATTTTGCGCCATTTTTGCAGTTATCCTCGTAATATCCGCTTTCGTCCTCGCTTCGTGCAAATCGCATGAATCATCCGATTTTTCGGTGACCGACGAGACCGCCGCGATCGATTATTCCAAATACGCCGGAATAACCATCAACGTCTATAACTGGGGCGAATACATTTCCGACGGCACCGAAGATTCGGTCGACGTCAACTATGAATTCACCAAGCTCACCGGCATTAAAGTCAACTACACAAACTTTTCCACCAACGAAGATATGTATTCAAAGCTCAAGAGCGGCGCCAGCGCTTACGACGTGATCATCCCTTCGGATTATATGATCCAGCAGCTCATCGATGAAGGGATGATTCAGAAGCTCAATTTCGACAATATTCCCAACTACAAGTATATCGAAGACGAATTCAAAGGCCTGTATTTCGACCAGACCAACGAGTATTCCGTCGCTTATAACTGCGGCATGGTCGGCATAATCTACAATACCGAACTCGTCGACTACGACCCCGAGACCTGGGACATACTCTGGGACGAAAAACTCAACGATCAGATCCTTATGATAAACAACCCCCGCGACGCTTTCGGCATAGCGGAATTCAAGCTCGGCTACAGCGTGAACACCACCGATTTCGACGAGCTCACCAAAGCCAAGGACGAACTGCTCAAGCAGAAACCGCTCGTCAAAGCATACGTAATGGATGAGATTTACAACAAGATGGAAAGCGGCGCCGCCGCGGTTTCCGCATACTACGCAGGCGACTATCTAAGCATGTACGAAAATAACGACAAGCTCGCATTCGTGTACCCCAAGGAAGGCACCAACATATTCGTGGACGCCTGCTGCATCCCCACGTCTGCGGAACACAAAGAAGCGGCCGAACTCTATATCAACTTCCTGTGCGACCCCAACGTGGCGGTCTGCAACGCCGAAAAGATCTGCTACCGCAGTCCTAACAAAGCGGTGCTCGAAAACGAAGAATATCAGGAATTTCTCGCCGATCTCCATGACGACGCCATGGATATCCTTTATCCGGATCTTAATGAGCTGTACCCCGAGAAAGACACCGACGACTTCTATTTTCACCGCCTTCCTTCCGATGCGCTGAGCAAAATGACATCTCTGTGGTCCGAATTGAAGATAACCAGTACCGAAGACTCCGATTCCGGCGCTCTCTACTGGATAAGCGGCGCGTTCATAGTCGCGATCATCGCTGTGTTCGTACTGCTCAAAATCAGAAAATCAAAACGTGAACATGAATAAAAAATATTATAAGACGTTAGTTTTTACAATAATTATCGCGTTGCTCCTTTCGATATTCGCCGGCTGCTCCAAGGATCCGGCAGACGTTTCTTCGGGCGACGATGATTCTGCCGCAGATCAAAGCGAAGAATCTTCCGCAGAGGAAGGGAAGATACGCGTTGAGATCGCCGATCAGACCTTTTGGGTGAACGCCGTAAACGTATCCGACGGAACGGAAGACGAAGCGCTGCTGTACGACAGAGATTACCGCGACGAAAACGGCCCGGTGCTTTACGTTAACGGATCTGCCGCGGGACGCACGCTCATAAGCGTCAAACTTGCGTTCAAATACGGCTTACCCGATTATTCGGTCATATCGATCGGGGTCAACGCCGACGAAAACACGAAGGTGCCGATTCCGGTCAACGGTTTCGTGCTTTCGTTAAGCGGTTCAGCCCTGCCCGAAGGTTATAAGCCAAGCAGCGCGTCGTCTGTGACCGTGTCCGGCTGGGAATATCCGGAATTCGAGCTGACAGATCTCACTACCGTGATCCCTTCGGCGCGCGTCAATACCAGACGTGTGAATATGACAGATCCGGAAAACGGCGTGTTCGAAGAAGGGAAGATATACTTCTGCAAAAAAGGTTATACCGTGCCTCAGGATTCCGCGTCCGTGATACTGAACGATCCTTCCGCAGGGTATTATAAGATCGATTCCGTAGTCCCGGCGGGTACCGCGGTAGAAGCCGGATATTCGCTCCTGTTCACCGGCGCATACAACGCCGCATACGCAAAAGAATTCTTTGCTTCCGGCGAGGTCCGCTTCAACGATGAAAAACTGCTGAACGGGATCAGCGATTCGCCGGCGGTCGCTTTCGGCAAAGGCGAATACATCGTCATACCGCGCGGCAACGTCAACCCCGAATCCGCCGAAAACGGAGTTTATCTCTATGAAATAAGCGGAAATGCCGCTGTGACGAACGCAAAAGGCGATTTTACGAATATCGTCGTGCGCGGCGGCAAAGTCGCGTACGTATCGAATAAGTCCGAAAACGTCGTTATACCTTCTTCTGACGGATACGTCATTACGTTCGCCGGCGATAGCAAGACGTTTTGCGAAGGCGTGGGAATGGGCGACAGCGTAAAGGACCTGCTCATTACCGCGCAGGATCTGCCCGCAATGTTCGTACGCGTCAAAAGTCTCGTTTTCGAAATCGATTCCGTCAACGTCCGCGTCAACGCTACTCATCCGTGCGTGCTCTATACTCCGGAATACGGCGAAACCACCGGCACGTCCGAGTGCGCCGAGATAGCGATCGAAGACGGCAGGATCATAGCCGTTACCAAGAACGGCGGTTCAGCCATACCTGAAAACGGCTACGTGCTTTCGGTCAAAAAGGGAAGTCAGAACTATGCGAGCGTTGCGAACCGCACGTCGCAAGGCGATCCGGCGCTCGTATCACTCGGAGGCAATATGTATTCATTCACGACCTTCCACTACAACGCTACCAACGCCACGCGTCAAACCGATTATATCGTCATTTATAACGACAGTTTCGGCAAGTCTACCGCCACCAACGTTTACGGCTACGAATTCGCGGTCGACGCCAACGGATGCGTCACCGGCAGTTCCTACGCCGGAAATATGCAGATCCCGCGCGGCGGATTCGTTGTGTCTGCGCACGGCGTTAATATCCAGACACTCGAAAAAGCGTATTCATACGGCGCCAAAGTCACGCTCGACAAGAGCAGGAACAACGTCACGGTACAGACGACTCCCGAATCGCTGTTTAACGACGCCGAATTCCGTTACAACGACCTTAAAACCGGTTACGAAGACGCGATCGAACACCTTTTGTGCATAAATATCTCGTCTATCGGACCCAAAGTAGAACTTATAAAGTCCGTATACGACACATATATCGATCATAAGTCAACTGACTCGCCCGAAAAATCGGTCGAAAGATGCAGGACTATAATTTCGATGTGCGAGGATCTTCGCTTTTCGATGTATGAATCCGCACCCGTTGAAAACCGCGCGGTGTGGTACCGCTGCAACGAAAAGAACGACGACGAAGTGCGCGCTAGCTGCGAGCTCATGGCGCAAATGGGCATAAATGCAGTCTATCTCGAAACCTGGTACAACGGTCAGTTTATTGGTTTTTCCGAAAATCCGCTCATAAGGCACGTCTCGACGCACGGCGATTACGACGTGCTGGAAGGATATTGCCGCATAGCTCACGAATACGGCATAGAAGTCCATTGCTGGGTCGAGAATTTCTTTATCGGCGGAAGCGGCGTACTTGTTGACGCCACAAAAGAATACCATCTGCTCGACAATAAAGGCAAGGATTATCAGACGACCATGTACGGTCCGTTCGTGTTCCTTGACCCGCTGGATCCCCGTTCGCGTGAAATAGTGCTTGGCATATACCGCGAAATGATAACCAAATACGATATTGACGGGATAAACCTCGATTATATCAGATTCCCGGGGGCAGCCGATGACGGCGGCGATTTCGGTTACAACGACGATATAATCGAAGCTTTCCGCGCCGAGACCGGCATTCAGACCGATCCGCGCAGACTCGTAAAGAATACTTCCGACTGGATAAAATGGTGCCGTTTCCGCGAAGGAATTATCAACGACTGGGTCAAAGTCGTGTACGATCTCGTACAAGAGACAAAACCGAACCTTTCGATATCCTGCGCAGTTGGTTCAAATTATCCCAATACGCGCACCGAGATATGCCAGAACTTTGTCGACTGGGTGGATAAGGGTTTGGTGGATGAAGTGTTTTCCATGAGTTATTTCAGCAACCTCGAATCGCCCACTAGCGCTATAAAGAATTTCAACAGACACACAAAAGGGAAATGCTTCTACACCATAGGTCTGTCGGCGTTCGAAAGCTCGCCGGACTATATTCTTGTCGGACAGGTAGATATTGCGGTAAAGAACTGCAACGGTTCTAATCTGTTTTCCTGGGGCAGTCTTATAAAGCACGAAGAGAATTATTTCGACGCGCTCAAAGAAAGCATCTGGTCGCGTCCTGCGGCGAGATGCGATTCGGGAAGCAAAGCCGTTTACGCTTACTGCCAACGGTTCCTTGAAGACAGCGAGAATTTCTATAAAGCCTTCAAGCCGGAAGAAACCGCGCTGCTAACCGAACTCGAGGAAAAATGCAAGGTCATAAGCGAAGACGCTTCCGGATTCGATTTCAAAGCCGCGGACGCCGCTTCACGAGCGGAATATCTGCAGCGCGCTATCGGACAAATGAACGAATTGCTTGAAATCGCGCAGAAGTGCACCGACGAACAGCTTAATAACAAGCTTGTAAAACAAATACAGTTCATAATAGACTGTTTGGCTGTAACGCGCTGATATTGTTTTACTTAGAGACATAAAAACATCCGGGGCAGGAAATATATCCCGCCCCGGAAAAAATTACATATCTAATTATAGAAAATAGAAATTTTCTGCAAATGAGGGTAGTGGAAAACGCGAAAATTCTGCCAAAAAGCGGTATTTCGGGCTTTTACACCGATCTACGGTATTTCGGACTCATAAAACCGCTGTTCGACGATAATTCAGCAAATCGGCAAAATACCGCCGTAATCGTACAGATTATTTTTTCCCAGCGAATAAATTTCCACACCGTAGTTTCTGCAAAAACTTTTTATATCCTCGTACTGCGCGTGCTTTCTTACATCGCCCGTAAAAACCAACAGCGTGCCGGAGATCTTACCTGAACATCCTCCGATGAATCCGCAATCGTAACCGTTGAGTTCTATACGCTCATTCGTGACCGGCAGTACGTCTGAACCGTGCATTTTAAGCGCCTTGAATATGCCGGCGTCCGACGTTATAAACGCGTCCGGCGTTACAGCTATCGTCGAGCATTTGGCGTAGCTCTGCCTGACTTTTATAATGTTTTTACCGCCGAATATCGCCGTATCGGCGCTCACGCCGCAGATAACGTTGTTTCCCGCCACCAGGTTGTTCAGCAGGCAGTCTTCGGGGTACTTTTCGCCCAGATCTTTATCCAAATGCCTCAATTCCCCAAAATCGAACGTTTGTTCGTTCGACTTTTCAGCGTACCAAACGCCCTCGCAGGCGTTGCATATAACTATATCCGGGTGAAAACGCAGCTCGCTTTTTATGTTTTTCGCTTGCTGCGGATAGATGCATTCCACGCCAAGCGCATTCAGTTCTTTTTGCATTCCGCTCGGCATTATCGCCGAAACGAACACTTTTTTTACATTACTTTCGGGCAGATTCGGCAGCATCTTATTCCCCGCTTATGACTCTGAGCACTTCGTATACCGAGCGTACCGGAATGATCTGCACTCCGGGATATTTCTTTTTGATGCGGCTCGCGGCGGACGCCGGCATTACTATCTTTGTGAATCCCAAACGCACCGCCTCGTTTACTCGCAGTTCGGCAGAAATGACGCTGCGGCATTCGCCGGCGAGTCCTATTTCGCCGAAACATATGAGTTCTTTAGGTATTTCAACGTCTTTGAGCGACGATATAAGCGCCATCGCCGCCGAAAGATCGCTCGACGGCTCTTTCAGATCGAGCCCGCCCGCCACGTTCACATAGACGTCGTTTGTTCCGAAACGCAGACCCAACCGCTTTTCGAGCACGGCGAGTATAAGATTTATGCGATTGTAATCGAGCCCCGTCGTGAGTCTGCGCGGCGCAGGAAATACCGTTGGCGTGACAAGCGCCTGGATCTCGGCGATAATGGGGCGCGTACCTTCCATAACGCATACTGCGCAGCTTCCGCTGACGTTTTCCGGCCGCTGCGCCATAAGCATTTCCGAAGGATTCGGGACTTCGTTCAGTCCTTCGTCGCCCATTTCGAACACGCCTATTTCGTTCGTTGAACCGAAACGGTTCTTGGCGCTGCGTATGAGCCGATATGTGTGCTTGCGGTCACCTTCGAAATATAAGACCGCGTCGACCATATGTTCCAGCACCTTAGGACCTGCAATGCCGCCGTCCTTGTTGACGTGACCTACAAGGATCACCGAAATACCGTTTTCTTTGGCGGCGTCTATAAACGCCAGCGCGGCGGCTTTGACCTGCGTGACGCTGCCCGGAGGCGGATTAAGCGAATCGTCGTATATTTTCTGGACCGAATCCACGAACACCACGTCGGGCGCGTTTGCTTCGATCTCGGGGATAATTTTCCCGATCTCGGTTTCGGAAAGCACGAGCAGATTATCGGTCTCTACTCCCAGCCGCTGCGCGCGCAGTTTCAGCTGCGGCGCGGATTCCTCGCCGCTTATATACAAAATGCGGCACGATCTTCCCAAAAACGCACAGATCTGCAAAAGAAGGGTGGACTTCCCTATCCCCGGCTCGCCGGCGAGCAGAACTACCGAGCCCTTGACGAGCCCTCCGCCCAGCACGCGGTCGAACTCGTTCATTCCGGTCTGATATCTCATACGGTCCGGCTGGGAGATCTGGCTCAGCTTTTGCACGCGCGACTGTTCGGGAGCGAGCTTTGCACGGGTCTTCTTTGCCCCCGCTTTGGGCGCGGACTCTTCGGCGGCGCATTCTTCGAACGTGTTCCATTCGCCGCATTCAGGACATCTGCCGAACCATTTTGCGAACGCGGCGCCGCAGTTCGAACAAACGTAATTAGTTTTCATCTTGACCTCCCAGCCAGCGCATGACGCCGCAGAAAACGGCGAACGCCAGTCGTTTTTGATATCCTTCGTCTTCGAGCAGTTTCGCTTCTTTTTCGTTGGAAATGAACCCGCATTCCACAAGGACCGCGGGGACGGTTATCTTTTCGAGAATATATATGGTATCGCCGTCGGGTCTGACGGAGCGTTTGTTCTGCGGATCGAGCAGACGCGCGCATTCCTGAATGCTCTGAGCGAGGGGTTCGCTCTGCGATACGTTATCGGAATAAAAAGTCTGCAGACCGCTGTATCTGGATTCCGGGAATTTGTTGACGTGAATACCGATATAAACACCGTTTTTTGCGTTTTCAGCAATATCCAGCCGATTCCTCAGATCGAAAAACTTCTTGCGGTTTTCCTGGCCGTCGGCGTACAGAAGACGGTCGTCCCTGCGCGTGAGCACGACGTCGTTTTCGGAAAGCGCGAAAAAATCTTCCAAATAAAGCGAAACGGCGAGATTTATGGTCTTTTCCGTATGACCGCCCGAAACGCAGCCCGGATCCTCGCCTCCGTGGCCGGGATCGATGACAAAAGTATGCTCCGTTTTTTCGAACGCCATGACCTCGCGCACGGCAAATTCCGCGGCGAGCGACTGCTTATATCCCACCGATGTGACCAGCGAAGCGAAACATAAAAACACACACACAAATAACACGGCGGCAAAAAACAGTATCACGCACAGCCTTGCTTTTCTGTTCCCGTCCGTATCCATTTCCATAAAAAGTCACCCTCATATACGGAATTTTACGTTACGGGAAAACCTATGCGAAAAATACGGGAATTATTCCCTGTACGGCTTTGTCTTTATGCCGAATATGCCCCTCAGCGATTTATCGTGAGTAGATATATAATACCCGAGCCAACCGAAGAACAGCGTTGCGATTATCCCTATGGGAAACGCGATGACATTGATGGAATCGGGCAGATAGAAGAACAGCCCCGAATACATCGCGTGGATCGCCATATTCATTATGATACTTGTGACTCCGTACGCGTCGCCCAGTCCGGAAACGCGGAATATCACGGCGCAAAGCGTGACGATTATAGTAGGCAGATACGCCAGCACGCAGATCTTGAACGCTTTAAGCTTATCGGGTTCGGCGTTTTGATGAGTGACTCGGATATAATCCTTGGCTCCGAGCGCATACATCAGATCGTAGATGAGGAAACAGAAGAAACCGCCGCAGAACAGGGCGGCGAGCAGTTCGGGCCACGCGCCTATTTCGGGGTGATTCTTTTCGAGCGTGAGCATAGGCAGGGTTATCATCACGCCAAGAAGCGAAATGGCTATCTGATTGACCCAGAATTTTCTGAACTGCGTTGAATTCGTAATAAAAAACTCTTTTAGTGTGTTCATATCTCTTTCCTCTCTATTGTCTGTCTACATTTATGACCGAATCGTACGATTCGGGAAATCCTTTGAGCATTCCGGAAAAAGCATCCCTGATCTCAGAGTCGCTCATCTTTGTTTCGTACGGCGCCGCGATATCAAATACAACGGTGCTTTTTCCGTTGGCGCGCACCAGTCTTAGATCGTGGATAGATAAATCGGCTCCGATTCGTCCGCACACTTCTTCGACTGCTTTTCTGGCAGTTTCGTATTCAACGGAATCCAGCTCTATGGGATCAATGTGTACGGTGCATTCCAACCCGAGTTTATCTTTGACAGCGCGTTCTATACCGTCGGCGATCTCGTGCCCGGTATGAATATCGCTGATCCCGCCCACTTCGACATGGAGCGAGCAGAAACGCATACCGGTCCCGTAACTGTGTATAAGTATGTCGTGCACCCCTTTTACATTGGGGAATGACGCCGCAATTTCGCTTACGGCTTCTTTTTCGGCAGTACTTTCGGGGGTCCCTAATATTCTGTCCATCGCTTCGCGTATTATCTTATACGCCGAATACAGGATGAACGCCGCGACGAACAGGCCCATCCAACCGTCGGTATTCACGCCGAACAGTTCGCTTATCGCTATCGACACAAGGATCATTGAAGTCGAAAGCACGTCGGCGATACAGTCGGCGGAGCTGGCGCGGAGCACGGTGGAATCGAACCGCTTTGCCAAGCGCCGGTAAAACACGAAAAGCCACAGCTTTACCAGCACCGACGCAGCGAGAAAAACTATGACGACGGCAGGATAAACCAGTTTTTCATCGCTTCCGATGCGCGAAACCGACGAAGCTCCGAGCCTGTAAGTCACAACAATAAGAATAAACGCCACGAATAAAGACGCGACGTATTCGAAGCGCGCATGTCCGTACGGGTGTTCCCTGTCGGCAGGCCGCGCCGAAACGCGGAAACTGATATATGATATGACGTAAGACAGGATATCGGAAAGGTTGTTTACGGCGTCGCCCGCTATGGCGACGCTGCCGGAAATGACGCCGGACGCGATCTTTGCGCCAGCGAGCAGCAGATTTGCGATAACGCCCACCGCGCTTGCAAATCTTCCGCCGCGCTCGCGGAACTCCGGCTCGGTCTCGCCTTCGCGGCGTTTGACCGTTATATCGAATAATGAATATCTCATCGTATATATCACCGCAAAATGCATTTATATCTTTACGTATATTATACACTCAAAGTCCCTTTTTGTCAATTCAAATATATGTTCCCGGTAAAAAGCCCGTCTCCGGCAGATTCCGGAAACGGGCGGCAATATGTCTTATTGGTATTATTCAAGAGAAATGATATATTCGTATGTTTCCTGACCGCCGTATACCACGCCGAAATCGACCGAACGGTGGTTGCTGAGCATGTAATCGCTGAGCTTGGTATAAGCGTTCACAGAAGCTTTTTTACCGTAAAACACGGTGACGACGTCTTTATCGGTCTCGGCAAGGACTTTGTCTATCAACGACTCGGCGGCTTTATCCGGCGTTTTTTCGGAGCACACGATCTCGTGATCGCAGATCGCGATGTAATCGCCCTTCTGTATCTTTATACCGTTTATTTCCGAATCGCGTATCGCCTGAGTCACCTCGGCGGAAACGACCTGACGCGCGGAATCTTCCATTATCGAAAGCTGAGTTTCGATATCCGGCGCGTTTGGGTCGGCGAGCACCAGCGCGGAATAGCCCTGGCACATAGAAGTGGTCCTTAGCACGCGTACGTCGGCTTTTTCATAGCATTCCGCCGCCTGTACAGCCGCCATTATGACGTTGCTGTTGTTGGGGAGCACTATGATATGATCGGCGTTGATCTTATCGAAAACTTTCACAAAATCCATGGCGGAAGGGTTCATGGTCTGACCGCCGCGGACTATCTGGTCCACGCCTGCGGAAACGTAGAGGTTTTCCATACCGTCGCCGAGCACCACCGCGACGTAGGCATATTTTTTATGAGGAGGCATATTCGAAACATACTCTTCCGCAAAATTGTTGGCTATATGAGTCTGCGTGTGCTGGACGGTCATATTTTCCATCTTGAAAGTTGCGAATTCGCCGAACTGCTGGCAGTATTCAATTACGTTTGCGGGCGTCTTGGTGTGTATATGGATCTTAACGGCGGTGCCTTCGGCAAACATATCCAGACTGTCGCCCAAACGCGAAAGATGCGCCTTGGCTTTTTCAAAATCGAATTGCTCACGCATCGGCTTGGATTTCAAGAGCTGTAATACGAATTCGGTGCAATAACCGTATTCGAGCTCGCTGTTTTCATCAAACGCGCCGGCGGGCGAATTAGCCGGAACAGCGACTGAAGCGGAACCGGATCCTATAGGTCTGCCGAGCAGATATTTCTGCATCCCTTCAAAAATATAAAAGAGTCCCGCGCCGCCGGAATCGACCACTCCCGCGTCTTTGAGCACCGGAAGCAGTTCGGGGGTTTTTATAAGACTTTCGTGCGCTTTTTGAAGAATGAGTTCGAGCAGTTCTTCGAACGAAGCGCAAGAAGAAGAACGGATTTGAGCAAATTCGGCTATCTCGCGCGCGACAGTGAGTATGGTGCCCTCTACGGGATTGCTCACGGCGGAATAAGCGGACTCCGAAGCTCTTACGAGTGCACATGCAAACTGCTGTACGCCGCAGGTTTCGAGACCTTCGAGCCCGGAAGCGAGCCCTTTGAAGAACTGCGAAAGTATAACGCCCGAATTCCCTCTTGCGGTATACAGCATTTTATGAGCAAGCGCCTGCGAAACCGCCGAAACAGAATTCTGCTCGCATTGTACCGCCACGGCCGCCTGCTCGAGAGTCATTGTCATATTGGTGCCGGTATCGCCGTCCGGGACCGGAAAAACGTTCAGCTCGTTTACGGTCTTGACGTTTGCCTTTAGATTGGCGCCTCCCATAGAGGCAAGCTGAATGAATAATTGTCCGTCTATACGATCAGTCATACATCACAATGATTCGCAAATAACGAAATATCTCCTGTTAATTATCAATTCATTATACGCCAACGCGTTTAAAAAATCAATAGTAAAATAAAAAAACGCGCACACAATAAGTACGCGTCGTTTTATTTATCCGCGGTCGGTGAAGATCCTCTCCTCTTCGGGTATCTCTTCTTCGACTTTGGGATGCTCTTTCTGGTATGGTTCGATCATAAACTTTATTATCACAGGGTACGCGCAGTACGTGCCGATGAAATACATAAGCGCAAAAATAAAGATGAACGGCAGTATCATTGCGACAGATGAGAACATAAGGATGAGATAAAAGCTCACGAAAGCGACGAGCCCGATCCCGAGCAGCGCGCAGAGATTGCGCTTTATCCCGAGCAAAGAAAAGATCATTGCGTTTTTAAACAGCTTGAATGTCTTGAGCTTGAACGTGATGACCATAAGATAGATATAAAGCCGCATCACGAAATAGAAGAGCGCAAAGAATATGCACAAATAGAACATGACGTTGATATAAAAGCCGCCGACTGCGAGGTTCGAATAATAGAAGATAAGCGCATAGGAAATGAGGAAGATCAGCGCGCAGTCGATAACGCCAACAAGCAGCCCCTGCTTCCAATCGCGTTTGACGGCATACCAGTAATCGTGCCAAACGAAAGTGTGCTCGCGCCTTACCATCGCGCGGGTGACATACGCCATGCCGACGTTGGAAAGACCGAACGTCACAAGCAGCGTAAACGCCGAATAATAAAGGATATTTGTTATAACGGTAGGAACGGATACCGACGTAAAAATGCCGAAAACGGCGCTTAAAACGCTCGTATCCGGGCCCTGAGCGTAACGCATGGCGCCGTAAACCTGCTGATAAAAAGGAGAAGAAGGCGCGCTGATATAGTCGTTGGTATTGCCGGAAGTGGCAAAAAGCACAAGAATCAAGGAAAAATTCGTAAGAATGAAAATGAGATTAAGTATAGTAAGATCGCCGAAATGATTCTTAAGAAACTTGAAGAAATTTACAAAGTTGTATTTCCCGTCAAACTGCGCCTGTTCTTTAGAAAGTCCGGCGTTACGCGAACGCGACGGCGAAAAGAACGAAAAGAGCTTGCCTTCTTTATTATTTTTATTATTGTTGTTATCAGTCATGAACATGTCGCCCTCGTCACGCTCTGGGATGGAATTTGATGTAGCTTTCTTTCACTTTCTCTTTGAGGAACTGAGCGTAACGCTGAGTAGACGCTATATCGCTGTGCCCGAGAATCTCCTGTATATCGCGTATATCCGCGCCGTTCTGCAGCAGATGAGCGGCAAAAGAATGACGTATGGTATGAGGAGTAATATCGGATTTGATCCCGGCGGCGGCGGCGTAATATTTAAGGATCTTCCATACGCCCTGCCTGGTCATACGCTCGCCGTTGCAGTTGACGAAAAGCGCTTTCTGAACAGGTGACGAAACAAGCATCTTGCGTTCGTTATTGACGTAATTCTGCAAAGACTTGAGCGCGAGTTTATAAAGCGGGATATAACGCTGTTTGCCGGCAGAGCCGACATTTATAAACGATATCTGGAAATTGACGTCGTCGACGTCGAGGTCAATAAGTTCCGAAACTTTTATGCCGGTGGCGTACAAAAGCTCGAGCATGGCTCTGTCGCGAACGCCTTTGGGCTCATGCTTGTCCGGTTGATTCAAAAGCAGATCAATCTCTTTTTGCGAAAGGATGCTCGTCTCACGCGATTTGGATTTATCGTTGTGGACCGCTTTAGCGGGATTTGAATCGAGCACGTTGTTTTCAACAAGGACGGCAAAAAAGCTTCGCAATGCCGAAAGAGTTCGGCTCGAAGAAGAGACGGAAAGCCCGCTGTCGGATAAATGTTCCTTAAAGGAAGCGATAAACTGAGGATCGACTTCTGTTATATCGTCAATGCCATCTGAAACGGCAAAATCGACAAATTTAGAAAGATCGCGCCGATAAGCGGAAAGCGTATTATTCGGTATGTCTGATTTTGAAATATAGTCGATATAATCCAGAACGGAATCGGCTACTTTCGTACGGAAATTTATCATCTTAAACCTGCGAAAAGATATTGATATCAAAGAATAGCAACGAGAAAAGCAAATAGATAAGCGTTAACACGGAAAACGCAAGTACGCGGCGTGGAGCAAAGATCTGCTTTATACCGTATTTGGCTTTGTCAAAACACAGACAGACTTCACAAAGATAAAGCGCAGTTGCGAACATAAACGCTATAAGCGCAATATAATAAGCAAAAGGCGGCACAGCGTAAGAAGCAAAACCAAAGTATAAAGAATACGCGGAAAGCGCCACGATATACAACGCGGGCGAAAACACGGTAAAGCCCGAAACATAAAGCAGCAATACTGCTTTGAGATGTGTACGCAAAAGCTCTTCGGTATCGAGACCGGGAGCAAAAAAACGCAAGCCGAAACGTCTGCAGAGCGCGTATGACGCAAATGCAAAAGCGCAAATAAAGCAGAACGTAAAAACGTAAAGTCTGTATCTCTTTTCGAAAAGATCTGAAAATATGGAACGTCTTGCCTTTACGGGAACATAAGGAACGATAGCAGTGCACGCGCCGCCGTACATAATAAACCGCCTCCGCAAAATACATATCAATACACGTTATGCGAATTGAAAGCGTATTATACGAAAACGTGCGGACGTGACATAAGCATAAAAAATTATGTTACCCGTAAAAACGCGCAAACAATCGAAAGCATTATACGCGGTAATATATATAATATACCATTTGCCGCTGTTTTTCAACCCCTTTTGAGGAATTTTCGAAATATTGTGCATTATCACAAATAATTATGTTAACATTATTATGTAAACCATGTAAACCGACGCAGATATTGTGTCCGTCAATATGACAGACAACTATATGTAGTTTCTTGCGCGCGAAAAACGCCGTTTTTGTGTTGTACATTTTACACAATAGAAAAGCGTGCCTTTTGCAAAAAACAAAAAATGCCGCGCGGTATATGCCGCGCGGCGTCTTTCTTTATCAAACGTTTATTTCTTCCTTACGAATTTGCTTACGATAAGCACTGCGGCTGCGATCGCGACCGCTGAGCCCACAATTATGTAATACGGCGTATATGACTTTTCATCTGCGGCTGTCGCTTCGCTTTTATCGCCGGATATGTTTTCCGAAAAAGTGAACTCGATCTCACTTCCCTTTCCCGCGTAGCTTTCGGGAACGCCGTTTTCATTTTTACCGATACAGACGTTGAAGCCGCTTGCTCCGTCAACTTTTACCGCGGTCCTGCCGCTTGCGTTCGATTTGAATTTGATTATAACGAACAGGTCGTCAGTTTTAAGCGCGTTATCTTTTGAACCGCTTTCTGTTTCCGGCGCCGTGTATGTCAGCAATATTCGCCCGGCCTGCTTTCCTTCTGCGTCAGTCGCAACTGTTTCCGTGCGTTCCGCGTCACGCCAGGATTCGGGGAAAGTCGCTTCCGCCACTCCGCCGTCGTCTGCCTCCTGGAGTGTCAGCATTTCCGGATCGTATTCTATCTCTATACCCACGCTCAAAAAGCCGTTGGGCGCGGTTATATCGCACAGCGCGACCTTTACGTAGAACGCATCGCCGACCTTGTACTCGTTACTGATACTGTCGAGAGTCACCGAATAAAACGTTCCGTCCGCTGCCAGAACTGTCAGCGCGCACACCGCCGCAAGCAGCAGCAGCGCCGCCGGTATGACAAATCTTTTCATTTGATCCCCTCTTATTTTATATCCAGCTTGACCAGTTCGTACTCTCTCGTCCCTATGCCGATCTTTTCGGCGTGCTCGAGCGACGCCTGCCATTCGGTATCGGGCGATACGTTTTTGAAATGATCGTGGTATTCTTTATTGCTCCTGTCGAGCGCGCTCCCCTTTATCGGTTCCTGAGCGTTCACCGCGTCGGCGCACGCCTGATCGATCGCCACCGGATCGAACGACGCGAACATGCCTATATCCTGCACAATGGGAATGTCGTTGACCGAATAGCAGTCGCAGAACGGCGAAATGTCGCAGGCGAGCGATACGAAAAAGCAAGGTCTGCCGTCAATCACCGCTTTGGTATATTCCGCCATCTTTCTGCACATCGTTTCGTTACGCGTGTCGCTGCCGGCCGCTATTGCGTCGTGGTTGCATGCCCCTATGCATCTGCCGCATCCCACGCAGATATCGTGATCTATGTATGCCTTGCCTGTGTCGAAGCTTATAGCCGAATGGGCACAGCCGCGCTGACAGATACGGCATCCGACGCACTTTGACCGGTTCACCACGGGCTTGCCGTCGGAATGCATTTCCATTTTTCCCCCGCGCGAACCGCAGCCCATGCCTGTATTCTTAATGGCTCCGCCGAAACCGGCGGCTTCGTGGCCCTTGAAATGGCTCAGCGCTATGAATATATCCGCATCCATCACCGCTTTGCCTATCTTTGCGTTCTTTACGTATTCGCCGCCTTTGACGGGGACTTCCACGTCGTCGGTGCCCTTGAGTCCGTCGCCGATTATGACGTGGACTCCTGTGGTGAGTTCGGTAAAGCCGTTCTCATACGCAGAATCAAGATGCTCGAGCGCATTTTTGCGTCTGCCGGGATACAGCGTGTTGCAATCCACCAGAAACGGTTTACCGCCGAGCTCCTTTATAACGTCGCACAGCGCCTTTGCATAGTTCGGGCGCAGAAAAGCTATGTTGCCGGGTTCGCCGAAATGCATCTTTACCGCGACGAACTTGTTTTTGAAATCGATTTTTTCAATACCCGCCGCTTTGACGAGCCGTTTGAGTTTTGCCGGGAGATTTATATGCTCCGCCGCGAAGTCCGTAAAGAATACTTTTGATTTTTCCATATATGCACCTCACTGCCAGCTGTCGAGATAAGCTTTCTGTTCGGGAGTGAGCGTGTCGATCTCACACCCCAGATACTTAAGTTTTTTCGCCGCCACTATACCGTCTATTTCTTCCGGTACTTCGACCGCGCCTTTGAGAATGCCGCGGTTCTTTACGAGATATCTCGCCGAAAGCGCCTGGATGGCGAACGACATATCCATTATCTCCGCGGGATGTCCGTCGCCCGCGGCGAGATTGACGAGACGTCCTTCGGCTATGACGAACAGCGTCTTGCCGTTATCGAGCACGTAGCCCTGTATGTTCTTGCGCGCTTCGTATTTACGCACGCAGTTGGCGTTCAGCCACGCCATATCGACTTCCACGTCGAAATGTCCGGCATTGCAGAGAATGGCGCCGTCTTTCATATTATAGAACGAATTCTTGCAGATTACGCCGTTGCAGCCGGTGACCGTGATGAAGAAATCTCCGACTTTTGCGGCCTCTTCCATCTTCATCACAGCGAAACCGTCCATCACCGCTTCTATCGCCTTGACGGGGTCGACTTCGGTGACGATGACCGACGCGCCTAGGCCCTTGGCGCGCATCGCGACGCCCTTGCCGCACCAGCCGTAGCCGGCAACGACGGCCGTCTTGCCCGCCACGATGAGGTTGGTCGTGCGGTTTATGCCGTCCCACACGGATTGACCGGTGCCGTAACGGTTGTCGAAGAAATGCTTGCACTGCGCGTTGTTGACGAGTATCATCGGGAACCTGAGCTCGCCCGCCTTGTCCATCGCTTTGAGCCGGATGATGCCGGTGGTGGTCTCCTCGCACCCGCCGATAACATATTTGAGCAGATCGGGACGCGTATAATGTATGGCGTGCACCAGATCGCCGCCGTCATCGATGATGACGTTAGGCGCGGCGCCTATGACGCACGAAATGTGATGCTCGTATTCTTCAGCAGTGGCTCCGTACCATGCGTAGACGTTGAGCCCGTCGTGCACCAGCGCGGCCGCCACGTCGTCCTGCGTGGAAAGCGGATTGCTCCCCGTGACGAACATTTCGGCTCCGCCGCTTGCAAGCACCTTGCAAAGATAAGCGGTCTTGGCTTCGAGATGAACCGAAAGCGCAACTCTAAGCCCCTTGAACGGCTTTTCTTTTATAAAATCTTCCTCAATGGAATTCAAAAGCGGCATATTGCGCCTGACCCAGTCGATCTTCTGCGCGCCGCTTTCCCAAAGTTTGATATCCCTGATCTCGCTCATTGTTTGCTCTCCTCAAATTTTCCCGTTATAGCACAGACGCGCCCGGCAACGCCGCGCATATCCGCGCTTATATGTATTCCGTCTTTTATAACGATCTTTCCGCCGACTATCACGGCGTCGACCTCCGAACCGTTCGCGCTGTACGCGAGCGACGATACGAGGTCGTTTGCCGGTACGAACGCCGGCCTGCAAAGGTCCAGAAGCACGATATCGGCGTTTTTGCCTTCGGCGAGTTCGCCGGAGCCGAGCCCCAGCGCGGACGCGCCGTTATACGTCGCCATATCGAGTGCCTCGCCGGCGGTTATCTTCACGGGCGAACGTTCCACGCCCTTGGTGATGAGCGTGACGGCGGCGAGTTCGTTGAAAAGGTTCAGTGAATTGTTGCTCGCGGCGGAATCGGTGCCAAGGCACAGGTTCACGCCTGCGTCGAAAAGCTTTGCCACGGGCGGTATGCCGTTGCCCAGCTTCATGTTGCTGCGTATATTGAGCGCCACGTTCACTTTATTGTCAGCGAGTATCTTTATATCGTTATCCGTGACGTTGGCGCAGTGCGCGGCTATCACACGATTTTCGAATAACCCGAGCTTTTCAAGGTATTCCACCGGCGTGCAGCCGTATTTTGCGATACAGTCGTTCACTTCGGACACAGATTCCGAAAGATGCACGTTGAGCAATATATCGTGTTTGCGCGCGAGTTCGCCTATGTGCTTGAGGTACTCGGGATCGGTCGTGTATACGGCGTGGGGGCCGAAAGCGAACGAAAGGAGTGAGTTCCCCGCGTAGTCACGCATTTCACGCGTCGCTTCGTCCAGCCGCCTTTTTCCTCCGCCATCTGTCATAGTGCCTGTAAGCCCGCGCGAAAGCACGCAGCGCATACCCGCGTCCGTCGCCGCGCGGGCGACGGCGCCTTCGAACATGTGCATTTCCATAAACGCGGTCGTGCCGGAAGAAAGCATCTCAAGGCAGCCGTAAAGCGAAGAATAATATGCGTCGTCTGACGTGAGCTTTTCTTCGTTGGGCATCACCCTGCCGAACAGCCATTCGCCGAACGGCAGATCGTCGGCAAGCGAACGCAGGACCGTCATGTAAACGTGCGTGTGGCAGTTTATAAGTCCCGGCATCGCAAGCTTTCCGGCGCCGTCGATAACGGTATTCGCGGAATCGACGGATATGTTTTCGCCGATCGATTCGATCTTGCCGCCGGATATCAAAATATTCGTTTTTTCAACGGCGTAACTTCCCCTGCCTTTGCGCAGCAGAGCGTTAACGTCTTTAATAAGAATATACATATATGTCACCATATACGATTATACACTATTTTTATAAATTGTCAACTGCGAATAATCAAAAAAGCACGGGTATCGCTGCCCGTGCGGTTTTGATATTTGTTCAATCGTCAAGATCATAATCGTCAATGTCCGGGACCTTCCAGCTGCCCCAGCCGTTTTCGTTCATCATCTTAAGTTCGCTGATCTGTTGTTCGAGATACTCCCTTTTTGAAGAAAACCAAATCCAAGGATAATACACTGCCGCGCCTTTGGGATCATTTTGCAGAGGGACAATAACCGCAAGGATATCGAGGAATTTTCTTTTATTTCCCTGGGGCTTGTAAAAGAAAGTGATTTCATGCGACGTAAGCGCTTTAAAAAGCTTTGCGCCGCCTATGGAATCATTTATCTTCGCAGGAATGCGAAAATCTTTATCTATCCATCTCAACGCCCATTCGCCGCTTTTCAGCCGGACTTTTTCCATATTTATCGGAATATGTTCGGAACTTGACGGCAGGACGATGGCGGTATCCGTAAAAGTGATCTCGCCGTTCTCTATGGCGTTTCCTTTTATCATTTTAAGTACCACGGCGATCCCTTTGGATGCGCCGCCTTTGCTGAGCGCCGAAAAATACCAGCGCCCGTCTTCCAGATCATCAAACACTTCGTTCGATCCCGTCCTGAACTCAAGTCGAGGGAGCTCTTTTTCGCCCTCGGGGGCGCGGAAGTAAAGGACCGTGACAGCGCCTTCCGGCGGTTCGTCGTAAAATCTTTCGGTATCCAGAACGGTTTGGCTCACGTCGATCGAAAGCGTTTTGCTTATCGGAACAAGCGCTTCGTCTGCGAATACATACGCAGAAGAGACCGCGGCGGAAAACGCCTTATAATCGTTTACTTTCGGTTTCCACGCAGATCTGTTGCTGCGTCTTCCGATTTTTACGCCGTACGTAAAGCCTATCTTCATCCACGCGTCCGTGCCATCTGAAATGTTGACGAGGTTCATAAACAAATAGTCGCTGTCGTTACATAAAAGCGCCAGGACGTCTGCGTTGAAACGGCCGGAATACCCGGCGGCTTCCGCATACATATCGTCGGGCGAAACGAATGAAAACAGCTCGGAATATACCGATATCCATTCGCTGTGTTCCGGTTCGTATATTATGACGGCCAGAGTATCGTCATCAGGTTTTTCGACATTGGTAAGCCCTTTGGCGGCAAGACCCGATTTGACATATTCAGCGACGTCGCCGACGGCAAACGCGCCGTTTTTTCTGATGTGTATATTGCTGAAGGAATTCCCCATAACAGCGCTCCGTGTGACTTTTTTGCGTTTTTTTGCCGAAAAAATGTATTAACGTAGTGTCACTTGGTTTCTGCTATCCTTGCGTTTATCGCTTTCGCGACGATATCGGCGTCGACGCCGTGGACCGCGCACGCTTCTTCAAGCGTTTCGGCCTGTGCGGCGGGACAGCCCAGACAATGCATACCGATGCCCAGAAGGATCTCGGCAGCTTCAGGATGTTCGTTGACTATTTCACCTATTACGGTGTCTTTTGTTACAAGTTTGTTTTCCATAAGAATACACCTCCGGGTTCATTTTACGGTCTTATTATAGTACCGCCCGAACGCAAAGTATGTTGTATTTACAACACCTTTTGTAAACATTCTGTATACTTACCGGCCAGAAACGGCGTCAACGTTTTTCTTTGCGGTGATGCACATAAGCAATAGAGTTACAGCCCCGGAAGCCGCCGTAACGGCTATGTCGACGGGCGCGAGCACTATCCCCGGGATCCCTTCGAAGAAGAACCCCGTACCGAAACGGTAAAGATGAGCGTGAAGCAGGATCATTTCGCCTATATACATAAGCAAAGTCGTGAGCAGCGCCGCGGCAGCCGGTATCCAGAGTACGACCGCCCTTTTCTTTTTAAGCAGCAGCGATCCGACAAACAGCCCCACGGTCACTCCGAGAATTATAAAGAAAAGCGACATCATGAAAGCCGAAAGCGGCGATACCGTGATACTGCCGTCGCGCCAGAACGCCGTGAAACACGCGAGTATGCACAGCCCCAAAAACGCAGCTGCGGAGACCGACTGCAATATAAGCGCCTTTTTCCTTCCGTTTTCGCCGGTTCTTATCATTTGTGCAAAGCCGTATATGCTGTTCAGGATCGCGAGTATCAGCACGACGGATATCAGATAGAAATGCAGTTTGAACGCGGGATTATAATCGCCCATAAGGATCTCAACTGCGGTTTTTGTTTTGTATTCCGTCACGTATTCCGTTACCGTCGTCGTACTTTGCGGCGGTATGTAACACATATACATTTGCCAGTCTTCGAGTTTTACGACAGTTTGGACCGTTTCGACCGTTTCTGAAGCCATGACCACAACTTTATTTTCGAGCAGCATTTCAAAACCGAAGAAAGCCCCTATCGACAACGTCCCTCCCGCGACGAGCGCAAACCGTTTGAACGCTTTTATGAACAGCGGCATCAGCAATACGCCGAGGATCAGCGCGAGCGCGACAGGCGTGTACGGGATGATATATTTCGGGTAGTTTTCCTTCATGACAGTTCCGTCGGCGATCATATCGCATACGACCCGTACGCCCATATAAAGCGGATAGAAAGACGCCGCCAAAACCGCCGCGACTGAGATGAGCCAATAGTTTCTGTACTTTTTGTTTTCCATCATTTCCTCCTCAATACCCGTCAGTCGAAAAGCATTTTACAAATATTATCAACGTACGCGCGCTTTTTCGCTTCCATATCCTCGCCGCCCATATCGATATAGCATTCGGGAAGGTAACTCGACAAAGGATTCTGCCACACGACGACAGTCACGTCGTCTTCGCCCGCGGAATAGGACGAAAGTATTTGTTTCATCTGCTCGGAGTTCACACCTATAAGGTTCCGAAGTTCGGGGTCCAGCTGTCCGCGCGGAGTTTCGGAATGTTCCATCAAACCGAATGAGTAACTCCCCGCCGACATCTGCCATACTATTACGTCAAGTCCGTTTTCCGCGTTCAGTTCCGAATAATCCGGACCGCGCCTGCCGGGGTCGATACTGAACGCGACCAGATCGCCCGCGATCTCAGAACCCGCCCTGCGCCTGAACGCAACTTTAAAATCGTCTCCGTTTTTAAGTTTCCACACCATTATCCAGCCTCCCGAGCCCTCGTCGCGCAGCGGCCTGCCTATCATTTCGACTACCCTTTCAAAAGACATCCCAACGCCGATCTTTACGGCGTCTTCCGGCGAAACGTCGTTTTTTACGTCGGGGGCGCACCACGTTTCGGGGTCGTTCAGGTCAAAGGCTTGCCCTGATTTTACTTTTACTGCAATGAATATCCCGGCGGCTATAAGTACCGCGGCGGAAACTGCGATTATCACCGTTTTTTTCATACTGTCCTCCTCAATCATTCAATATGCGTTCGTCAAAAGAAAATAGGCGATCGCGGCGATAAGCACTGCGGATAAAACCGCCGACGCGGCTGTCATTTTCTTAAACGAAAGTATCCGTTCGATACGGGTGCGGACCCTTGCGCCGCCGAAAGCCGAAACGAACAGCGTTTTGTGTTCGGCGCACGAAACTAGCGCCAGGGCGTACTCTTTCTTTTCGTCATCATTGCACTTTTGCAGCACCGATTCGTCACAGGCAACCTCGAGATCGGAAAGAAAGCATTTAAGGAATATCCAGACAAAAGGATTGGCGCAGTGGAGCGCGGCTGTCGCAAAAGCCAGCACGCGCCACAGATTGTCGAGTCTGCGGATATGCTGTTTTTCATGCAGAAGGATATAGCGCAGGTCGCCGCTTTCCGCTGTCTCCGGCGGTATTACTATTCTCGGACGGAAAACGCCGTAGACAGAAGGCGAAGTGACTTTATCGGAAACATAAACGTTTTCATACAAAAGCGACGAACTTTTTATCTCGCGCAAGGTCGCAAAATACACCGCCGCAAACGTGAGAAAAACGGCGAATGCGGCGACCGCCCAGATTACAGAAGATACATGAAATACCTTGCCTACGATTTGGACTTTGTAAGTGATGGGAAAATACGAATCAGCCGCCATGACCGAGTTCGTCAAAGTAAAATCACGAAGCAATACGCTTTCATAGACCGTTATCGTCTTGGTGGTGAATCTGGAAATGACAGCCATAAGACCGTATTTCCCGCCGATCCCTATCGGGATCCACATGCGTATGAAAGGGATCGCCCAGAGCATGGCGATCACGCGCCGCGGAATACGTTTTATAAGCCGCAAAAGCATAACGACCGCCCCGGTCAGGGTTGCGACTATGCTCATATTGAAAAGCCAGTAAAACAACTCTGAAAGCATCGGAGTTACCTCTTCTCTATAAGTCTCCGCATTTCCGCAATCTCGTCGGGAGTGAGCTCCTCATCCTCGATCAAAGCGGAAAACAACGCTTTTCTGGACCCGCCGAACAGCCGGTCGATAAGACTTTTCGTTTCGCTTTTGCTCACTTCTTCGCGCGTGATAAGCGATGTGCAGATAAAATCGGGATCTTCGCGTTTTACGTACCCTTTTTCTATCGCTTTTTTTATAACGGTATAGGTCGTGTTTTTGTTCCAGCCTATCTCGTTGTGAGCGATAACGCTCAGCTCTTTGGCGCTGACGGGTTCGTTTTGCCAGATCAGCTCCATAATTTTCATTTCGCTTTCGTAAAGTTTCATAACGCACCTCCGGACTATTGCCATAGTCTATACTATCACAATAGTCTGAACTTGTCAAGTGTATTTTTGATATTTTGCAAAAAAGTTTTGGAAAAACAAAGAAGCACGCCATAGCCGACTGTTCCAGAGGACAGTCGGCAGCGATATTTGCCCTTCGGGCAAGCGATATACACCTTCGGTGCGCGATATGTTACTGCGTAACGCGATATGTTCGCTTTCGCGAACGAGGGCAAATATTATATCGCATCGAGCGAAGCGAGATATATCGCAACGGCAAAAGCCGTTATATCGCGTTTTGCGTTTAAGCAAAACATATCGCCTCTTTGGAATTTGCTGTACAAATTCCCTGCTTGCTCCGATATACAACAAAAAACCGGCTGAAATAAGGATCATTCTCCTTTCTTCCGCCGGTTTTCGTTTGCTTTCCTTAAGAGCACCTTGCGATATCGTGCTTTTGTTTTATAATCATATGAAGCGGTAATATGCGTTCCTTAACACGCCGAAGGCGTATATCATCCGTTCCGGCGCCCCAAGGGGACCCCGAAACGAGCGAAGCGGGTTTTGGGGAATGGGTTGTAAATACAACCAAACGCTCAATTATTCGCGTTTTGGCACAGCGCGGGATATTCTGAGCGTTTTCGGTCAAGCTCAGGCGGATTGCGGAACGCATATTTTTTTGAGTCTATTTTTTATTAAGAAAGCGGTTGAAAACGAACGTCACCATGCCGCCGAGGAAGCGGCAGCCGACGTTGAACACGAGCCAGCGTACGCAGGGTACGTAGAACGTCTTCATAAGCAAACGCATAAAGAAGAACTTCAATTTGAGTTTGCGAGCGTAACGTTTGATTATTCGGGTATCTGACCTTGCAATTGAAAGCGCGGCTTTTTCGCCGCTTATAAGCGCGTTCCTCACGCCCGAAAGAGTAAAAGGATCGCACGCGCCCATGGCGTCGCCGGCAAAGTACATATTGCTTCCGATAACTGGTTTACGCACTCCGATCGGCGTGAAAGCGGAATAGAGCGAAGACGTATTTTGAGAAATGCCGAGATCGCTGATAAAGCTTTTGAACTGCTTTTTATAATCCTTTGATCCGCGGTATTCGTCGGTCATGCCAACGTTGGTGACGCCGTTTTGTGAGCTTACCCAGCAGTAGCCGCGCTTTGTCACGCCGAAATGGATATCGATACCGTCGCGAATGTCGCTTTTGAAAACGAGCTGCATCGCAAGATTGCGGCGTTTGGTCTTCTGATACGCGCTGCCGAACCCAAAAGTGCCGTCCGCGAAAACTATATTATCGTATTCCACGCTTACGTTCTTGCCGAGTATAACGGTGTTCTTTTCGGGGAAATGTCCCGTTACGGGCATGTTTTCTTCGATTTGAACGCCGTTATCTACGGCAAGCCTGAAAAACGCGTAGTCGAGCGACACGCGGTTTATTTCCCTGCTGGTGAGCAGGAACCTGTTTTTTATACGCTGCCTGAGTTTATGCTTGAAAAACAGTTTGAAGTCTTCAATATAACTGTAGCCGCACTCTTCGGTATCAAGGCCGAAACGGGCGTATTCCTTGACCGTTTTTTGTGTGATATATCCGGCGCAGCATTTGTTGCGCGGGAACTTGTACTTTTCGGCGACGAGCACGTCGCGCACGCCGTTCTGCATCAATGTGATCGCACACGCGAGCCCTGCCGGCCCGGCGCCGATTATTACTGTGTTATAATGCTTTTTTATCATATGAAACGCTCCGGTATCAGAGTATGCCGAGTGAAGCAACGTATGTAAAAGAAAAACGCCAAACGGCGTTTTTGCTTTCTGGTGGAGACGAGGGGGCTCGAACCCATGACCTCACGGATGTGAACCGTGCGCTCTGACCAACTGAGCTACGCCTCCGATTGCTTTGGTATTATACAACATCCAAAGCGAAAAATCAACCCCATTTTTCACTTTATGAAAAATAATTTTGTGCGCCGGAGAATAAGGCGTAACTCGGGCGGGAATATTTCAGCAATAGTTATCGTTGGGTTTGGGGTACAGCTCTTCCGGATAGACTCTTCTTCCCTCGCGAGCGGAACGGTAGATCGCAAGTATGACGTCTACGGCTTTTCTGCCTTCCTCAAGATCGACGAACGGCCTGCGTTTTTCGCGCACTGCGTCGATGAAATCGGATATCTGCAGCGTGTGGTAATCGCCCGAAAAGTTCATCGCCGAAGAAGCGCTGCTGTAAACCGGCTTGCGGAACGTCAGGTCTTCGGTGACGCTGCCGTCGATATCCATTTTCGTTATGGCGGTCTCTTCTATAGTAATGCTGCCGCTCGAGCCGTTAAGCTCTATCCTGCGCGGATACCCCGGGAAAACCGAAGTCGTCGCCTGTATCACGCCCAGCGCGCCCGATTCGAATTCGACCGCCGCGCAAAGCGTATCTTCCACTTCTATTTTACGCGCGAGCGTGGAGGCGAATGCGTAGACCGATTTGACCGCGCCGGCGAGATATATGAGCAGATCGACTCCGTGAATGCCCTGATTCATAAGCGCTCCGCCGCCGTCTATCTTCTTGGTCCCGCGCCACGCGCCGGAATCGTAGTATTCCTGCGAACGGAAATATTTCATATACATATCGGCGCAGCAGAGCGTGCCGAGCTCGCCGTTTTCGAGCATAAGCTTGGCTTTGCGTATATCCTTTGCGAACCGCAGCTGCGAGATCACCGCGAGCGTCGTCCTGTTGCGGCGGCACGCCTCTTCTATGGCGTCGAGCTGTTCTTTTGTGATGGCGAGCGGCTTTTCCACCACGACGTTCTTGCCGGCGTTCGCCGCTTTTATCACCGCGTCCGCGTGGTATCCGCTGGGCGTGCAGACGCACACCGAATTGATCTCCTTGCATTCGAGCATCTCGTCGAGCGTGTCGAATATGCGCAATCCGCCGTGCGACGCCGAAACGCGTTCCGCCGAATCGCGGTTGACGTCAGTTATGCCTGTTATCTTTGCTTTATCGGCGAGCGACGAAAGCGCGTTGATATGGAATTCAGATATCATGCCGCATCCGACGATGCCGAAACCGAGCCTTTTTTGAGCCATTTTCGTGTTATCTCCGTTTTTCGTTCTTGGTATATTTTACAACCAATCATTCAAAAAGTCAATAAAAATTCGTGTATCCTTACAAATATTAGCCGAAAATGGAATTTTATCAAACTAAAATTTCAAAACCTATTGACTAAAAGAGCGTTTTGTAGTAATATGAATAAAATGTTACAGAAAGAGGTTTTAGCTATGCGCATTTATAATTTTTCCGCAGGTCCTTCAATGCTTCCGCTGCCTGTGCTCGAACAGGCGGCACGCGAAATGACGGATTACAACGGTTCCGGTATGTCCGTTATGGAAATGAGCCACCGTTCCCCCGTTTACGAAGCCATCATCAATCAGACCGAATCGGATTTCCGCACGCTGCTCGGCGTACCCGAGAATTATAAAGTCCTGTTCCTTCAGGGCGGCGCTACCACCCAGTTTTCCGCCGTTCCGCTCAACCTTATGAAGACCGGCAAAGCCGATTACATAGTGAGCGGTTCGTTTTCCGGCAAAGCCGCAAAGGAAGCCGAAAAATACGGTCAGGTAACTGTGCTCGCCTCTTCAAAAGCCGATAATTTCACCTACGTTCCGTACGTGGATAAATTTTCGCCAGACGCCGATTACGTCCATATCTGCTACAATAACACGATTTACGGCACCACGTTCCACTATGTTCCCGAGACCGGCGATATCCCTCTCGTGGCCGATATGTCATCCTATATTATGTCGCAGCCCGTCAACGTAAGCGATTTCGGCGTCATCTACGCCGGGGCGCAGAAGAACATGGCTCCCGCCGGACTCACCGTAGTTATCGTACGTGAAGACCTGCTCGGTTTCGCCCGCCCCGAGACGCCCGTGATGCTCGACTGGAAGATCCAGGCCGATAACGGCTCTATGTACAACACTCCTCCCGCTTATACCATTTACGTAGCTGGTCTGGTTTACAAGTGGCTGCTCGGTCTCGGCGGCCTTGAGGAAATGAAGAAGATCAACGAGCGCAAAGCCAAAGTGCTTTACGATTATCTCGATCAGTCCAAACTCTTCAAGCCCACGGCAAAGAAAGAAAACCGTTCGCTTATGAACGTATGCTTCGTCACGGGAGACCCGGATCTCGACAAAAAATTCTGCTCCGAAGCCGCGGCAAACGGTTTCGTTAATATAAAAGGCCACCGCTCGGTCGGCGGAATGCGCGCTTCCATTTACAACGCAATGCCCGAGGAAGGCGTCAAAGCCCTTGTTGAATTTATGGATAAATTCGAAAGGAACAACAAACAATGACAAAGATAAAGCTTTACAATAAGATCGACAAAGCCGGGTTAAGCCGTTTCGATACCGAAAAATACGAACTCGGCGAAGATCTGGCGGAATACGAAGGCATAATGGTCCGTTCCGCCGCGCTCCACGATGTGGAATTTCCTTCCACGCTGCGCGCCATTGCCCGCGCCGGCGCCGGCGTTAACAATATCCCCATAGAAAAATGCGCCGACGAAGGCATAGTGGTGTTCAACACTCCCGGCGCCAACGCCAACGGCGTAAAAGAGCTTTCTGTAGCCGCTCTGCTTCTCGCTTCGCGCAATATCGCCGGCGGTATTGAATGGTGCAAATCGCTTATCGGCACGCCGGATATCGCAAAGCAGGTCGAAAAAGGCAAATCCGCGTTCGCAGGTCCCGAACTTTTGGGCAAGACGCTTGGCGTCATAGGCCTGGGCGCCATAGGCGGCATAGTGGCAAACACCGCAACTTCGCTCGGCATGACCGTCATCGGCTACGACCCGTACATCACCGTCAACGCCGCCTGGAGCATTTCCAGAGCCGTTATAAAGGCCAACGCATACGACGAAGTATACGCCGCCTCCGATTATATCACTATCCACGTCCCCTCTAACGATTCCACTCGCGGAATGATAAACGCTGAAGCCATAGCAAAAATGAAAGACGGCGTGCGCATCATAAACCTCGCGCGCGGAGACCTCGTCAACGCCGCCGATCTCAAAGCCGCGCTCGATTCCGGCAAGGTCGCGAGTTACGTCACCGATTTCCCCGACGAAAACATTCTCGGCTACAAGAACACCGTGTGCATCCCGCATCTCGGCGCTTCCACTCCCGAATCCGAAGAAAATTGCGCGCGCATGGCGGCGGATGAGCTTATCGATTTCTTCGAAAACGGCAATATCCGCAACAGCGTTAACTACCCCGCTATTTCTCAGCCACGCAGCACCGCGCACAGGATCATAGTGCTGCACAAGAATATTCCTTCGATGCTCGCGAGCGTTTCCGCCGTGCTCGGCGCCGACAAAGTGAACATAGATTCTATGTCCAACCGCTCTAAAGGAAACTACGCCGTCACTATCATAGACCCCGATTCCGAGGTGACTCCCGAAATAGCAAAAGATATTTCCGATATAAACGGCGTGATAAGAGTGAATATTATCGCCTGAGATAACAAAATTAACAAAGATTTGTTGACTTTTTTCACATTTTGTTTTATAATTTATGAGCATACGTCTGTATGCTCATAATTTTTGCCGCGCTCGAAGAAGGTGAACGTAATGGCGGGCAGTGTTTTCGAACGAGTTGAAAAAAAATACATCATCAGCAGTTCGCAGTACGATTCGCTTATGCAGATGATACCGGAGCTTTTCGCACCCGACATTTATCCCGAATCGGATATATGCAGCGTCTATTACGACACTCCCGATCACCTGCTGATACGCCGTTCGCTCGACAAGCCCGTTTACAAAGAAAAGCTGCGCATAAGGTCGTACGACGTTCCTTCCGGCGACAGCCCCGTGTTTGTGGAACTAAAGAAGAAACTGCTCGGCACCGTGTACAAGCGCCGCATAAGCTTAAAGTATTCCGACGCAATGGAGTTTTTGAACAGCGGCGGCAAATGCAAAGAGAATCTTACTCAAATAGAAAAAGAGATATCCTACTGTTTCGACCTCTACCGTTCGCTTCAGCCGGCGATGTTCATTTCATACCACCGGAAATCATTTGTAGGCATCAACGATTACGGGCTCAGGATCACGTTTGACAACAACGTGCTTTCGCGCACGACCGAGCTTGAGCTGGCAAAAGGCATATGGGGCGACGAAGTGCTCGCCGAAGGCCATTACATAATGGAGATAAAAACGCTCAATTCAATGCCGCTTCGCCTTGCCGAAGCGCTCGACAAAAACAGGATCTTCCCCGGTTCGTTTTCAAAATACGGCACCGCCTACAGGCGCCTCACAGAACATACAGCAATTAACAAAGGAGTAAAGCACAATGTTTGATAAACTCTTCGAATCCATAATTACCAAAGAATCTTCGCCTTCTTCGTATTTCTTTATCTGCCTGGGCGTGTCGCTGGTACTCGGTATCGCTGTCAGCCTTGCGTTCATGTACAAGAACCGTCACACCAAATCGTTCGTCATCACTCTCGCGGTCATCCCCGCGATAGTCGAACTGCTTATAATGATGGTCAACGGCAACATCGGCACCGGCATCGCTGTGGCGGGCGCGTTTTCGCTCGTAAGGTTCCGTTCGGCGCAGGGCTCCGCGCGTGAGATCGTTTTCGTCTTCCTCGACACTTCGTTAGGTATTGCGATCGGCACCGGGTACATATGGGTCGCCGTCATGTTCTGCATCGTGATCCTCGCTTTCACGCTGCTCCTCACCACGCTGGGCTACGGCGAAGCGAAAACGTGTGAACGCGAACTCCGCATCACGATCCCCGAATCGCTCGATTACACAACGGTGTTCGATAAAGTATTTGAAAAATACACCTCCAAAAACGAGCTGTGGAAAGTCCGTACCACGAATATGGGTTCGCTCTACAAACTTTCTTACCGCATATCGCTTAAAGACGCAGCTCAGGAAAAAGAGTTCATCGACGATCTGCGCGTGCTCAACGGCAACCTCGATATACTCTGCAGCAGAGATATTTCCGATTCCGAAGACAATCTCTGATGAATAAAAAGCAAACCGCCCGAAGCGTGGCTTCGGGCGGTTTATTATAATTTAACGTGTTATCAGTTGCTTTCGTATCTCTCGACTATTTCTTCTATCTTGCTTTCCGCAGAAGGAAGGATCGACTGGAGATTGGAGATGAACTGATCCGGCGACGAGACGCTGAACACGCCGTCGAGTATATTGTAAACGTGCGCCAGATCGTAATGGATACCGCTGAATATGATATCGAGCATCCTTTCGTCGTCGAGCGTGTTCATATCCTTACCTTTGAGAGTCGCGTCGTAGTAGGCCTTGGTAAGATAATTTTTGCCGCCCGCCGCCATGAGGTCGAGCATATACGCCGAAAATTGCGCGTCTTCGACATTTTCCGGGATGCACACGCCGTAAGCCAAGTTACTGCATCTGCAGTAATAGCCTTCCTGTTCCGTTTCGTATTTGGGAATGGGAACTATACCGTAAGTGACGTCGTAAGGTCTGAACTTTTTGAGCGCGGAAAACGCGAAGCAGTAGAACATCACCTGATCTTCGCCGAACATCTGCACGGTCTTGTTCCACTTGTCGCTCTGATCGGAAAAATCGCTTACGTTGACGGTCCAGGTGCCTTTTTCGTTGGCGTACGTCAGCGCTTTCTGAGCCACGTTGACAGTGCGTTCGCTTTTGCCTATAGTTACGATGGGATAATCGTCGGCGTCTTTACCCATTACCATTTCGCCGCTGCCGAAATAGAGCGCAGCGCCGCCGCCGAGGCAGCCCCAGAAATCGTGTTCGTCCATCACGCCGTCGTCTTCGACCTGGTGTGTGACTGCCTTAGACATCTCGTACAGTTTGTCTATTGTCCATTCGCCGCTGTCGACGAGATCGTACATGTTGACGTCGGGATAATAGTTTGCCATAAGCTTTTTGTTGAAAGCTATGCCGTTGGAAACGATCCTCTGCATAATGGAAATATCGCCGGTGGAAAAGTAGATCTTGTGTGCGATGGAAAGGCTTTCGTTGGCGTTCTGATCCCACCACGGAGCGTAGATATCGAGATATCCTTCAAATTCGCACAGGTCGTAAAGGTTGCCGTCTTCTGCAAACGCAACAACGCCGGACATAAACGGCATCGCGGCGTCGCATATGGGATCGGCTGCGAGCGAAGTGCGCAGGCTGGTCACCACATTGTCGACCGCGACCGCTTTTACGGTAATGCCGTATTTGTCTTCGATCTCGCGGTTGCGCATATCGACCGCTTCGCGGATCTTATCGTCTGTGGTCTCATAGAGCGATTCCACTTCTTCGCTGAAATAGGTCGTTTGTACGTTATTGTTGTAAACGAGTACGCGGAACTCTTTTCTGTCTTTCCATTCTTCTTTGAACGGAAGCTGGTTTTTGTTTACGTAGACGCCGTTTTCATCGCGGTACGGATCATCGGTTGTTTCCGAAACAGGTTCGGTCTTGGATTCATCCGCCGCCGAAGAGTCGTCAGCCGGAACGGAACTCTCTTCTTTGGAATCTTCGGCAGGTTTGTCGCTTCCGCAAGAAGCCAGAAGCAGTGAAAACAGCATAGCGAATACGCAGAGTATTGCGATAAGTTTTCTCATAATGAATTCCTTTCTGTTTTTATTGCATTTATGATTTTACCATATTTGCGCCGATATGTCAATCCAAAAAAAGCATATTTTGTATTGACATAGTCAAAATAAAAACTATAATTATAGAAAAGAGGTGTATAAATATGATAAACGAAAAAGCGTACGGGCTCGGCAGCAAAAGATCGGCGATACGCGAGCTGTTCGAATACGGCAGAAAGCGCGTTTCGGTCGTGGGCAAAGAAAACGTTTGCGATTTTTCGCTCGGCAACCCCAGCGTTCCCGCGCCGCAGGCGCTGAAAGAAACGTATTTAAAGCTTTTGGAACTGCCCCCGCTCGAAACTCACGGCTACACTTCCGCCGCCGGCTGCGACGAGCTCAGGGCCGCGCTCGCGCGCAATATTACCGATACTTTCAATACAGAAGCCCGCCCGCAGGATTTCTACGTGACCTGCGGCGCCGCCGCCGCGCTGACTTCGGCTTTGGGCGCGCTGACAGCGGATGAAAACACGGAATTCATAGCGCTGGCGCCGTTTTTCCCGGAATACCGGTGTTTTGCCGAAACGAGCGGCGCAAAGCTCCGCGTCGTAGACGCCGACGAAAAACAATTCCAGATAGATTTTGAAAAGCTTGAAAATGCCATAAACATCAACACCCAGGCGGTCATCGTGAATTCGCCCAACAACCCTTCCGGTGTCGTCTATACCGAATCAACGGTAAAACGTCTTGCCAAACTGCTGGCAAGCCGCAGCAAAGAATACGGCAAGCCCATCTATATAATTTCCGACGAGCCGTACAGAGAACTCGTATACGGCGGCGTGAAGGTCCCGTTCATACCGGAATATTATGCAAATACGGTCGTATGCTATTCGTACAGCAAAAAGCTTTCTATCCCGGGCGAACGTATCGGCTACGTTTACGTACCGCAGGACGCCGAAGACAGCCGCAGGCTGTTCGACGCCGTGGCGGGAGCCGCACGCGCTTACGGTTACGTCTGCGCTCCGTCGCTCGTCCAGCGCGTCATCGCCGCCTGCGTTGACGTGCCGCCCGATCTTACTGTATATGAGACCAACCGCGACATCCTCTATAAAGGGCTGACCGAACTGGGGTATTTCTGTGCAAAACCGGACGGAGCGTTTTATCTGTTCGTCAAGACCCCCGAAAACGACGGCGAGGCATTCTGCGAACGCGCCAAGCAAAAGGATCTGCTCGTGGTGCCCGGCGCCGGGTTCGGCTGCCCGGGGTTCGTTAGGATATCGTATTGCGTGGATACCGATGTCTGCATACGCTCGCTGCCCATTTTCAAAGAACTCATGAAAAATAGCGGCAAATAAACCGATACGATCAAAAAAAGATCCCGGCGCCTGAATATCCGACCGTCATAAGGAAGTTTTTTCACCTCACGTTCGAGTGGTGAGTAAGTGCGCACTTAAGAAAAGCAGACTGAGAACAAAATCAGTCTGCTTTTTCGTATTCAGCCGGTATCATGAAGACGTTCGCTTCGCTCACAAATGAAGACGGGCTATGCCCTAATGAAGACGGCAACTGCGTTGCCTAACGAAGCGAAGCCGCCCGCTTGAAGAAAACCGTTGAATTCGAATTTCTTCATGAGCGAAGCGTCTTCATTTCTTCATTAGCCCGCTTGCGGGCGTCTTCATTTTCGGCGCGGCAAAGCTTATACATCATACTTCCTTATCACGCCGCGCCGAATGCCCGACCGTCATAAGGATGTTTTTTAAGAAGAACCGGTGTAATCTCGATTGAACGGGGTTACACCGTTCTTCTTATTGCGTTTATGATACGAGTTTCAGCGACTTAGGGTTATTCTTCATTTCTTCCATCATTGCTTCAATCTCCTTTTCGTCCGGAACGTTCATCATTCCGACTACGGTGAAATAGATATCGACTTTGACGTGACAGTGACCGTCGTATTTGTCGTTGTTGTGGACTTCAATGCGCTCGATCAGAGAATTCACAAGCGCGGGTGTCAGTTCCTTTACGTCCGTCTGCTCACGAACGGTTTTCAGCAGCAGACGAAGATCGACCGCCTTTTGATCGAAAGTCTCAAGGTCCGACTTGCTCTTTTCCACCTGTGGCTCAAGGTCGCGCTGTTCCGTTTCGTATTCTCTCATCAGACGGCGGTAACGCGCCTCGTCTATTTCGCCGAGCTTGTAATCGGAATATACGCCGGAAATCAGTTTGTCGAGATCTTTGATACGTTTTTCGCCGTATTCGATGAACTGCTTGAGCTTCCGGTATTCCATTTGATGAAGAATATCGTGTTTCTTCGCCAGCATATACAAGAATACGGGTTCATAACAACGGACGAAATCAACGAAATCGCTGATCGCTTCCAACACGATCTTTTCAAGGACGACGTTGCGGATATAATGGATCTTGCACTTGCCGCGTCCGTCTTTGTAGTTCGCGCATCTGTAAAACTCCTGATCGGGACGTAAACTCTTGGCGGCACAGAAATGGAGCTTCGATCCGCAGTCGGCGCAGAATACCTTTCCAGCAAACAGACTTGTGCGCCCGGTCGCGGTCGGACGAATACGGTTCTTTCGTATCTCCTGCACCTGAAGCCACTGTTCCTCCGAGATGATCGGCTCCTGCATATTCGGGATGATGTGTTGCTTTTCCTCTGGGTTGTAGATCGTTTTGTGCACTTTGTAGCTGACGGTCGTCGTCATAAAGTTCACGGCGCACCCGGTGTACTGACGGTTTTCAAGAATATACACTATGGTCGATTCATCCCACCCATAAATATTATGAGGCGTTTTAGTCGAATGCTTACGCCCGATAGTATCATAATACGCCGTGGGAGTCAGCACTTTTTCGCGTTCAAGCTGGCGGGCGATCTGTCCCGGTCCTTTTCCGTTCAGACATAAACCGTAGATTTTCTTTACGACCAGCGCCGCCGGTTCGTCGATCACCCACTTTTTCGGATCGTCTTCGCTTTTCTTGTAACCGTACGCGACGGTCGAAGATACGCGCTCGCCATGCTCGGACTTGATCTTCCAGACCTGCCGTATCTTCTGGCTTGTCTGAGAAGCGTACATTTCGTTGAAGATGTTGTAGAACGGCATGATTTCCATACCCTCGCCCGTAAAACTGTTTACGTGCTCCTGCAAGGAAATAAACGTGACGCCGTAGGACGGATACACGATCTGCGCGTAGTGCCCGGCGTAATTCTGCTCTCTGCCGAAACGGGACAGGTCTTTTACGACGATGGCGCCGATCTGACCTTCTTCAACGAGACGCTGCATTTCCATAAACCCGGGTCGTTCAAACGTGGTACCCGTAATTCCGTCGTCCGAGAAGAAACGGTAGTTTGTTACGCCGTTCTTGATACAGAAATCTTCAAGGATCATTTTCTGATTTTTGATACTGTTGGATTCGGCTTTATCGCCCTCCTTTTCGTCTTCAATATCTTCGACGGACAGACGGCAGTACAGAGCCGTTATTCTTCCGTCGTTGGGCAGCCCTTTTATTCTGTTTTCAGTTGTCATAATTCAATACTCCTTTCCGACAACCAAGGGCGCAGTAAGGCATATATTACCTTACCGCGCCCGGCTCCTTTTTTCAAATGTGCAGGCTTATACATATTGATTTGCCAGCAGCATTTCTTTGAACTGATTGAGAACCGTGCGAGTCCCGTCGGTTTTCAAATGAGTTGTAACGTCATAAAAAGTCCCGCCGATACGAAGCGAGAAACTGTCGCGCTTTTCTTCGGCGGGGTCTTCCTTATCATTGACGGCATTTGCTTCAAACAGATATTTTTCGTTTTCTTCCACTTAAATCACCCCCCTTATCTCGACTGTTCTCTCTGCTTCTGCAGATAGCGGTGATAGTGATCGACCGCTTTGACGATATAGTCCTCCTGTTGCTGTACGGAATAGCCGCCGGGAATCTTGCCTTTCAGCCGGTCAAGCGGAATAGTGACCTTCTCGCGCTGATTGGCTTTTTCTTCGGACATTATTGCGTCAATGCCGTCGCGGTCGAGCGTCCCCGCGGTGTGTGCCTTGTGCATACGAACTGCCTGCGCGTAGGACGGCGTGTTGTCGTTTTCCTCGCAGGCGTTCAGAACGTCGTACTGAAGTTGATCGTCGAGGAAAGACAGTTCGACGCCGACCGAAAACGCGATCTTGTTTTCGTCCATCATATCGAGCAGTTCGGGGATGAGATTGGTAAGACGGATATAGCGGTGTACCTGCCGCGCGCTCTCGCTCGCCGACTCCGCGACCTGCTCGACACTCCACTTCTCGCCTAGTTGGCGAGAAGCGCCCTGGTGTGTTAAAGCATCCATTTTCAACTTATACGCGAACGCCTTTTCCGACGGCAGGATACGCTCGCGGTGCAGATTGCTGTCCACGAGCATGATCGCCGCTTCATCGCGGCTGACGGCACGAATAAAGGCAGGGACTTCGGTAAGCCCTGCCTTCTTTGCCGCGTGATAGCGGCGGTGTCCGGATATGATCTCATAATTGTCAGTGCCTTCGAGCGGTCTCACGATGATCGGCTCCATAATTCCGTTGTCTTGCACGCTCTCTGTCAGATCGTTCATACTGTCGTCGTCCAGCACTTTGTACGGATGCCCGTCAAATGGGACGAGATTATCTACCGGTATCATAACCGGCGCTTTGGGTTTGTTAGATTTCATATAATAACTATTCCTCTCTTTCTTATCTTGCTCCTTTTTCCGGAGCGTCTTTGAATATCATTTTTCCGTTGCGGTCGAGTTGACGGTACGGCGCCTCCATTTCAAACTCCTGCCGTACCAGATCGTAAAGGTGAGGAGATTTATCTCTTATGCGCTTCGCCCGGTCGAGATTCTTCCGTAACGGCTCGATGTGCTTTTTCGTGATTTCCGAACGCTGCGTTTTGTTATCCGCAAGAACCTCGGGATCGGTCTCCCGGCGTATCTTGTTGCGGAGCAAACCGCGCTCACGTTCATAATCCTTTATTTGTGTCTGTGTGTCGGTAATATATCTGTCAAGCTGCGGAAACGTGTGGATATCCGCTTCCCGCAGGAATTTGTAGTCATAGATGAATTGTTCCAGGTCTTTTACGGCGTGACGGAGTTCGACCGACATGATAACGGCGTCTTTGATCTCTTTTATAGTTTGGAAAGTGTTTATGATGATAAGGAACAAAAGGTCGATATAGATTTCCACGACGTCGCGGCTGTGCTCGATGTTGTATCCGAGATCGTGGGCGATATAGAACAGTAAAACGGATCTTCTCTTTTTCGGCAGGTTGGCGTTCCAGACGTCCGCTGCAAAACGGGGAGTATAAAGGTTTCTTGTAAGCCGCGCGTCGATCACGTCCGCCGTGTACCCGAGACTGCTGAGACGGACGGCGCGATCCCATTCCTTTGCACGGACGGACATACGGGAGTAGTCAACGGAGTAACCGAGACCGAATAACTGCTTGTAGAATGAATCACGGTTGTACGATACGCTGAGGCAGTATTCGACGTCGCGTTTGAGCATATCTCTGTGCGTCGGGTGTCCTTTCTTTTCAGCCCAGTATGCTCTGCGGCTTTTGCCGCCGTAGAAGTTACTGTGCTCAAGGATGCTTTTCCCGCGCTCACGGCATACATCGTCCGAGATCTCGCGCAGGCGGCGGTGATTGTAAATTTTGTTTTGAAAGCGGGAGCCGTCTTTGAATGAAATTGGGTTTACGACGAAATGGCAGTGCAGGTTGTCTGTGTTCAGATGAACGGTAACGACGACCTGATATTTATCTCCCCACATTCGCCGTGCGGTCTCCTTGCCGATCTCAAACGCTTCGTCGGGCGTAACTTCACCCTCGGCAAAACTCTGAAATCCGTGCCACGCGACTATATCTCCGCGACTGCCGAAGCGCTTTTGCACGGCGACCATTTCTCCGTAAGCGTTACGCTTGGAGCAGTTGATCGTGTCAACGTATATCTGTCTGTCGGTCTTATTGTCGTTTTCAACGTACCGGATCGTGTTGTACAAATCTTCGTCAAGGTATTCCTGCGACGTCGTCTTATCCGGGTTCTCGGCGTATTCGATCACTTCTTTCAGCCGGCTTTTGACGGGCCAGAGTCCTGTGGTGGCAATAGCACACCGCCTCCTTCCTTTACCGGATAAACAAGAGAGACGGTAACGGCTTTCAATACCGTCATCGCCTCTTCGTTCACTTCGGGAGATATATCTTTGTCGATCAAATCGTCGAGTCTTTTGATGAGCTTGAACACCGCGTCATACGGAACGACGACCGGCTCGTAGCCGGTGCCGCGCAGGATCAGGTACTCGGTCACGTTCAGTCCGCACTTTTTGGCAAGCTGTAATATCTTGTCCTTTTCCGACTTATCGAGCCGGAAACAAATCGTGGGTCTTGGGTCTTTGGGTTGTCTTCCTTTAATAACGATTACCTCTTTTCATAGATTATTCTGCACGGGGGTCAGGGGGTGTCCCATTGAGAGCGGAGAAAACTCTCCGCCCGGGAAAACGGTGCAGTACGTTTTCCCTGCTTGTTACGGTGTGCGACACACCCCGTTAGGGCTATACCAACCTTTTCTGTGTGGCGCATACCACGACAACGGCGGAGCCAAAGGATAGTTGGGATTTCCCGATAGTGTGCATCGCATATGATGAGCCAAATTGGCTCAATTTCTGTTTCCACTTTTGAGAATTGAGCCAAAATCACGGTATTTGGCTCAATCGAACATGGCGAGCGCGGAAAGAATACCGGCGTCATTTTTCGCTTTTTCCTCCTCAGTGAGTTCCGTTCGAAACGGCGGCGTTTCCGTCGCCGGATCGCTTACGAATGAAACTGACTGTAATTCTTCCCGGAACATCGTGCGGATGTCTTCAAGAGAAATATCCGTCCCGCTTTGTTGACGCCGTATCGCTTCAATAACGACGTCAACGATAAAACGGTTTCGCGTTCCGCCGCTTTGCTCGGACAGTTTGGCAAGGTATTCAACCGCGTCCTTTTCACGCTCTTTTCTTAAATCGAACCGGACGTTGATACGGTAGTTGTTTTTCATATACCGACGCCCGTTCCGAGCTGAAGCTCAGCCATGTGCTCATAGCCCTTGGCGGCGGCGCAGATGTCGTCAACGAAAAACACGCGGCTTTTATCATAATCGTAAAAGTTCTTTACGAGGCACCCGCCGCCTCCGGTAACGTAGAGCGTAATGCTCTTTTCGTCGTACCCGTGTTCACGAAGTCTGCGGAAGATGTCGTTCACATATTCAGTCGCGGTCGCTCTAATGATCTTCAAATCGTCGTCGGAAAGATTCGCCGTGCCGTTTATGAGCACCTCTTCGATGATCGCGTCGTCGATCTCGCGCCGGGTCTGACGCATAAACTGCTCCCTGACGGCGAGGGTACACTGATGCGTTCCAAACTTTTCGGTGAACATACGCCCCTGCTGAGGCGCGCCGTTAATGATCGTCAGCGTGTTCATAGTACCGTTGCCGATATCCGCTACCATGTTTACGCCTTTCATAGAAGAAGCAAAGTTTGCAACGGCGGCGTAGCCCTGCGGATAGATCTTCGCGCCGACGATACGGATGCGGTAGCGGACTTTTCTGAATACAAAAGTGACTCTCTCGTTCTTCGTCAGATATTCCGCGAACTCCGCTTTCTGTCCGCTCGTCCACGTCAAAGGCAATCCCGCCGCGATGAAAACGTCCGCTTCGGTCAGATCGTTGTCATCGAGTTCCATGGCGATAGCGGCGAGAGTGAGAACATAATAATCGTCGTCGTTCTGCTTTTCCGGCGTGAATTCTTTGTGTCCTTCTCCGATAGTGTAATACTTGCCGTTGTAAACGAGCATATCTTTCGTAAACAGCGGTTCGACGTCATATTCCATAACGCCCGTCTTGAAAATGTGGTTAGCGGACTTGATATTTCCGTAACCGTGGTCGATTCCGATGATGACTTTGTTCTTGAAATCCTTCATTTCTTCATTCCTCCTTCTTGGATCTCAATTCGTTCTGTTCGATGATCTGTTCGTACAGTTTTCTCTCAGCCGGTAATACCGCATAAAGAAAGTATTTGCAGTAGATACCGTAATAAGAGATCATCTGTACGCAGGGGTGACTGTCTCCGTCATCGAGTAAGAGACAGTTCCCGTCGACGCAGTTGCAGCACTGGTCGCGCGCCAGACGGCGGACCGTCCGCGCCTGCTTCGGGGTGATTCTGAGCATGATTTTTCCTCCTTTCGCTCAAGATTTACAAGAATGAATATTACACCCACCTTCTCGGATTGAGTGGTCCGGGAAAAAGGTGGGTGCAATATTCATAAATGTACTATTTGTGTTTTTCTTCCGGTTTCTCTGATAAAAATCCGTTTAATCCTTCGAGCATGTTTACCGTCGCTGCCAAAAAGGTGGGTGCAATACTCATTAATGACGATTTTCGCGTTTCATCTTGAAAAATTCATAAAAATATGCTATACTTCCCCTTGAATCGAGGTGAGTGCCACGAAAACCAAATACAGGATCTACGAACTCTCCGCCCGTGCGATCATTCGGAACGCGAAAAAGGATGACGACGGGATTTATCAATACCATCTGAAGGAAGAAGCGACGCACAAGTGCATCGCTTTTTCGGCTCCCGAAACACAGGACGACTGCGCGCTGTTCTATCAGACGATGGCGGTACTGCACAACGGGAAATTTAACGATTACGGCGTTGTGGAAGATCTGAAGGATATCATCGTATATATCGACTTCTCCAATATCTTCGATCGCAGAAGCAGTCAGAAGAAATACGTTGAACGTATCGAGAAAGCAAAAGCCATGTTCCGTCCCGAGGGGATCTATCTCGATCTCGGTAACGGCGGCGACAGATACGTCGCCTTTGAACGCTCGGCGAATATGAGCAGACACTCCCGGCTCTCCTTTATCCGCGAGGATTTTTACGAGCCGGTCAAAGAGCGCATCATGCTCGGTATGAAGATCGGCAAGTGCCAGCTTTCCAAGTTTTACGCCTACAACGGTCTGATCATGACGGACGGCTTCCGGGTCAACGATACGTCGATATGGGATGATAAGAAAGTCATAGTTATAGATAATCCGACGACGACCGTTCACGGCGCGAATTACATTACGGTAAAGGACGACGGCAGCGACAGACCGATGCGGCGTTACGACCGCGTAGAGAAATACGGAGATCTCGACGTTCTGGAGTTCGACGGCGAGGGTTTGATCTCTCCCGAATACGCGGACTTCATCGATTACCTTTATTGCAAAAAGCATATCCATACGTCTTTCCAGATACGTATGCCGTATATCAAGGGCGTGGTGCACGAGGTCGATTTCAAAGGATTCCTCGCAGAGTTCGGCGTCACGGAGATAACGGATATATGGGGCAACGTTCATAATACGTCAGACGTTGCGATCATCCTCACGAAAAGTATGTTCAAAGGCTTCGGCTGGATGAAGGAAAACGGACTTTCGTGGGCGCAGTACCTTGAAAGGTGCAGGTATTACGATCACGCGCTGTATATTTCCGAGGTCGGACAGATCGACTCCGAGGCGTTTACGAATATGAACTACCAGTTCCTCACCACGGCGGCGATACAGAGCGAGGAATTCCGTCCCGCCAATCTGCCGCTCGGATGGACTTACAGCCCCGAGCAGGATGAGCGCGACTGGATCACAAAGCCGACCGAAATACGGTATTACCGCCTGGTCGCCGATGAAGAATTCCGCCTGTGGTATTTCACCCGTAACGGCAAGCGCGAAAACGCGGGCGGCAAGGATAAAGCGTGGGCGGATATTCTCGGTAAAAATCCGAAATTCATAAACGAAAAAACGTTTACAAAAGAAATGGAAGACCGCGCCGAGAGCGTTCTGAAGGATTACGCAATCGGCAGGCTCACCTCAGCCGGCGATACCAGATATTTGTCCGGCGATCTGATACGTTTCCTGCGTTATCTCGGCGGAGAGGCGCTTGACGGTCCGGCGGGTGTGAAAATATCCCGCGAGTATCTCGGCGAGGGTGAGTTTTACGCGCCGGGCGCCGCGTACCGCACGACAGAATACTATACGCTTCTGCGAAATCCGCATATCGCCCGAAATGAAGAAGCCGTCGCAAGACCGATAGAAGAAGGATACTACCGCAAAAAGTATCTTTCTCATCTCAATTACGTCATTATGGTCGCGTCGGATACGCTGATCCCCGAACGGCTCGGCGGCGCGGACTTCGACGGCGACAAGATAAAGACTATCGCCGACCCGCTGATGAACAGCTGCGTCGCGCGAAATTACAGAGGACTGCACTTCGACTATACCTCCGCACAGATCCCGGTTTTACACATTCCGTCCGCCGCGCCGCAGATACGTGACGCGAACGACTGGAAAGCGCGTTTTGAAACGGTGCGTTCTACCTTTGACGAGCGGATCGGACAAATATGCAACGCGGCGTTCAATCGCAGCATCATCGCGTACGATGAAAACTCGGATTCCAAGCTGCGCAAGCAAATGACGGAGGAAACCGAAACGCTTGAAATACTGACCGGACTTGAAATCGACTCGGCGAAAAGCGGCGTCAAACCGGATATTGAAGAATACGTCGGATTCTTCTCGTTCGGCGTTCCGCGCAGTCCGTTTCTGATGTACAAAAACATCGTCAACAGCAAGGACGGGCGGGAATGGTACGAGCCGACCGTTAAGGAAAAGCTCGAAACTTTCTTTGAGAATACCGATTGGGATGCGGTCAGCTCCAACGTGGAAAAACTGCCGTATTACGCCCGGATGCTCGAAAAGAACACGCCGAAGCTGAAACCGAAGCCGGCAAGAGACGCGGAGTTGTTTTCCTTCGCAAAGAAAAGAGGCTGGGCGGACAAGCTCGATCCGAAGGCTCTGGAGCTTATGCGCGGTATTATTACCGATTACAACGAAGCGCTTCGCAGAATCCGCGTCAGCCGTATCAAGATCAAACAGATGACGCGCTGCGGCGATATCGAGCGCATCCTTTTCTCACGCGCACAGGATGAAGAATATACGACCGACGAACTCTACGGCGTATTTCAGGAATCAAGCGCGGAAGAGATTCACGATATCCGCGCCGCGCTCGACCGTGAGAACTGGCATCTTCTGGACGAGGACGGACGTGAAGATTTCCTGTTGCGCTATCTTCCTTACAACAGGCACGAATATATCGACCTTTTCGCCGATTTCAGAAGCTTCGGTTTCCGTATCCTCTCGGATATCATCGCCGATCTTGACGATATGTATCTTGCCGAGGAGAGAAAGAAAAACGCCGTCCGTACCGACACGGACAGCGAGCTAGTCAACGATATTATGAAGCACTATCTGAAAGGCAGAAGCCATGACTACCGCGATCAGGCGGCAAGCCGGACGCGGCTTTATCTGAACGAGCGGATCGACCCGGACACGGCACTGAAATGCGCCGTTGCGCTCAAAA
>JAFRPL010000037.1 GCA_017429165.1 Clostridia bacterium
AGAAGAGCGTCCCGGCGGTATGTACTGGGCGTAAACAGAATAATACTGATAAATACCGGCAAAAAGTAATCGCACTTATTTCAGCCGGTATTTTTATATAATAAGACCTCCGCGATTTGCGGAGGTCTTGTTTGGTTCTATCACTGTTATTTTGCTTTTGCGGTTTTCTTGGAAGCGGACTTGGATTTGAATTTGCCGAAGAACTGGTCGAGTTTGAGCCAGACGAAACCGGAAAGACAGACCGAGGAAAACAGACCGGCGATTATGCCTATGATCAGCGGCAGCGCGAAATCGCGGATGGATTCGACGCCGAAAATATAGATCATAAGAATGGTCAGCAAGGTCGTGATAGTGGTATTGATCGAACGCCCCATGGTCTCTGACGTGCCGAGCGCAACTATCTCGCCGAATGTCTTTGAATCCCCGTAGCGTTTCTTATCTTCGCGGATACGGTCAAATATAACTATAGTTGCGTTGATGGAATAACCAAGTATGGTGAGAAGAGCCGCAATGATGTTGGAATCCACAGGTATCTGGAACACGGAGTAGACAGCCATCATTATGAACGAGTTGAAAACAAGGCAGAATATAGCGGCAAGTGCTGAATCTACCGAATGGAAACGGAATGATATATAAACGAGCATGCAGGCGACAGCTATGATGACCGAAAGGATAGCCGTTCTGGTAAGACGTTTGCCTACGGTAGCGGAAATATAGTTGATCTGGAAGTTCTTGCTTTCGGTATGATCGATGCCGTATGTCGTGTCGAGTTCTTTGAGCAGCTGTTCCTGCTGTTCATTGGTGAGCTCGGCAGTGCCGGTGCGGATTATCGCAAGCGAAGTGTTATTGAGATCTTTTGTCGTGGAAGAAACGTACTGTTTGCCGAAAAGACGCTCGACGATCCCGTTGATGTCGTCGCAATCCTGTGCGGTGACTTCTCTGCCGATGTCGATCTGAACTTCGGTACCGCCGGAAAAGTCGATATCGATGTTGAAACCGAGAACGATCATGGAAACGATGCCGAGAAGCACGAGCACGCATGAAATGATGAGGATCACACGGGAGTTTTTGATAACGTTGAATTTACTAAAGAATTTCATTATTCAGCACTCCTTTCCGAAACGCCGTAGAGCTTGATATTGGTAAGCCCCATTGCGCAGCCGAGGTAAAGAAGCACGCGCGTTATCACCAAAGCGGTGAAGAAAGAAATGACGACGCCCAGGCCGAGCGTGACGGCGAATCCCCTGATGGTACCGGAACCGAGTAAATAAAGCACGGCGGCGGCTATGAACGTGGTCACGTTGGAGTCGAGGATCGCGGAAAACGCTTTACTGAAACCTTCTTTAATAGCTGCTTTTGCGGATTTACCCGAGCGTATCTCTTCTTTCATACGTTCGAATATGATGCAGTTCGCGTCGACCGCCATACCGATGGAAAGCACGATACCGGCGATGCCGGGCAGCGTAAGGTTGGTATGGAGCAAAGCGAGCACCAGCATAAAGATAGCGGTGTAAGCGACAAGAGCTATAGACGCCATAAGACCGGGGATACGGTAAACGCAGATCATAAACACTATGACGAGAAGTATACCGATAGCGCCGGCGCGGAGCGAAGTAGAAAGCGATTTTTCGCCGAGCGTAGGACCAACGGAACGTGTGGACGCTACTTCGAGGTTATACTTGAGCGAACCGGCGTTTATAACGTTGGCGAGATAGTTGGCTTCACTGCTTTCGAAACCGCCTTCGTGAGTTATGATGCAGGTCTCGCTGTCGATCTTTTCGGTAACACGGGGAACCGAAATGGAGTTATCATCCATATAAATCGCAAGATAGTTGTGACCCGAGGCTGAAAGCGCTGCTACCTGCTCGGTTATATCCGCAAATTTTCTTGCGCCGTCGGCCGTGAAGTTGAGTTCGACGAAAATGCCGGTTTCACTGGAAGTCTTTGCAAAAGCGCTGGTGACGTAGTCGCCGTTGAGGACCACTTTGTCGTATCCTTCGGATTCGTCGTCCCACATCCTGAACGTGAGGACGCCGGTAGCGCCGAATTTTTCGACGGAAGAAGTAGGATCGGAGTCGCCGGGGATCTCGATGGCGATCATGTCGTCGCCCACGAGATAAGTAGTGGCTTCGAGCAGCCCTGCCGCGTCGAGACGCGTACGCATAACGTTGCTTATGGAAGCCATGCCGGAAGAGCTGATCGATTCACCTTCCGCAGGAACAGCGCGGTATGTGATCACCGAGCCGCCTTGAAGATCGAGCCCTAAAGTGATCGTGCCTTCTTCAAAGACTCCGCCCAAGCCCCAGGGCTTGAAACCGAACACAGCCAGGGCCATTACCAAGGCGATGACGAGTATCACCAATACAAAGCGGGCGATGCCCACTGCACGGGAATAATTCATGAGTTGTACCTCCAAAACGGACGAAAAAAAGCATACGTCCACACATTTTTACATAACAAATCTATTATACATATTTTTGACGAAAAGTCAACAATTTTTTTGTGCTCATGACTGAACGAGCAAATTCAGCGCGCCGTGATGGTTTTCGATTTCGGTGACATAGTATTCTCCGCCGTATTCTCCGTCCAGCGACCACGAAACGGGTTTTGGAGATTCTATGGTTATACGCGTTCCGGAAATAACGGTGAAATAGTCGCCTGCGTATTCGTGGCTGAACACTTCTTTGAGCACCGAACCTATCTCGTTCAGCTGCTCGGGGCTTTTCAGCAAAGCGACTTCGAACATACCGTCGTCGAGCGTGACCATAGCCTCTTCATAGGTGAAAACGCCGCCCACGCTGGTTGAATTCGACACCGCGACGATGAGATAATCGTCTTCGTATACTTCGCCGTCGATGGTAATTCTCATATGCTGCGGCTTGATAGTTGGTATCGACGTCAATCCGCCGAGTATGTACGCCATATGCCCGATCTTGTTTTTGAGTTTCGCCGGCGTGTTGTACGAAGTAGCAGAAAATGCTCCCGCCGCCGCGACGTATGAATAATAAGTGCCGTTCAAACAACCGACGTCCAGCTTTCTGGTATTCATACGCAAAAAGATATCGCATGCTTTTTCGGGGTCGGATTCGAGTTTGAGCGTATTCGCAAAGTCGTTGGTCGACCCTGCCGGGATATACCCCAGCGGCACGTCGCACTCACTCGCCATATATCCGTTGAGCACCTCGTTGAGCGTGCCGTCGCCGCCGACGACAATGATCATATCGAATCCGCGGCATTTTTCGCGTACGAAACAAAGCGTCTGTTCCTTGCTTTGCGTGACGTAAACTTTGAATTCGTTCCCCTTTTTAAGCTTACGCCTTATTATTTCAAGGTGCTCGGCGGCCTTTCCTCTGCCGGCTCTTAAGTTGACAATAACCAGAATTTTCATATAAACTCCGAAATCTCTTTATTGTTGAACACGCCATTTTCGGTTATATACCCGGTGACAAGCGACGCAGGCGTAACGTCGAACGCGGGATTGTAAACCTTGACTTCCGCGGGCGACATACGATCTTTGTAGAAGTATTCGGTCACTTCCTCGGGCTTGCGGTGTTCTATGACGATAGCGCTGCCGTTCGGTATGCTCTTATCTACCGTAGAGCTCGGGGCCGCCACGTAGAAAGGAACGCCGAAATGAGCGCAGTTCACGGCAAGCGAAAGGGTCCCGGTCTTGTTTGCAAAATCACCGTTTGCGGCGACTCTGTCGCAGCCGACGATCGCGATATCGATATTTCCAGCCGCCATAAGACCCGCCGCCATATTATCGCAGATAAGAGTGGTGTCGATCCCTGCGTTGCAAAGCTCAAAGCAGGTGAGCCGCGCGCCCTGAAGCAGCGGACGCGTCTCATCCGCGTAAACGCGCACTTTTTTTCCGTTCGACGCTGCCTCGTAAATCGGCGCGAGCGCTGTACCGTATTCAACGGCGCACAGTGAACCGGCGTTGCAGTGCGTAATGACCGCACAGCCGTTTGTAAGCAGTTTTTCGCCGAATGAACCGATTGAATGGCATACTTCGATATTCTCTTTTTCTATGGCGAACGATTCTTTGCGCAGTTCGGCGAGCTTTTCTTTAACCGTCTTTCCTCTGCCGCATGCGGCTTCCATACGCTCGCACGCGTAAAACAGATCTCTTGCGGTAGGCCGCGACGAAGATATGAATTCGCAAGTCTTTTTGAAAGAATACGAAAAGCCCTCGGCTGTGACGTCTTCGAAACGGTACGCACACGCGTAAAGGCCCAGCGCTGCGCCTACGCCTATTGCCGGCGCGCCGCGCAAAGCGAGCGTTTTAATTGATTCATAAAGGTCGCGCGCGGTGGAAATACGTTTATATACGAGTTCGCCCGGCAGCCGCGTCTGATCTATTATGACGAGTTCTTCGGTTTCCGTATCAAAATACAGGGTACGAAGCAAACCGTTATTTATGTCTTTCATATCTCGGCTAAGACGTCTTTCATAAGTGCGCCGAACATCGCGGAAGCCTTGACGCCCGCTTCGATGACCTCTTCTTCGGTGAGCTTGTTGCCGGTGATGCCGGCGGCAGCGTTGGCTATGAGCGATATCCCGCACACCCTTATGCCGCAATGGCGAGCCTGTATTACTTCGGGCACCGTTGACATACCCACGGCGTCTGCTCCAAGTGCGCGGAACGCGCGTATTTCAGCCGGCGTCTCATAAGAAGGTCCCGTAACGCCGATATACACGCCTTCTTGCATATAAACGCCCATTTTGCACGCTTTGGCTTTTACGAGCTTGCCGAGTTCTTTATCGTACGCCTGCGTCATATCGGGGAATCTCACCCCCAGTTCGGGATCGTTCGCTCCCACAAGCGGATTCGGCAGATAATTGATATGATCGGTGATAAGCATAAGATCGCCCGCAGTAAAGCGGAGATTGATACCGCCTGATGCGTTGGTGATGAACAGGGTGTCTACTCCGGCGGCTTTCATAACTTTAACGGGATAGACGACTTTATCGATACCCTTTCCTTCATAATAATGCGTTCTACCGGAAAAGCACAGCACGCCGTTATCGCCTATCTTGATAAAATAGAGACGTCCTTCGTGCCCGGGAGCGGTAGATACCGCCATTCCGTCGATATCCGCATACGAAAGCGAGGGTACGTCGCCGAAAAGCGAAGGAAAACCGCCGAGCCCGGAACCGAGGACCAGTGCGGTCTTGAATTTTACTCCGGGGAATTTTGCCGAGGCAAACGAAGTGATGACTTCAGCTGCTCTTTTGTACATGATTCATACTCCTATCTCGTATTTCAGTTTTTCGGTATCTATAGTAAAATATTCGCCGTCTTTGTACAGTATCTTTCCGTTTACCACAGTCATATAAGCTTCGCCGTCGCAGGAGTACAAAAGCGTATCGGCTTCATCCGGCGAAGGCATGGTATTGACGGTATCGACCCTGAACAACGCAAGGTCTGCACACATACCTTCTTTTATAAGTCCGCTGTCCGCCCTCCCCTGCGAAAGCCATCCGTTTCTCGTCGCGGCCTTGAGCGTTTCCGCGGTGGTACATAAGGTAGGATCGCAAGCGGCACCTTTGGCGAGGAGCGCCATTAGTTTAGCTTCTTTAAGCATATTGAGATTATTGTTAGACGCCACGCCGTCTGTGCCTAAACAAACGGGAACGCCGTTTTTGAAACATTTTGAATAATCCGGTATCCCGCTTCCGAGTTTTAGATTAGAAGTGGGACACGACGCCATAAACGCGCCTTTTTCCGCCATAAGCGCCAGGTCGTCGTCGGAACAGTAGACGCAGTGGGCGGCGATGACGCGATTTTCGAACGCCCCGCATTTTTCCATAAAACGCACGGGCGTCATCCCGCGGCGTTCGATACAGGCGGCGTGTTCTGCCTTTGTCTCGGAAATATGCACGTGGAACCCGGCGCCGTGTCTGCTTGCAAGTTCGGCGATGGCGCGCACGCTGTTTTCGGTATTGGTGTATTCGGCGTGGACGGAACAGTCGACCCGGATATCGCCGTCGTTTGCGCCGACTTCGGAAAACAGCTCTTCGTACATACGTATCTCGGGCCTGTTTATAAAAGGATCCGAAGGATCGAAGCAGACTACCGAGACTGAAACGTTCGCCTTTATCCCGGCGTCGCGGTAGGCGCGGATCATATCTTTGCCGGAGACGATATACATATCGTTCGAAGAAACGACGCCGTATTTGAGCATTTCCGCACAGGCGGCGAGAGTGCCGTTATAGATATCACCGCCGGTAAGCAGAGCCTCTTTGGGGAATATCGCCTCGTTTAGCCAGCGCTGAAGAGGCAGATCCGTTCCGGCGCCGCGCAGCAGGACCATCGCGTTATGCGAATGCGCCGAACAAAACGCCGGCGTCATCAGCAGACCGGTACAGTCGAATTCCTCTCCGTATCCTTCCGCATAGTCGCCGATATGACAAATAACACCGTCTTTGATCCCGACGCACACTCCGGCGCCGGGCTTGAAATTTTCATCGAGTATCACAACGTTACGGAAAAGCATTCGACCACCTCCGCTTTTTGAATATTTTAACATATAATTTTATGATTTTCAATATATACTTGCAAATTTACGCGCGTTATGTTAAAATATCATGAGGTGAAAATGATGGACTCTTACTATTTCGGCAAACCCAAGGCAAGCGGATACGACTATTCGAAAGCCGTAACCGTCAAAGCCGAGAAGATCAAGAAAGAATACGTTACGGAACTTACCGACGAATACGTATATATAAACGCCGATAACGAGATTTTCGAAATCGGCGGATTGCTTCCTCCGCACCTGAATCACGGCGAATATTACAGGCTCGACGCTTCTAAACGCAGCGAATATCACGACGGCAAAGATACGCTTTCCGACTGCACTTCCGGCGGTACGCTCCGCTTTTATACCGACGCGGACAGATTCGTGCTCAAAGTTAAATACCGTTCGTGTTGCCTGGGGATGCATCACTTCTGCGACAGGGGCGTTTACGGCTTCGATATGTATCTCGGTACCGGCACTGACAAGACTTATTGCGGCGCCATGATGCAGACTTTCGCCGACAATCCAACTGAAAACGCTCAAATTCTGAAGATGCCGCAAGGATACAAAGAAGTAACTGTCGAATTCCCTCTTTACGGCGGTATCCAAACGCTCGATATAGGTATTCCCCGCGGCGCGCACATTGCTAAACCGGCTCCCAGGACGTTTAAACCGGTGGCGTTTTACGGATCGTCCATCACGCAGGGCGGCTGCGTTTCGAGACCGGGTTCGATGTATTCGAACATAATTTGCCGCGCGCTCGATTGCGACAACATAAATATGGGCTATTCCGGTTCCGCTTTCGGCGAACAGTACGTTGCGGAATGGATAGGCGAACGCGACATTTCGGCGTTCGTTATGGACTACGATTACAATTCGCGCTCCGTTGAGGAACTCGACGCGACCCACGAGCCGTTTTACGAGACCGTACGCAACGCGCACCCCGATATCCCTATTCTTATAGTTACGCATCCGTGCTTCTGGGACGTCACCGAAAACGACCGCAAAAAGAGCCGCATCTGCCGCAGGACGTACGACAAAATGAAAAAGCGCGGCGACAACGTATATTTTATCGACGGCGGCAGGTTTTTCCCGGCGCCGATGAAAGATCTGTTCTGCGTGGACAACCTGCATCCCAATGATCTCGGCCACTATTATATGGCGAAAGCCATTTATCCCGTACTGGCTCGGGCGCTGAAAGGAAACAAATAATGACTGACGAACAAAAACGCACTTTATGGGAATTCCTGCGCTACTGCGTGGTGGGCGGAACGGCTTTTCTGTTCGAGACCGGCACGCACTGGCTGCTCTGGAAATTCATACTCAAGGAAGAATCTTCGCTAAACACCTTCATCGCCACCGCGGTCGGCTTTATCGTGGGGCTTATAGTCAACTACGTGCTTTCGGTCCTTTGGGTATTCACCACCGAAAAGCAGAAAAAGCAGGGACGGAACGTCAAGGCGTTCATCATCTTTACCGTCGTGGGGCTTATAGGCTTTGCGCTCAAGGAGCTGCTTATGAACGCCGGCGCGTGGATTTTCGGCGTAAGCCTTTCGGAATTCGGCAAGGAGACCGTACCGTATTATTCCACGCACATAATCTCCGCAGGTATCGTCCTCATCTGGAACTATTTAGGCAGAAAGATATTCGTATTCAAAAAAGAAAAACAGGAATAGTTTATGTACGACATCACTAAGATACGCAATTTTTCGATAATAGCGCATATCGACCACGGCAAGTCTACCCTCGCCGACCGCCTGCTCGAGATAACCAAATCCGTTTCCGAGCGCGAGATGGAAGACCGCATTCTCGACAATATGGAGCTTGAGCGCGAACGCGGCATCACCATAAAGGCGCGCGCAGTGCGGTTCGTTTACCGCGCCAAGGACGGCGAGGAATACGTTATGAACCTCATTGACACGCCGGGCCACGTGGACTTCAACTACGAAGTTTCGCGTTCGCTCAAAGCGTGCGAGGGCGCTCTGCTCGTGGTTGACGCCACTCAGGGCATACAGGCGCAAACGCTCGCCAACGCGTATCTTGCCATAGACAACGACCTTGAGATAATTCCGGTCGTAAACAAGATCGACCTCGTTTCCGCCGACGTGGATATGACCGTGCGCGAGATCGAAGACGTGCTGGGGCTGCCCGCCGAAGACTGCCCGAAGATCTCGGCAAAGAACGGCATAAACATAGAAGACGTGCTCGAAGCCGTGGTCAGAGAGATCCCGTGCCCCAAAGGCGATACGGAAAAACCGCTGGAAGCGCTGGTATTCGATTCGTATTACGACAGTTATAAAGGCGTTATAGTATATTTCCGCGTGATGAACGGCTCCATTGGAGTTGGCGACACGGTCAGGATGATGCATTCCGGTTCGGAATTCACCGTTGTGGAGACCGGCACACTCGGCGCGCTTGGGCTCAACCCGCGCGACAGGCTGTACCCCGGCGAAGTCGGCTATTTCACCGCTTCCATAAAAAGCGTAGCCGAAACGACCGTGGGCGACACCGTTACAAACGCCGCAAATCCCGCGTCAGAACCGCTGCCCGGGTTCAAGAAATGCCTGCCCATGGTCTACGCCGGCATATATCCCGCCGACGGTTCACGCTACGGCGATCTGCGCGACGCGCTCGAAAAGCTGCGGCTCAACGACGCGGCGTTTGCTTTCGAGCCAGAGACTTCGGTGGCTTTGGGATTCGGCTTCCGCTGCGGATTCTTAGGACTTTTGCATATGGAGATAATCGAAGAGCGGCTGGAACGCGAATTCAACCTCGACCTCATAACCACGGCGCCTTCGGTTATTTACAAAATAACCAAGCACAACGGCGAGACGCTGTTTATTGATAACCCCACCAACTATCCGCCGCAGGAAGAGATAGAATCTTCCGCCGAGCCGATAGTGAAAGCCTCGGTCATCACGCCGACTGAATATATGGGTTCGATCATGGAGCTCTGCCGCGACAGGCGCGGCGTGTACGTGGGGATGAGTTATTTAGACACCAACCGCGCCGAGCTCAGATACGAGATGCCGCTCAACGAGATAATCTACGATTTCTTCGACGCTCTCAAATCGCGTTCCAAGGGGTACGCTTCGCTCGATTACGAGCCCAAGGAGTACGAGCCTTCCAAGCTCGTCAAGCTCGATATCCTGCTCAACGGCAGCATTGTCGACGCGCTTTCGTTCATAGTCCACGCCGACAAAGCGTATATGCGCGCCCGCAAGATATGCGAAAAGCTCAAAGAAAATATCCCGCGCCAGCTGTTCGAAATACCGGTGCAGGCGGCTATAGGCGGCAAGATAATCGCGCGCGAGACTGTCAAGGCGCTGCGCAAGGACGTGCTCGCCAAGTGCTACGGCGGCGACATAACGCGCAAGAAAAAGCTTTTGGAAAAGCAAAAGGAAGGCAAAAAACGTATGCGCTCTTTCGGCACGGTGGAAGTGCCGCCGGAAGCGTTCATGGCGGTCTTGAAATATGACGACGAACAGTAAACGCGACGTTTCGCTCTATATCCATTTCCCTTTTTGTGTTAAAAAATGCGCGTACTGCGCATTTTTTTCCGCGCCGTGCCAAAACGAGGAGCTCAAAGACGAATACGAGCGCGCCGTTATAAGACGGATAGATTCGCTGCCGGAAATAAACGTCAAAACCGTGTATTTCGGCGGCGGCACGCCGACCGTGATGGGAAGCGCGAGACTGTGCCGTATACTCGGTTCGATATTCAAAAAATACGATATCGAATCAAATACCGAAATAACGCTGGAAGCCAATCCCGGCACGGTCAATGCGGAAGACCTTTATGATCTTCACAGCGCGGGATTCAACAGGCTGTCGCTTGGTATGCAATCCGCTAACGACGTCACGCTCGGGATCATGGGAAGGATCCACGACAACGCGACGTTTTTGCAATGCTATTCCGACGCGCGACGCTGTTTTGACAATATATCGCTGGATGCTATATTCGGGGTACCGGGCGACGATTTTACGGCGACCGTCAAGCAGATGACCGAGCTTGAGCCGGAACACGTTTCGGCGTATTCGTTAATGATAGAAGAAGGCACGCCGCTGTATGAAAACAGAGACAAATACGTTTTCCCCGACGAAAACGAAGAAGGCGCGCAGTACGAAACGCTGTGCCGCGAACTCGGCGCGCACGGATACCGCCATTACGAGATCTCGTCGTTTGCCAAGCCGGGCTACGGATCGGCGCACAACACGGTCTACTGGAAACGCGGCGAATATATAGGCATAGGTCCGGCGGCGCATTCGTTTTATAATTCAAGGCGGTTCGAAACTCCTAAAGACACGCAGCGGTTCATCAAACGCTCGGTTTTGCCGTTTTTATCGGATACCGATTATGAGTCCGCCTTGCCGTTAACTCCCGAAGAAAGCGAAGAAGAACGCGTTATGCTGGGTCTGCGGCTCGCCGAAGGAGTCAGGCTTGCCGAAAACAGGCTGGAAAAGGCAAAATATTTCGCCGAAAGCGGGTTCGGCACGCTTCAAGGCAACGTGTTCGCGCTGAACGAAGCCGGGTTCAGGGTGTCAAACGCGATAATCGCAGAACTTATATAGCAAAAACAAAGATCCGCCGTTACGTATTTACGTCCGGCGGATCTACTGCAATTCAGACTTGGGCGGGTATTCGGTTGTTTGTCGATTATTCGACGATGAATTTTCTGAACTCGCCATAATAATCGCGGTCGCTTTCTATAATAAGATCGTTCCAGTCAATTTTACGGGCGAGCGCAACTCCGAGCAAGCTCTGCGCATTTGCGGTGAAGTTACCGGCACGGAGCGTAACTTTGGTCTCGCACTTTGCGGCGGCGGCAACGAATTCGCGCACGTCGCTCATTGTATCGAGTTCTACTTTGTATTTGTATTTTATTTTTTCGGTCAATACGTTTTCCATATAGACGTCATCCTTTCTGTAAAGAGTATTGCCCTTGTCTGAATTCGCGGGTATTATACTCGCTATTTGTGAATATTGTGTTAACATATGTTAGATGATTTGTAATATTGCATAAAATATATACCAATGATTTGTGCACATAGTTCGTTTTTGGCGTCAAATTGCATAAGAAACGAAAAAGCGCGGCGAAGTAAGAGCCAACATAAAGCAAAAACAGACCCACTGTGGCGTCTTTCGATTTTGAAAGTGTCATAGTGGGTCGTTTTCTTTCGGTTTGTCTTATCAGCTAAATTGAAAACCTGCGGTTTTCAGCGCTTTTAGTATTTTTCAGTTCGTTTTCCAGTAATACCAGCTTCCGCCGGCCCGGACCGCGTACGCCGTGATCTCGAACGCTTTTGCGTTTTCGGAAAATACAGTCATTTTCACTTGCGCAAAGCGATCCGGCTTTTCTGCTTCCGGCATGCGCGCCGTATATTCGGCAAAAAGCGTTTCGTATTCCGCGTCTCCGGCAGAATACTCCCCTGTAATTTCTGCGTTATAAGTGAGCTTTTTGCCGGCGTAGCGCGAAGTGACGGAAGAATACTGCTTTTTTAAATAATCCTTGAGGTCGGTATTGCGCGGCGCGTGGTCGGTTAGAACGGCCGTGTTATATTCCGAAGAATATTTAAGCATACCGTCGGCGTCGTACAGCATAGCCGCTTTCTGATACCGCCATACCGCCCGGACCGGATCGTCGGCGCCCGTCCGCGTAAGCGCCCTCACTACGAGGAAAACGCCCAAAGCGACCGCCGCGACGCATACTGCAAGCAGTATTACAAAAAGCTTTTTGCTCATTTTTCGGTAATGACGTCTTTAGCCACCTTGACCTCGCCGTCGCAGTTGATGACGTTGCTGCGTGCGCTGACAGTGATGTTTCCGCCTTCGACCGTCACTTTTCGAGTCGCCTGGATGCCGTCGTCGGAAGCGGTGATGCTTATGTCGCCGCCGCGGATATATACGAAACCTTTGAGGACTTCTTCAGTGTTGTCAGTCTTTATGCCGTCCTTGCATTTGGTGATATTGATGACGACTCCGCTGTTGATCGCCACGGAATCGTTGCCCTTGAGCGCGTTCTTGGATGCGCTGACGGTAATATTGCCGGAAAAGATGCGGAGATCGTTCTTGGTGCCTATGCCGTTATTATTGTTCGCCTTGATCTCGAGCGACCCGCCGCCGTTTACGGTGAGGTCGTCCTTGGAAAACAGACAGGCGTTAGGTTCGTTATCAGCGTTATCGTACACGTAAGTCTTGCCGTCGGTCAGAAAGTTCTTGGTTCCGTCGGCGAGGGTAACGGCCACCTTGTCGGCGGATTTGACCCATACGGGAGCAGATTTGGAGCAAATGAGGTCTAGCCCATTGAAGACGAGGCGGACTTTATCGGTCTTGGGGACTTCGACGATTATCTGGCCGTTTGTCGATCTGCCCGAAACGACGTAAGTACCGGCGGCGGTGATGGTGACGAATGAACCGTTTGCGGTCGCGCCGACGCCGGAAACAGTCACGGAAGATCCGTCGAACACGATAGTCGTATCGTCGCTGTCATAGGAAGTCGTCTGGTCGAATTTGGTGAAATACTCGTCTTCTACTATCTGCGAAACATCTTCGCTTTCCTGAGGTTCAACGCCGCTTTCATCAGGTTGAGGCGCGGAAACATCTGCGCCGGAAGTATCGGAAGAAGTATCAGCAGAAGAAGAGCTCTCTTTTCCGGAAGTTTCGGAGGTCTCGGTGGAGTTTCCGCCGCACGCCGCCAAAGCGAGGAGCAGGCAAAGCGAAAGCAAAACAGCAATCAAACGTTTCATATGTTCATGCCCTTTCAAAAAAGTCATATTTTTCAGTATTTGAATTTTGTCATATTAAATAAAAATAGTCAAGAGATAAAGTGTTACTAATTATTGACTAATGCTTATAATAATTGAAAAACCGTCCCTTTCGGAACGGTTTTCTGGAGCTGATGACGAGATTCGAACTCGTGACCTCATCCTTACCAAGGATGTGCGCTACCACCTGTGCCACATCAGCAAAATAAACGGCAGAACCGTTTATTAAGCGGTATTTACCGCGTTACTTTTTTCGACGCCGGCACCCGAATCGAACCGTGTAAACACGCCGAACCAAACGGGCACGTCGAAAAAATGGAGCGGATTACGGGGTTCGAACCCGCTACCTCCACCTTGGCAAGGTGGCGCTCTACCAAATGAGCTAAATCCGCATAAAACTATTCAATGATTATGGTGCCTCCGGTCGGAATTGAACCAACGACACGGGAATTTTCAGTCCCCTGCTCTACCAACTGAGCTACAGAGGCGTGATCATTGAATAGTATGGCGATTCGGATGGGACTCGAACCCACGACCTCCGCCGTGACAGGGCGGCGTTCTAACCAACTGAACTACCGAACCGGATCGTTGGCTCTCAAACGGAGCTTTGTTATAATACCACACTTTTTGCTATTTTGCAATAGTTTTTTGAAAAAAAGTAAAAATATTTTTTTGGGTGCCAAAAGCGTAATGAATACAAGGTTTTCCGGCGAAATCCGGGCTTGAAACGCGCTATTTTACGACCGGATCGCGCGCGAAAGCTTCGGAAAGTACCGTGAGTCGAGCGGTATGTACTTTGAAAAGAGCGATATCTTCCGGCACGTTTTTTTGCAGAAGCATCCTGACCAGTATGACCGCGTAATAGCCGAGCACGCTGCCGTACGAAAGGTAATGGAATATCATTAGCAAAATGGTGGAAAACAGGAACGCCTGCAATAAAGCGTTATCCGCGAACTTGAGCCATCTGTTGGGCGGTTTCTGCCTGATATCGCGTAACGCCGTGACGAACGACACGAGTATGAACGGAGCTCCGGCATACACGTTGGTGATACAGCATATCACGGATAGAGTCGTTATGAGAAGTAATGTGTTTATAAGCTCGAGCTTCTGATCGAGCACGTCGCCGAAGGAATTCTTGGACAACGCGGCGCGTTCCACGACCGGATCTTCCGGATCCATCATAGTAAAGCGGTTTTCCATATAGTCGAGCGCCCTTCCGAGCTCTTTTAAGCGCACCCGCTTATATATCATCTTAAAGACACGTTCGATAATGACGAGCGAAAAGAAAACGGTCGCGTAAGCCACGGGATTCCCCGTCTCGGCGACGGTATGGAAAAACATTGCGCCGAGTTCGTCGAACATACGCATGCCGGACCAGAATTCGAACGGTGCGATAACGGCGAGCGAAATCACCAGGAAGACGTGAAAGCCGTAAAGAAAAAGACGCGACTTGTAGTAACGTCTGTATTCTTTTTTTAGCGGCACAGGCAGCATCTTACTCAAAGCGGTACGTCTCCCCTTTCGGTTTGTCTCGATTATTATACCATAAAAAAAGCGGCTTATCAAGATATTTTTTATTCTTGCGATTCCAAAACAAAGACCGCCTTTGCAAGTAATGCAAAAGCGGTCGGTTTGCGATATCGTTCAGGATTATTTGCCGCCACCGGCGAGTTTGGCGATCTCGGCTGCGTAGTCTTCTTCGACTTTTTCGATGCCTTCGCCGCGTTCGTATTTGACGAACGAAACGACTTTGATTTCGCCGCCCAGTTCTTTGGCGGTGTTCTGGGTGTAAGCTTTGACTTTGAGAGCTTCGTCGCGGACGTACTGCTGCTCGTCGAGGCAGTTGGTGTCGTAATACTTGCTCACGCGGCCGGTTACCATCTTTTCGACGACGGCTGCGGGTTTGTTGGCAAATTTGGGATCGTTCTTGATCTGGGTGAGGATGATCTCTTTTTCGCCGTCGATGACGGATTCGGGAACGTCGGCGGGAGCTACGTAAAGAGGAGACATGGCGGCGATCTGCATGCAGATGTTCTTGGCGTATTCCTTGAAAGCGTCGGTGTTTTCGATACCGTTGGAGGTCTCGAACTTGACGATGACGCCCGCGGCTCCGCCGCCGTGGATATAGGTGCCGGTAACGCCGGAGATGAGCTCGAAACGGCGGATAGTGAGGTTTTCGCCTATGGTAAAGATCTTATCTTTGAGTTCTGCTTCGACGGTGTTTTCGGTGCCTTCGAGAGTGCAGCCCATAAGAGCGGCGATATCGGCGGGTTTATTTTTGAGAATGGTAGCAAGAATGGATTTTACGAAACCTTTGAACTGATCGTTCTTAGCGACGAAATCGCTTTCGCTGTTGACTTCGACCATTGCGGTGTAGCCGCATTTTTCGCACTTTTCAATATCGACAAGGCCTTCGGCGGCGATCCTGCTCGCCTTTTTAGCGGCAACAGCAAGTCCTTTTTCGCGCAGAAGCTTGGTAGCCTCTTCGAAATCGCCGTTAGCTTCGACCAGAGCTTTTTTGCATTCCATCATGCCGCAGCCGGTCTTTTTGCGGAGCTCCATTACCTGTTTTGCGGAAATCTCAGCCATTGTTTTCTTCCTCCTCGGTTACATTTTCTTCATCTGCGGAAGAATCGGTGAACTGTTCACCCTGTTTGCCTTCCAGAACGGCGTCAGCCATAACGGAAGCGATGAGCTTGATGGCGCGGATGGCGTCGTCGTTGCCGGGGATGACGTAATCGACTTCGTCGGGGTCGCAGTTGGTGTCGACGATGGCGACTACGGGGATACCCAGTTTACGCGCTTCGTTGACAGCGTTTGCTTCTTTCTTGGGGTCTACGACGAACATGGCGGAAGGCAGAGTCTTCATCTCTTTGATACCGCCGAGGTTCTTTTCGAGGTCGCCCATTTCTTTCATTCTGGCGGCGACTTCTTTTTTGGTGAGCATATCGAAGGTGCCGTCTTCGGTCATTCTGTTGAGCTGATGAAGCTTGTTGACAGAACGTTTGATGGTTTTGAAGTTGGTGAGCATGCCGCCGAGCCAGCGCATATTGACATAGTACATTTCGGCTCTTTCGGCTTCTTCCTTAATGGCTTCCTGCGCCTGTTTCTTGGTGCCTACGAAAAGCACCGTGCCGCCGTCGGCGGCCACGTCGCGGATGAACATATAGGCCTCTTCGATCTTCTTGACGGTCTTCTGCAGGTCTATGATGTAGATACCGTTTCTTTCGGTGAAGATGTATTCCGCCATTTTGGGGTTCCATCTTCTGGTCTGGTGTCCGAAATGGACGCCCGCTTCGAGCAGCTGTTTCATGGAAATAACTGACATTGGATATTCTCCTTCCGGGTCTTTGCCCGCCACACGCTTTTTTTGAATTTACCGTAATTCCCCGTCGTATTGACCGGCGAAGCACCCGCGGCAGAAAAGCGGTGTGTGTATTTTTTGCGCATTTTCCGCAAAAGACATTGGATTATAGCACACTTTTTGCAAAAAATCAAGTGTTTTTTACAATAATTTGCGCCTTTTTAAGCATTTTTGCCCGCTTTATCAAAGAATGGGCTCCATAGGTTTGCCGTCGGCGATCATACCGAGAAGCTTATCCATAAGCATGAGCATACGCGGATAATGGAAAGGACCTTTCCACATAGAACCCTTCTGAGTGTGGCTCACGGTGTTGTCGCGGTGCAGATAGCCGTACCATTCGCCGTATTCGTGATCGGTGAAATGTCCGAACGCAAAATCGTGGACTTTCTTGAACCAGTCGAAATACTTCTGCTCGCCGGTTATCCCGTAAGCGTACAGGGTGGCGATAAGCGCTTCGTCGTGGACCCACCAGAGCTTCATATCGTGTTCGAGCTGCTCGGGAGGTCTGCCGTCGCAATCGGTGAAATAGATAAAACCGCCGTACTGTTTGTCCCAGCCCCATTCGAGCGACCAGTTGAGTATATTGAGCGCTTTCTCAAGCAGATCTTTGTCGTTGGAATAAACCGCTTCGCTCATAAGGAACCAGCTGTTTTCCATTGAATGGCCGGGGTTGATGCACCTGCCGGCGGGGTTATCGATGAATTCCCCGTTGGCGCCCACGGTCTCGAGCACGCAATGACGGTCGGGCTTGTAATGGTATTTTATTATGGAATCCACCATCTCGCGCGTTACGGCAGTATAGTATTCGGCTTTTTCGGGGTCGCACCTGCGAAGAAGCTGCGCTGAAGAGACGAGCACCATAGGCACGGCGGAAGCTCTTTCTGCGCGGGTGGAAGCATAGGTTTTGGGTGTGATCTAATAAGGATCGCTCGAAGGATCGCGATATAATCTGAGCATCATTTCAAAGCAGTCTTCGGCTTTTTTGAGCGCCTCTTTGTCGCCGGTCATAAGGCCGTATTCAGCCATGGAAAGCACGTAAAAGCTTTCGGAAAACATATAGCGGCGTTTTCTGAGCGGTCTGCCGTCGCGCGTGAGGGTGAAAAACATCCTGCCGTCGGTATCGATGCATTTTTCGTTGAGGAATTTTACGCCGAGCTCGGCCGCGTCGACCCATTCGGGACGCTTGCCGTAGTTATTGCAGAGCGCCGAAAAAGTCCAGAGGCACCTACCCTGGAACCAGCCGGATTTGTCTTCGTTATAAACTTTTCCTTCGCGGTCCACGTTAGTCATATACCCGCCGTATTTCCTGTCGAGCAGATCGCTCTTCATCCAGAACGGGATACAGTCGTCGAGCAGGCGGTTCCTGTAGTAGTTTTGATACGATTTGATCAGTTGTTTATCCATTATTTTGCACACTCCTTTTCTGAAAAAATATTTTATCACAACGCTCGTCAAAAGTCAAGCGAAAGCGGCGGCGGCAAAGAGAAAATAAATGGACGGCAAAGGCGTTTAATCTGCAAAATCAGTTGACTTTTTTGAAATATATGCTATAATAAACTGAATTTATATGTGAAAGCATACGAAAGGCATATCAAATGGAAAAATTATCGTTAAACGTCCTGCGCGAAAAATACCTTGAATTCTTTGCTTCCAAGGGACATCTGCGTATGGATTCGTTCCCGCTCGTTCCGCAGAACGACAATTCGCTTCTGCTTATCAACGCCGGCATGGCGCCGCTCAAACCGTATTTCACGGGGGAAAAAATACCGCCGCGCAAGCGAGTGACTACCTGCCAGAAATGCGTGCGCACGCTGGATATAGAAAACGTTGGCAAAACCGCACGCCACGGCACCTTCTTCGAGATGCTGGGCAACTTCTCTTTCGGCGATTATTTCAAGTCCGAAGCCATTCCCTGGGCGTGGGAATTCCTGACCAAAGTGCTCGAGATCCCCGAAGACCGCCTTTATATAACCGTCTATCAGGACGACGACGAAGCCAAAGAGATCTGGATGAAGACCGGCGTGCCCGAGGATCGCATATACAAGCTGGGCAAAGAGGATAACTTCTGGGAGATCGGCGCCGGCCCCTGCGGACCGTGCAGCGAGATCCATTTCGACCGCGGCGAAAAATACGGCTGCGGCAAGCCCGACTGTCATTTCGGCTGCGACTGCGACAGATATATAGAGATCTGGAACATAGTTTTCACGCAGTTCGACGGAGACGGCAACGGCAATTACACCCGTCTGGCGCATCCGAACATAGACACCGGCATGGGACTCGAGCGTCTCGCCTGCGTGATGCAGGATGTAGGCAACCTGTTCGAAGTCGATACCGTGCGCAATATAATGCTCAGACTTTCGGATATCGCCGGGGTCAAATACACCGGCGGCAGCGGCAAGACAGACGTTTCGCTGCGCGTGATAACCGACCATATACGCACCGCCACCTTCCTTATAGGCGACGGCGTGCTTCCTTCCAACGAAGGGCGCGGATATATACTTCGCCGCGTACTGCGCCGCGCCGCGCGCCACGGCAGACTGCTCGGCATAAAAGGAGCTTTCCTCTGCGATCTGTGCGAAGCCGTTATAAAAGAAAACGAGGGCGCGTACCCCAATCTCGCCGAACGCCGCGATTATATAAAAAAGACCATCGCCGCCGAAGAATCCCGCTTCAGCCAGACGCTCGATTCCGGCCTGAATATTCTAAACAAGATAGTTGACGACATAAAGGACGCCGGCGGGAACACGATTCCGGGCGCTGACGTTTTCAAACTGTACGACACGTTCGGATTCCCCATAGACCTTACCAGAGAGCTCGCTGACGAGCAGGGTCTTGATGTGGACGAAGAAGGATTCAAGGCGCTTATGCAGGAACAGCGCAAAAAAGCGCGCGACGCGCGCCTTGCGCTCGGCGATTTCGGCTGGACCGACGAAAACGCGCTCATAGATAAATCGCTCAAGACCGAATTCGTTGGATACAAGGAAAACGAATGCGATTGCGAGATACTTTATATCATCAAAGACGGCGAACTCCAGTCGCTGGCTTCGGGCGGTAACGCCACTGTCGTGCTCAACAGGACGCCTTTCTACGCCGAAAGCGGCGGACAGGTGGGCGATACCGGCGTTATTAAGACGGCGTCCGGCACTTTTACCGTCACAGATACCAAGAAGACTCCCAACGGCCAGTTCATACACACGGGTATCATCACGGAAGGCGAGATCGCATTGGGTAAAGCGCACGCGCAGATCGATACCGCGCGCCGCGCCGCGATCGCGCGCAACCATTCGGCGGTGCATCTGCTCCAGGCGGCTCTGAGAAAAGTGCTGGGCACGCACGTCGAGCAGGCCGGTTCGTACGTCGACGAACGTATAGGCAGGTTCGACTTCACGCACCAGCAGGCGGTCACCAAAGAAGAACTGCTTCAGATAGAAAAACTCGCCAACGAAGAGATACTCAAAGGCGACGCTGTCACCTGCACCGAAATGCCTGTCGAAGAAGCCAAGAAGACCGGCGCAATGGCGCTTTTCGGCGAAAAATACGGCGATACCGTAAGAGTTATCCGTATGGGCGATTTTTCCGCCGAGCTCTGCGGAGGCACACATCTCGACAACACCGCAAAAGCCGGACTTATGCGCATAGTTTCGGAATCTTCGGTCGCCGCCGGAGTGAGAAGGATAGAGATAATCACCGGTATGAACGTACTCGAGCAGATCTACGCCGATAAAAAGCTGGTTGAAAACGTGGCGACTTCGCTCAAAGCGCCTAATCTTAACGAGCTCGAGCACAGGGCGGATTCAGTAATGGCGGAGCTGCGCGACGTGAAGAAAGCGCTCGAAGCCGCCAACGCTTCCGCGGCGCTGGCCAAGATAGACGAAGCGTACGGAAACGCTTCCGAAGCCGGCGGATTAAAGATAGTCAAGGCGTGCTTCAAGGGCCTTCCCGTGGACACGCTCCGCACTTCCGCCGATTCCCTGCTCGATAAGCATCCCGAATGCGTCGCTGTGTTCGCAACCGTAAACGACGGCAAAGTGATGTTCACCGCACGCTGCGGAAAAGCGGCGATAAGCAAAGGCGCAAACGCCGGCAAGCTGCTTTCGGCGATCGCTCCCATAGTGGGCGGCGGCGGCGGCGGAAGGCCGGACAGCGCGTCGTGCGGCGGCAAATGTCCCGAAAAACTGCCCGAAGCTGTAGACGCCATCGACGGAGTCGTAAAAGCTCAGATAGGAGAATAAAAGAATGGATTGTATTTTCTGTAAGATAATCAAAGGCGAAATACCTTCCGCGAAGGTTTATGAAAACGAACACGTCTACGCGTTCAAGGATATAAATCCCAACGCACCGGTGCACGTGCTTATAGTTCCCAAAACGCATATCGCTTCCGTGGACGAGATCGACTGCAGCAACGTCTGCACAGCCGCAGAGGTGTTCAAAGCGATACCGCATATCGCAAAGATATGCGGCCTTGAAAACGGCTATCGCGTCATTACCAACGTCGGTGAAGACGGCGGTCAGACCGTAAAGCATATGCATTTTCATCTTTTGGGCGGGACAAAGCTCGCCGTCAAACTAAACTGAAAAGCAAAGGACTGATAACGTCTGATCCGCAACCGTCTGCTTTCAATCGGCGTGCTGTTGTTTTCCGGCACCGCCTTTATAACGGTATCGACGGGCAGCGTAGTTTTCCCGCTTTGTTTTGCCGCGCTTGCCGTATCGTGCTGCTTTTTGAGCGCGATACGGCTTATTCGTATACGTACCGCGGTCATACTTGCGATAATTCCGTTTATCGCGATCGCATATACGAAGATCTACGCGGCTGTCAGGCTGCCGGATTCGCAGACGGAAGGCACAGTCTACGCCGAAGTCACGAACGTCAGCACATATTTCAACGGCAGCAGCGCGACCGTCACGGCGCTTGAAGGAGACGCAGCGGTAAAGCGCGGTGACGGCATAAAGGTATATATTTCCGGCACATCAGGTTACCGCTGCGGCGATATCATCCGGTGCCGCGGCAGGTTCGTACCGACAGATGACGCGAAGGCGACAGCGCGCGGCGAGTTTTACGAATTCGCCGGAGCGACGGCTTACGCCGGGGAAAGCGGCTCGCCGTTCACTCGGATTCGCCGCGGTATCGCCGATATGTGCGACAAATATCTTGACGCCGATGCGGCGTGGTTCGTAAAAGCCGTGACGATAGCCGACAGGTCGGATATAAGTCCGGAAAACAGCGCCGTCTTTGCAAAGGCGGGGGCGTCGCACGTGCTGGCGGTTTCGGGGATGCATCTTTCGGTAGTCGTTATGCTCCTTTATTCGCTGCTCGCAAGATTTGTAAGCAACAGATTCGTCCGCTGTTTTGCCGGATGCTTTCTGGTTTTCTGTTTCTGCGCCGTTGCCGATTTCCCGTATTCTGCGGTGCGTGCCGGGCTTATGCTTTGCATCACGTTCATTGCGTCGGCGGTATCGGCGCGAAGCGATTCTCTGACGTCTCTTTTCGCAGCGCTCGGGATCATCACGGTGATCGATCCGTACTCCACCGCTTCGCTTTCGCTGCAGCTTTCGTTCCTGTGCACGCTCGGCATGATCTGCGTGGGAAACTCTTACGAATACAAGGCCGATACAAAGCTCGGGAAGATCTTTTTCAAGCTCATCGTGACGCCGTTCGTCACATCGCTCGCGGTCGTGATCTTTACGCTGCCGGTGATACTGTATAACTTCGGAAAGTTTTCACTCTACGCGCCGCTTTCCACGCTGTTATGCATATTGCTCTTCCCGCTTCTGCTTGGGGTTTCGTATCTGTTCTGCATCATTGCGTTTGCCGTGCCGTTCGCCGCAAGCGCCGTTGGGAGCGTCGTTTCGTTTATTTCACACGTTTTTACCGGAGCGATCGACATTGTGTCCGGACTTCCCTTCGCATCCGCGCCTTTCTACCCGGCGCTTGTTCCCGCTATATGCGCGTTATGCGGTATCGCCGCGGCGGCATATCTTATCCTCGGCAAAAAAATCCGCAAAAAAGCATTTATCGCAACGTGCGCGGTCATACCGGCGCTGCTCTTTTCCGCAGTTCTTATCCCTTATATAATCCGTAACGATACAGTATACTATTCCGACGTTTTCGGCGGATACGGCGCAGCGGTGGCGAGCGACGGAGAATGCGTCTTTATAGACAGCGGCAGCGCATATAACGCCACCGATGTGATAAGCGCCGCCGGTTTCGCCGGATGCGATACCCTGGTCATAGCCAATCTCGGCAGGAACTCGCACCGGATGATAACTCTTTTTTCTAAAGTCTACGGGACAAAACGGGTCGCCGTTCCCGAACCTCGGACGCCCGACGAACAGGAATTCTTTGATTTGTCTTACGAAGCCGCGCGCGGGGAAAGCTGCGTATTTGAGCCGTATACCGAGCTCGTGCTCATGGTTGGTGACATAAGACTGTATATAAGCGAAGGCGACGCCGTGATAGCGACGCCCGCGGAGAAAGTCTGCATTGCCAAAAAATACATGTATGACGGAAATCACATATATGACAAGATAGTTCTTCCTTCCGCCTATTACCCGCAGCCGAAAGGCGATATAGATCTGCATTCGCATTACTATTGCGTTTACGAAGATTTCCCTGCGGGTCACGCCACGTTCATCAAAAGGAACGAGTGCGTCGCCATAATACCTTGAAAAGGAGGTCGGCAGTATGTCAGCCGAAGCGCTCACAGCCAAACTGAAATCAAAAGACATAACCGGGGTCTACGTTTTTTACGGCGACGAAGAATATACCAAGGACCATTATCTGCGCAAGCTGCGCTCCTTCTGCGGCGAAAGCGCGGCGGAATATGCGAATATCGTTTACGAACCGGGCGCGCTGACGCCGGAATCGCTCGCGGTTGCCGTGGATACGCCTTCGTTCGTTTCGCCCTGGAAAGTCATTGAGATATACGGCTTTTCGTTTTCGGGGCAAACGAACGACGCTTCGGATTACCTGGATATACTTTCCGAGCTGCCGTACGGGGTCGCTGTGGTGTTCGTCTACCGTTCGGGCGAACTGACTGAGGATTCTTTTATAAAAAGAAAGCCCGGCTCCAACGAGGTGCTGGATTTCTTTGACGAATCGTGCATACGAGTGAATTTTGAAAAGCAGTCGGGTGCGCGGCTCACCCAATGGATAATACGGCATTTTACCGGCAACGGAGCCAAGATAACACGCCGCGGCGCGGAATTCCTGCCCGAATACTGCGGCAGCGATATGTATATCCTCAACGGTGAAATCGAAAAACTGTGCTCGTATTATAACGGGACGCCGCTCGATATCGAAGACGTCAGGCTGGTTTGCTGCGAGAACTACGATTACAAGCTTTACGATATAGTCAACTGTCTCGGAGTTGCCGACGCGCCGCGGCTCAAGAAGGTCTACGACGGTCTGGTGTTCGCCAAGACTCCGCCCGAAGTGATATCGGGCACCGTTGCGAACTATTTCACCGATATGGCCGCCGTTAAAAAAGCGCTCGGCGCGGGGGTCCCGCCCGCCGAAGTCAAAAAAGCGCTTGCCATGGCGGACTGGCAGTACAACCGCGTTTTCAACGCGATGCGGAACTTTTCGCCCGAAACCATAACAAAGGCGCTCGCCGAATGCCGTAAATGCGACGCCGAGGTAAAGACCGGCGCTTCGGATCCGTACACGGTCATAGAGATAACGCTTTACAGGATAATGTCTTATGCCAAAAGATAAGCTCGAACTTTTATACCCGGTTGCGGTAGAAGGAAAATACGATAAGATACGCCTTTCCAACGTCGTTTCTTCCCCCATAATCGTGCTAAACGGTTTTTCGGCGTTCAAAAGCGACGAGACGCTTTCCCTACTGAAAGCGTACGGCAAGGAAGGTATCATATTGCTTACGGATCCTGACAATGCTGGGACGTTCATACGCGGAAAACTGAAGTCACTGCTCGGCGGCGTAAAGATATTCAACATCTACGCGCCGGCGATAATCGGGGCCGACAGCCGCCGGAACCACGTCTGTAAAGAAGGTGTGCTCGGCGTCGAGAGCACCGATGAACAGACGCTTTACGATCTCCTTCTTCCGTTTTCACATACAAAAAGACGCGAAAAGCCGGCGTTTCTGACGCCCGGGCGGGCATACGCCGACAAGCTGAATGGCTGCAGCGGAAGTTCGGATTTAAGGACTTCGCTTTGCGCTGTTCTGGGGCTTCCCGGAAACATTTCCGCAAAAGCGCTTATTGAGTATATAAACGATAACCTAACGGAGCCCGAATACGTTTCGGCGCTCGAAAAAGCCGCGGGAGAAAACAGAAAATGAAAACTGTGTCTTTCTGCACGCTTGGATGCCGCGTCAACCAGTATGAGATCCAGGCGATACGGGAAACATTCATAAACGGCGGTTACGCCGAGGTCGATTTCGGCAAAAAGTGCGATTTCTGCATAATAAACACCTGCGCCGTTACAAAAGAAAGCGAAAAGAAATCGCGCAACGCCATATCGCGCGCCGCGCGCTGCAGCGCCGGGGTGATCGTCACCGGCTGTTACGCCGAGCTTTGCCGCCTGACCGAAAATATGCCTGCAAACGTGCTTTGGTGCGGCGGATGCAGCATGCGCGATAAAATATATGAAATATGCGAAGGCGCGGCAGCAGAATACGGAATAAAGACTTCTTACGAAAAGCTTAACATAGGGACCACCGGCGCGCTCCCCAACGAGCGCTACCGCGCGTACGTAAAAATCGAAGACGGCTGCAACGGAAGATGCGCGTACTGCATTATCCCCAAGCTGCGCGGCAGATCGTATAACAGAGACGAAAGCGATATTATCGCCGAATGCGAACGTCTTATTCAAGACGGCGTTTCGGAACTCATATTCACGGGTATAGAAGTTTCGGACTTCGGCTCCGCCGCGTTGTGCCGCCTTATTAAGAAAGCGGCGTTGATAGACGGCGTAAGGCGCATACGGTTGGGTTCCTTGAATCCTAATACCGTTACAAAAGAATTTGTGCGTACTGTAAAAGAGACGCCGGCTTTCTGCAAGCATCTTCACCTTTCGGTCCAGTCGGCGAGCGACAGCGTGCTCAAAGCCATGCGGCGTCCGTACGGAGCGCAAAAGTTATACGACGTCGTGGATTTGCTGTATTCAGAGATCCCGGAAATAATGATAACAGCCGATATAATATCGGGATTTCCGGGAGAAACGGAAAGCGATTTTGAAGAAAGCCTGCGTTTTGTAAAAGAGGCGCGCCTTATGCACGTCCACGCGTTCCCGTTTTCGCTTCGTCCGTTCACGGAGGCGGCGGCGATGACCGGCAAAGTGCCCGAACAGGTCAAAAAGGCCCGCAACGCGGCTGTTATCGAACAATCAGAGCGCAACAAACGGGATACGGCGCTTTCGATGTTTGGCAAAAAAGTTGAGCTGCTCGTTGAAAAGAACGAAAATTCCCGCGCTTACGGTCACACCGACGGTTTTATGGAAGCGTATGCAGCGGATTCGTGCGCGGCGCCGGGTGAATATATCGAATGCACCGTAACGGGTTTCGACGGCGCACTGATATGCGAGGAGACAAAATGACCGAAGATATTCAGGAACTTTTTTCGGAAAGCGGCGCGATAGGCCGCCTTTCGGCAAAATATTCAAAAGCGTCATTTGCCGATGAAACGCTTTACGCCGTGGCTGAACGTATGTTTTCGCACTTTTGCGGCAAGGACGGAACTTTGCGCGTATGCAATATGGATGAATATGCCGCCTGCCGCGACAAAGACGCCCGGTTCCTTGCCGGCGACGTGATATGGCGTGCGCAAAGCGTGACAGATCCGAAACGGCTTGGCGTGAAACTGAACAGATGCGTAACGTCCCTTGCTTCGCTTTGCGAAAAATGCACGGGTTTCTGCATAGACGTAACTCTCGCCGGAGGCGATACGGCGAGCGATATCGCCGAAAACACGTTTTTCGTCCTTCCGGCCGATATCGCGCGCACGAATATGAAAAAGTACGAAAAATACGCTTACGGGCTGTGTGAATGCGGTATCGTCACCTGCGACGGCGCGATAACCTTTTTAAGAGACGGCGAAGAATATCTTAGCGGTACGTATCATGAGCTGACAGGGCGGAACGATCCCGAAAACTGCGCAGTCCGAAGCGCTGAAGACTACAGAAACGGGTGTTTAGCCGTGTTTTCGAAGCTTGCGGCGCTGAATTCGCCCGCGGTATTTGAGGACGCGCCTGTACCGGAACGCTCATATTCGGATCCGGTCGCCTACCGTCTGGGACTCGCCGCGGCGGGGGCTCGCGGATACAAACGCGCAAAGCGCAAGGTGCCGCTTCCGCAAGGTCGCAAAAAGCTTAATGCGTATCCTCTGCCGTGCTGTGACGGCATGCCCGATCTGCCCGCATGGCATTACGCGCTGAGAGTAATGCTCAAGCGCGCTTCCGTACGTTACGGCGAATACGCCGCCGCCGTATGCGACTGCGATCCTTCGGTCTTTACGGAAAACGGCTACGAACTTGAATGCGAAAGCAAAGATTTCGCCGCTACGGGCTATATTGCGATAACGTATCGCCAATAAAAAAACGCCTTTACGCATCCATAAATGCGCAAAGGCGTATTATTATGTTCAGAACGACAGCGCGGTCTCGGTCATCCAGTTGAGTTTTTCTTCCATATCGCGCACCAGTTTGAACTGAGTGCGGGCGCGCAGCAGATTGTGTTCGGGCTTGCTTATGTGGAAATAAACGTCGCCTTCGATATAATCGGCGAGGAAACGCACACCGCATTCGAGCGTCATCAGTATAGCGCCCCACGGGAGCATGCGCAGTTCATCTTGCGTAAGCGAGCCGCCGCAGGATGAAATGAAGCCCTTTGCGTAAGTGGAGTAAAGCTTGGGGACGAAGCGGACTTTTCTGAGATCCGGTTCGTCTTCAACGGCGCTGCTGGCTCCGAAACGGATGGAATCTCCGAAATCGTTGACCGAAAGGCCGGGCATGACGGTATCGAGATCTATGACGCAGAGCGCCTTGCGGGTGGTTTTATCGAGCAGGACGTTGTTGAGTTTTGTGTCGTTATGAGTAACACGCAGCGGAAGTTTGCCCGCCTTGTAAGCGTCGGTGCAAACCGAGGCGTACTTTTGCCGGGAAAGCGCGAAGGCGATCTCTTCCTTTGCGTTTTTGGCTCTGCCGAGAGGATCTTTTTCGAGCGCTTTTATAAAGTTTTCGTATCTCTTCGGCGTGTTGTGGAAATCCTTTATTGTCTCGTAAAGGATCGACGCGTCGAAATCCGAAAGCATACGCTGAAAGTTGCCGAACCCGCAGGCGGACTGATAAAAATCTTCCGCCGATTCGGCTTTGTCGAGGCAGATGCTGTCTTTTACGAATTCATAAACGCGCCAGCAGCCCTCGCCGCCGAAATACAGCGGCGAACCGTCGGCAGTGCTGACGACGGTCATATGCGAGCGCGGATCGGGATCGCGCGATGCGATATGATCGCACACGGCGCAAATATTGTGCATAAGCAGATCCGGCCGCGTAAAAATGCGCTGATTGATCTTTTGGAGTATATAGCACGCGCCGTTTTCGCATTTCACCAGAAACGTCTGGTTGATATGCCCGCTGCCGTAGCGTTCGCTGGTCAGCGGCTTTGACACAAGCGCGAAATTTGACAGTACGGATCTGTGGATCTGTTCCATACTTTACGTTACCTCCGGATGATATCGTATAGTTTGCTTTCGAGCGCGTTATAATCATTTATATCGCACGAAAGCATTTTTTCTTTTTCGAGCACGTGATTTGGCGTGAAATACGTTTCTATGTCGAACGTTCGCATGACGAACGCGTAGAGCGCGCGCATTTCGTCGGCATCCGCTTTTTCTTTTGCCATACACAAAAGCTCAAACAGCTCGGCGGCGTGCCGCATCGCTTTGTATCTGAGCGAAAGCAGTACCCTTCCCCCGCGCGACGGATAGACGAAGTTCACGTCGCCGCACGGGAAGGCGGCGTACTTTACGCTCGTGCGCGGATCATCGGGAAACACGGTGTAGTTCCAGCGCAGGAAACCGTCGAACCCCATAAAAGAAGTCAGAACGGCGAGGAAAAGCGTTTCGCAAAGTTCGTTCTTTAAGAACGTGTTGGGATAATGCGGATAGCAGCAGACGTACCACAAAAAGCGTTTTCCCGGCGCGCCCAGATAGCTTTGTATAGTCTTATATTGCGATGACACGCACGAAATGAACGGCACGAAGTCGGATATCACGTCGCCGAATTCGGGTATGAATTCCGCGTGGTTGATGGCGGCTTTCATTACGAAAGACGGCGCCGTCTTATGCAGGCGCGTGACCGAACGGCGGTACGCTTCGATATCCGCCGGTTCGTCCGCGGCTATGCGGACCTTATCTATAAGGCGTTCGCGTATGAAACAGCGCTCGAGAGAACGGATATAGTTATCTATATCCTTTGAACGCCGCATAAACCTGTAAACTCCGGTCTTTTCGTCATAATACCGTATGCGTATGCCGTCGGGATAACGCGCCGCCGGCTTTTTGAACCCGTGCGCAGGGTCGCCGTTCCAGACGTTGACAAGGCCGTAAACGGATATTTCCTTATCTATGCCGTTGGCAAAGCAAAGATCGATATAGCGGAGCATGGCGGAATAATCGTATTCGAATCTTCCGCTTGCGCGTTTTGTGACGCGGACCATAGAATATTCAAAAAGGTTCGCTTTTTCCTGAGCCGCAGCGCAGCTCTGCCCCGACCACGGGATCTCGGACACGACGACGGTTACGGCTTTCTGCCCAAGATATGCGAGAGATTTGACGTAGCTTTCGAGCACTTCGAAATGCTCTTCCGAAAACAGAGGCGTTTCGTGCTTGCGCGCGAGATTCGACGAATGCTGCCAGAGATCGAGATAGAATTTGAATTCGTGCGCATCAGGAAGGATTATGTCAACCACTTCAACTGATATTTCGGTTTTATAAAACAATTCTTCGTCCGAAAACATTGAGGAACGGTATACATTCAATACACACTTCCCGCTTTTGGAATTCTTAGTTATGTCAACTTCCGCCCAAAAGGCGCATATATTCCCCGCGTCCACGTCGCAGAATTTCTGCGAAAGCAGGATATCTGCGCATTCGCCGACGTCGTCGGGGATCATCCCTTCGGGATATATATTGACGTTATAGTCCGAAACAATTTCAAAACGGTATTCAAAGCCGCCGCAGTGCTGCGGAAAATACAGCTCGTCGCCGCATCTGACGGCGCAGTCGGAATCGGAAAGCAGCATTATCTGGAACGCCGCCGCGCGGTTTTTGACTGTCTTTAACGAGTTTATCGCCGGAATATCCTCAAAACGGGTGTCCGAACGTAATTTAAAGAGCGGAGAAGCGATCTTGAACTGAATCATCTGTGACCTCCTGATCTTGCGTAGGATTCGGCGCATTTAATGCCGTCTGCCGCCGCAGACATTATACCGCCGGCGTAGCCCGCGCCTTCGCCGACCGGATACAGCCCTTTGAGCGATGACTGCATATCCTCACCGCGAACTATCCTGAGCGGACATGTGCTGCGGCTTTCCACGCCGGTAAGGACGGCGTCGGGAGAAGCGAAGCCGGGTATGAGTTTATCTATCATCGGTATCCCCTGCGCCAACGTCTGACGGACGAACGGCGGAAGCACGTCTTTGAGGCAGGTCGGCGTGACGCCGCGCGGATAGGTGGGTTCGACCGAACCGAAGGAACGCGTTTTAACGCCCTTTGCAAAATCGGCGTATATCTGCGCCGGCGCCTTATATTCGCCGCCGCCTGATTCGTACGCCGCGCGTTCGAGCTTTCTTTGGAATTCGATACCGGCGAAAAGCGAACTGTCTGTCATGTCGCCCGGTTCCACGCTAACAAGCAGCGCGGAGTTTGCGTTTTTGCCGTCGCGCGCGCGGAAGCTCATTCCATTGGTGACGACGCAGCGCTCTTCGCTCGCCGCGGCGGTGACGTAGCCGCCCGGGCACATACAAAACGTGTAAAGAGTCCTGCCGTTAGGCGTATGGACCGCCGCCTTGTATTCCGCGGCGGGGAGCCGTTCGTCGCCCGTGTACGAGTGATAACGCGCTTTGTTTATCGCCGACTGCAGATGTTCTATACGCACTCCCACCGAAAACGGCTTGCGTTCGAGTGTCACGCCGCTTTCATGCAGCGAGCGGAACACGTCGCGCGCTGAATGTCCCACGCACAGAAAAACCGTATCCGTATCAATGATCTCGCCGTCTGCCAGCTTTAAGCCGCACAGCGCGCCGTTTTCGGATATTACGGATTCGAACCGGGTGCAAAACCGGAACGCACCGCCGTACTTTTTGATGTGTTCGCGCATATTCTTTATAACGCCGCGCAGCACGTCGGTGCCGATATGCGGATGCGCTGAATACAGTATATCCTCCGGCGCGCCGAATTCAACGAAACGGCGCAGTATATATGCGCATCTCGCGTCTTTATCTTTTATCAGCGTGGTAAGTTTGCCGTCGGAAAAAGCGCCGGCGCCGCCTTCGCCGAACTGGATATTGCTCTCCGTATCCAGCTCGCCGGTCTTGAAAAAACGTTCGGTTTTGCGCGCGCGGACGTCTATATCGTCGCCGCGCTCTATTATGACGGGCGCGCAGCCGCTTTCGGCAAGCATAAGCGAGCAGAATATCCCGGCAGGGCCGAACCCGACGACTACGGGCTTTTTTGTTTTGACGCCGGAAACAGGCGGAAAAACGTACCGAGGCGCGTCGTACGGATACACGCACTCGACGCCGTTTTTGACGGCGTTTTCGTATAGGATCTCTTCGCGCTCAGCCGAAACGTCGAAAGTGCAGACGTAACGCGGTTCGCGCCTTCCGCGGCAGTCGAGCGACCTGTGCGCGAAAGTATATTCAAGCTTTTCTTCGTTCCCGCAACCGAGCAGAGAACGCAGCGCATTTTCGCATGAACGTTCCGTATAACCCGGCGGCAGGAGCACGTTCTTTACGCGTATCATACCGGCAGACGCGTGCAGAACGTTTCGAGAGGAGCACGCGTTTCGAGAGCTATGTGATTTTTCTTTATGTCAGTATATTCTATTTTGCGTTCGCGGGTGAGGAAGCGCGCTTCTTTATCGCGGTTGATCTCGTAATTGATCGCCCCTTTGTACCCCGCTTCGTCGAGCAGATCCATAAGCTCGACCCAGTTTATATCGCCTTCTCCGGGCATCCAGTGGCGCTCGTCGATAAAATCGTAATCAGAAAAATGGGTGTTGACGATATATTTGCCCACGGCGTGAACGAATTCGCGGTGAGTCTCTTTCAGCAAATGGTTGACGTCGAACGTGACGCGCAGGCGGCTGTCGACCGATATGAGGTCGAGAAGCTCTTTTGAACAGTTGCCCAAGCAAGTGCGCGGAAGGTCTTCGACCGCAAGCACCGAACCGAACTCATCCGCGTATTCCGCAAGTTCTTTGAGCGAACGCTTGGCAGCGTTGATCCTTGCGGGACGGTCTGCGTCGGCTATGGGTTCGCCGCTTGGATGGATGACGAATATACGGACTCCGGCGGCGGACACCTTTTTTATAAACGTTTTCTGGTATTCCACTGCGTAGATACGCTTCTCTTCGTCGGTATTGGAAATATCGATATTAAAGAACGGATAGAAGCGCAGATGGAAGCTGCGCACCTTTACGCCCGCCTTGGAAGCGAGCCGCACTACCTCGTCGATATCGAGAGTGTCGTACATATAGTCGAGCATAGATATCTCGACGCAGTCTATGCCGGAGCTGCGCAGCAACGCGTAATCTTCGGCTTTGAGCGTATTATTTACCGAAACGCTCGTGAGTCTTTCTGCCATTTTTTTCACCCCGGTCCATTGTACCACAAACTATTGCATTTATCAACACAATAAAGCAAAAATAAACAAAAAAAGTACCCCGCGAATTGCGAGGTACTTTTTGAAAAGAAACGTTATTGATCAAGATCCATGAAGTTCTGGATCGTCTGTTCCATAGCGGCATTGAAAGCGCCTTCTTTGCCCTGGAGGAACGATTCGACGTTATCGCTGCCGGAACTGCGAAGCTGGTTGTAATACTGTATGCAGTCCGCCCAGTTGAATATAACGGAGATATCGACGAGACGGTTTCTGAAGACGATGTCAAGGATCTCGGAAGAGTCGTCGTCGTCCTGGAAACGTTTGAGTTTAAGGGTCCTGTCGTAGTATTCTCTGGTAACGTCCCTGTTGCCGAGATAAGCCATGGCTTCGAGCGTGAAGGTGATCTCGGGCAGTTCGTCTTCGGTCACCCACGCGGGGATGCACAGAATGCCGAAGTGATAGGGGTTGACGGTGGAGGAATAGTTTTCCTGTGCGTCGTTATACTTGGGCATGGGAAGTATGCCGTAGTGGATCTCGGCGTTGCGGAGCGCGTCGCCGCTTATGTTCTGAATGGAACCGGTCATGAAGAGCGCTTTGCCGTTGTAGAACTGCTGAGTGACGACTTTGCCTTCGGCGTCGTCCCAGCGGAAGTAGTCTTCCACGAACAGGGTGCGGTCTTTGTCGCCGACCATTTCGTACACTTTGAAGAAAGCGTTCTTGTTGGCTTCGTCACGCATAGCGAAAACGGGAAGGTCTTCGCTGTCTTTTTTGACCTGCGCAAGTCCGGAACCCATAACGAGCATATAAGTATCGAACGAAACGCCTACCAGGCCCCAGGTGTCGGCGCCGTCGTAGTCCATTCTGCCGTTATCGCCGTCGACAGCGGCTTCTTTCATCATTTCGTACATTTTGTCGATAGTCCATTCGCCGTCGCGGACGAGCTGGTACGGATGCTTTTCGAAAGCTGCGCTCTGGCCGAGATGGTTTTCGACGATGTCTTTGTTGAAGAACATACATTTAGTCTGTTCGTCGTCGGTGAGGAGGAGGTCGCCGTTGATCATAAACAGATGGCCGCCTATGGACATCTGTCCCTGAGTTACGGGATCCCACCATTCTTCATCGAGGGCGAGATAAGATTTGTCGCCCATTCCGTAGAAGTCGAGCGTGTAGCCTTCGATAGTAAGGGGAGCAAGGAAGTTGGAACCGCCGCAGAACGCCTGATAGTCCACGTCGGGATCCAAGAAGTCGTTCTTCACTCTGGTGACGAACGCGTCGTAGCCTTCGCAGGCTTCGACCTCGATAGTGACGCCGTATTCATCAAATATCTTGTTGTTGCGGTTCTGTATCGCGGTCTTGACGGGGTCGTCTTCGATCTCTTCGTTGCCCTCGGGTCTGTAATAACCGCAGATCTGTTCGACCTGATACAGCTGATGGTTATCCATGGCGAGGATCTTGAACACTTTGCCGTCGAGGTTGAGTCCGGTGCCGTCGAGATGCGGGACGAGCGCCTGTGATTCCTCGGAGCTGATCACCTCCGAATTATCGGCAGAGTTATCGCTCTGACCGGAAATATCGGCAGATGCGGATTCTTTGGACGTATCGCCATTATTGCCGCCGCACGAAACGACGACGAGCGAAACGGCCATGATCAGCGCAAGCAGGATGCAAATGGTTCTAAGTTTCATTACAAAACTCCTTTCAATTATTTATATCGAGCCCGCGCTTGAGCGCAAGGCAAAATATAAGCGTGTTTATATGAAGTCAGTACCAGCCGAAAGCGCAGCTGAGAAGCGTCTTTGCGTCCGAAGTACGTGTGGAGGTGTTGCTGCAGTTCATTATGATAATGACTATATCGTTATTCTCAGCGTGGGCGCTCAGCGAGATGCAGTAGCCCGCCTCGTTGGTGCAGCCGGTCTTGAGCCCGTTGACGTAAGAATAATCGAGCATATTGTTGGTGTTGTCCCATTCGAGCTTGTAACCGTCTTTGGCGTGCTTTTTGGCGCAGACTTTTTTGACCAGAGGATAGTTCTTTACGACCTCGGCGGAAATAAGCGCAAAATCGCCGGCGGTGGAATAATGGGCGTCGTCGTGATAGCCGTCCGGGCAGGTGATGTGCGTGTGCTTGCAGCCGATAGACTGCACGAACCTGTTAGCTTCTTCACAGAATGCGTTCAGGCACGCCTGGAGCGGCGCTTTGCTGTTGCCGAGTATCTTTCGGCCCACGTTGACGCCGAGCACATACGCGGCGTCGTTGCCGGAAGGAAGCAGCATCGCGTCCATGACAGTTTCGAGCGGTAGCTTTTCGCCGTTGTAGAGGTACGCAAGACTTGAATGCGCTTTGACGAGCTCGATCTCTTTGCCCACCACTATATCTTCGCTTTTATCGAGATATTTTTCGGCGAGCATGGCGGTGATGAGCTTGGTCATAGACGCGGGATAAGCTTTATCAGTAGCGTTTTTGGTATATATGAACTCACCTTTGGTGACGTTGTATATGGCAACGAAACCCGCGGTGGTGTTATCTGCTGCGTTTTTAGGGAACGTTTTGCCGTTGGCGGAAACGCCGCTGGTCTTGATATTGTACGGATCGAAATCCGGTACGGAGGGTTCTTCGCTCGCTTCGGTGCTTTCTTCTTTGCTTTCTTCCCTGCTTTCCTCGGCGCTTATTTGCGAGCTTTCTTCGGAAACGGGCTCGGATAAGGGTTCGGATACTTGTGATTCGACAGGTTCCTGCGATATATCGCTGATCTCTCCGGCGCCGGATTCGTCCTGCGAAACGTCGGAAATATCGGAGCCGCTTTCCTGCTCCGGCACAGATCCTTCTTTACTCACCGCCGATACGTCCGGTTCGGACATAGATTCGATATGTCTGCCGGAAGTAAAGCCTGCGATAACGACGAGCACGAGCAGAACGACCGCGAGGATCGCCATTACTATTATGTAAAACAGTTTTCTTTTGTCGAATTCTTTGTTGTTCATCAAACCTGGTTATCCTTAAAATTTCAGTCGGAAGAAGTCTTTTTTCCTTCGAGAAAAGCGATTGAATCGATGAGGACGGCGCCGTTTTCGATACGGGTGGTGATAACGAGCGGACGCACGCTGTCGGAAGCGACGTCGCCGCGGTAAGTGCCGTTGTTGTTCATTATCTTATAGCGCAGAATGAACTGAGATTCGCGTTCTCCGTCTTCGGTCGCCTTGCGGTTCACTACCTCGACGGAAATATCGTAAAGCTTTTGAGGAGTAAAAATTTCGGGGATGGTGTAATTGTCGAAGAAACCGCGGGTAAAAAACGACGGATAAGATACATAGTCGCCTTTGATGAGGCAGACGGCAAAATCACGGAAAAACGCCTGCTCTTCGCCTACGGAAAGGTAATACTCTCTGTCCGCAATGCCATGCCAGCACCGTTCCGCGGGACAGTTAAGCCCCAACAGTTCGGAGTCGCCGTATTCGGACCATGTGATGTTGCGCTCTTTTGCAACGTAAAACGGATCGTTGAAAATATCGGCGTCGTAATCGGCGGAAGAAAAGCGTATCGACTCGTCGACGACACGGGTGGGCTTCTTTTTGCGGAAAAGCCTGTTTACGCCGTACAGCACGATATAGAGCGCGAGCAGCGCGCACAGAACGATACAAACGAGCTTGACTATTCGTTTTAGCAGAAGTTTGCGTTTTTCGTCGTTCATAATTCAAAAGCGGTATCTGACTGCCCGCAAAACGCGGGCAGTCAGACGGTACAGTACAATTCAGCCGACGATCTTTTTCAAATTCTTAAGGCCGACGGAAATGCCTGTGATGGGATCTTCCATGCCTTCGAATTCGATCATAAGATAGCCGTCATAGCCGGCTCTGCGCAGCGCGTTGACGCACTGCTTTACGGGGACGTCGCCGTGCCCGATTATGGAGCCGCGCAGGTAGTTGCCGCCGCGCGACATAAAGAAGCCGTCGCCGGGGTTTTCGCCGTTGCCGGATTTGATATGGAAATCCTTGGCGTGTGCGTGGAAAGCGTAAGGAGCCATAATGCCTACGGAACGGGGATTATACTCGTCCGCGCAGGAGAAATTGCCGATATCCACGAGGGCGCCGAAATTATCGTCGTCGACCGCGTTGATGAGCTTTTCGACCCTTTCGGCGTCCTGTGCGAAGAATCCGTGATTTTCCACACAGGTCTTTATGCCTTTGGTCTTGGCGTATTCGGTGACCGCCTTATAGCCCTTTACGAGCCGGGGGAGCGCGTTTTCGAACGCTCTGCCGTGCTTTATATTTTGCGGGAAGCCGCCGCTGGCGTCGTGTCGCATGAATTTGCATCCGTATGCCGCGGCGACGTCAACGAGCAGTTTGACACGCGCGATCTCGGCTTCGAGATCGCCGCCTGAGCCGTTGAGGAAATCGCTGCCGACGCAGAAACAGCACGCTTCTATGCCGACCTTGCGGCAATATTCGCCGATATCCGCGGCATACGCCACGTATTCTTCCTGAGTGGCGAAACGGGGACCTTCGACTATGTCGACGCCTTCGGCGCCGAGCTCTTTGACTTTGTCGATGCAGCCCTTGATCCCGAGTTTATCGGGGTTGGCGTAAGCGTGAAAGCTGTATAAGCTTATACCTAATTTCATTTTTATTTCCTTTTGATCACTGAAGGATAACGGTAGGCATCTTGACCCAGTCGTTTCTGCCTATGATACCGCCGCCGTCGAGATATCTGACGTTCTTCCACTTGTCTGCCTTGGCGTCTTCTTCGGGCGAGTAGTTGATAGAGAACGAAACGGATATTTCTTTTTCGGGCTCGATATTGTCTATATTAACCTCAGTCCAGGGAATGGACACTTCGTAAACGGTGGTGTTGTCGTCGTCGGTAAGGACCTTGGCTTCGCCGGTGAAGGTCTTGTCGACGCCCATCCATACGACGCTGATGGTATCGCCGTCGTTGTTTACGCAGAAGCCGTACTGACGGATGACGCCGTCGTTGACGGAAGTGGAGTCGGCAACGTAGTCATAGTGCTGGCTGACGTATTCCGAAAGCGGGGACTGGTTCATAACGTTGACCTGGATGCAGCAGTATTTATACATATACGCCGCGTCTTCCTTCGTAACGGTGCAGTAGTTGGGTTTGTCGGAATCGACGACTACGCAGAAATAAAGGTTGTCGTCGTCGTAGGTCATATAAATATCGGCGGTGACGCCGTATTCGAGACCTTCGAACTGTGAGTAGTCCCACATAATGTTGTTTTCGTCCGCATTGTCGACGAGGTAGCTGTTCCATTCGCCGCCGCCGACTACGCCGTCGATGGTGGGAGCGGTGTCGCAGCGGTAAATTTCGTAAGTAGCGTCTTCATCGGGAACGACACGAAGACCGTGAGCGAAGAATCTGGAGTTATCTTTTACGTTGCCGAAATGGTTCGCGGCGACTTCGTTGTATTTGGAAACGATGAGCACGAAACCGTATTCGGGGATCGCGACGTCGGCTTTGCCTTCGCCGTCCGGATCGATGAGCTGTTTCTTTTCGAAATAATACTTGGCGTGATCGTATTCGACCTGGCATACGTAATATTCGGACCAGTCGTAATCGCCGTTGTCGCCGAGGGTGTCGCCCCAGCCTTCTTTGGTGTAAAGAATGACGGAGCCGTATTCGGGCGCGGAGTTGACGCCGGTAAGTATGACGGAGGTGTTCTGGTTAGCGTTGGTGCCGATGCCGATGGCGCTGGTCTGGAACGAGACGAACTTGTTGATGTTGGCGGCAAGTTCTCTGACGTATTCGAGTTTGTCAACGCCTTCTTCGTATTCTTTAAGAAGCTGGATATCTTTTTCTTCAAGGCCTACGATGGCGATGAGGTCGCCGGGCTGGAGAGCAGCGGCGGCGAGTTTGCCGGGAACGTTCTGGTAGGTTTCGATATCGTCCATATTGCTGGAGCTGGAATGTACCGCGAGAAGGATCTGATCCTCTTCGAAGGTGCCGTCCCATTCGCTGCCTGCGCCGGCGGCTACGCTGACGACTTCATAGAGGCAGTCGGCGGTCTTGTGCAGCAGGACGTTGATGGAATATTTGCAGTTGCCGCTCTTTGCGAAGGAATCGGTGGTGAAGACAACGACGTCTTCGCCGGCGATTTTGCCGTCAACGCTTACGCTGGAAGCGGTCTTGGTGAAATCGAAGTATTCCTTCGGTTCGGGTTCGCTGGGTTCTTCGCTCGATTCTTCAACGGAAGCGGGCTCGGGTTCGGAACTCTCTTCAACGGAAGCGGGTTCGGGTTCGGAGCTTTCTTCCACGGAAGCGGGTTCGGGTTCGGAACTGGCTTCAGCGGACTGATCGGGTTTGGACTGTTCGGCTTCGTTTCCGCCGCAAGCCGCGAGTGCAAACACGAGCACTAATGCGAGTAAAAGCGAGATGAGTTTTTTCATTCTTTCTTTTCTCCTTTTTTGAATTTTGTTTTTATTATAATCGCCGCCGCAGCTATTACGGCTGCCGCCGCTGCGGCAACGGCAATGTATAATACGGTGTTATTCCCTTTTCCGGACCCTTCGGGCGCGGAAAGTTCGGGATCGGACTCGGAAGGGTTTTTTTCATCTTCTATAAGATACAACGATTTTGTTACCGTGTCAAGACGTATTTTGTTACCGGGTACGGCAATTTTTGTAAAATCTTTTGCCTTGTCGCCGCAGTACGAAAGCACGTACCCACCCTGCGGGACTACTGCACCGCCGGCGGAAGTAATTTCGGTGATGACGCCGTTTTCGTCGATAACGAGTTCGCAGAGCCCGGCAAGCGAAGGATCGGCGGACGTCGCCTCGCCGGCTTTGTCGTATAAGACCGCCTTGTTTTCTTTAAGGCGCGAATTTATGCCGTCAAAACGGACGACGTCGGGCGAAACGAGTATATTCACGGTGTAGATCTCGCTGACGTTTATCGCGTCGGTAAGCGAGAACGCGAACGAATCTTCCCCGGAATAGCCCGCTTCGGGCGTGTAGACGAAGAATCCGTCGCGGTCGAGCGAAAGCGTGCCGTGAGAAGGTTCGGTGCGTGACGCGAGCTTTATCTTGGCCTTTACGGTATCGGGATCCGAAAAGTTCAGGTTCCCGGTGTTATCCTTGGAGTCGGTCTTTATAAGTATGACCTCGGGCACCTGCGCAACGGGCGCGTACTGTTCGTACGTCGCGTTGATATATCTGTGGAGCAGGTCGTACTTGGAGCGATCGGTCTTGTAAAACTTGTAGAACACGCCGGGAAGCGCTTCCTGGTAATACATAGATATGCCGTCTTTCATACAACCGGCCTTTGCGGCGGAATTAATATAATCCGCGAAACGTTCCGTGGCGGCCGAAGCGACCTCGAGTTCCAGCGCCATGCCGTATTTTTTCGCCACGGCCATCGTGTCGTCGGTCATGCCGGCTATCTGAGCGCCCGTCTCGGAATCCTCGGCGCGCGGGAACGCCCAGCCGGACTGGAGCGCGGCGCAATCGAAACCGAGTTCGCGCCAGTAGTTGAAGCCCGGCGAGCAGTAATAAGGGATCCACACGCTGGCCACGCCTTTTGAATGGACGTATTCGTTATATTCTTTTACGAATTCGAATTCGTAAGAAGATTCGGAAAAGTCTATAAGCTCGGTGAACCAGTAGAAGCCCACGAAATTAAGATGCTTGAAATTGCACGCGTTGAATTTTTCGAGCACGAGATCGACGTACCATTTCGCTATATAAAGGCGGCTTTCCTTGCTGTTGGAACGCAGATTGCCCTTGCCTTCGAAATAGCCGAAAATATCATCGGAAACGTGCATCTGCGGTATGCTGAGGAACACGTTGTACGTGGGCGGCTCGGTACCGAGCGCGGCGCCGACGGTCTCGGCGGCGTTTTCAAGCGCGGCGAGGTTGCGCGGCGTGTCGCCGAAGCCGAGCGTGGCGTCAAGATATTCCTCCCAGCCTTCCTTGTCGGTCTGACCCGGCTTTGCGCTGTAGCGCAGCGGCAGGAACAGGAAAGAATCGAACATATCGGCCGAAACAACGTTGCCTTTATTATCGAGATATGCGGCGTAAGGCAAAAGCGCTTCTTCGGTGTTGGTATCTTCGGAATTGTTATACATGAGCACCACGTGGCGCGTGCCCTGAAGTATGGGCGTATCGGGCGAGGTGAAAGCGTTCGTATAAGACTTTTCGTCGCGTATGAAAGGGGCCGCGCCGCCGCCGCTACGAGTGCCGTATATCTCGATCTCATCGCAGTAGCAGAACACGTCGCACGAAAAAGTCAGGCGGGCATAACGGGCTTTATAATGGTCGGTCGAGGTCACAGATATGCGGTAACGCTTCTTGACGTTCAGCGAAGGCTGGGAGTCATCGCGCGAAGAATGCACGAAATACCAGTTTTCGCCGTCTTCCGAAACCGAAAGATATACTTCGCGAGGGATAAGTATTCCGTAAGCGTTGCCGAAAAAACCTACGTCGAAGCCGCTGACGTAAACTTCGGAATCGAATGCGAATTTGACCGTGGCGTAGGTGCCGCGGTAGAAATGAGCGTAAGCGGAATCCGAATATGTATCGGATGCTTTTTTGCCGTCGGTGAGCGCATAGCCGGGATCGCTGAACACCAAATTGGGATAAGCTTTGTCGATAGGAGATTCGTACGTGACGGTATATTTCATACCGGCGACGAGGTTTTCATCGTCCGCGGCGCGGGCGGCGGTCGGCGTGAACAGCTGCATCATAATAAAAGCGATTATGAACGTTACGGTGATTCTTTTTTTCATAGTTTCAAGAAAGGCTGTTGACGTAGTCTTCGTAGAAAGACGTGAGTTTTTGCTCTATTTCGCGCTGGTAGCTTTCGTAATACGAAGTGAGCGTGTTGGAGCTGTAATTGATGACGACGCCGTACATCCCGGCGAGACGGTCGACAGGGAGTATCGAACCGAGGTCGTAGAAACGCGAGCGGAAAATGAGGTCGAGCATATCGAAATCGTCTTCGGAATCCGACGCCTGAAGCTTGAGCGTGAGTTCGTAGTAAGCGTTTTTGACGTTTGAAGGCAGGTTGACGTTATAATAGCCGAGCGCGTTCAGTACGAAAGCGGCGGCTTCGATATTTTCGGAATTGGATACCGGTATGCCGATTACGCTGGACTGATAACGGTTGACCGCGCAGTAATATTCGTTGTCGGTCTCGCTCATGTGGCATATGGGAAGGATGCCGACGGTAAAGCCGAGGTCCTGATTTTTGAGAATGGAGATGGAATTGACGGTAGTGTTGTAAAACAGCCCTTTTCCGGTGGTGAACATATACTCGAGTTCGGCGAAACCGTAAGTGGAGTTATGCCCTTCGGGCGCTTTGCCTATGATGAGCTCGGCGCGCTGGGTGATGACCTTGTTCGACATAAGCTGATACACTTTGTCGAAAACGGTCTGCGGATAATCGTCGACGACCGTGCAGCGCAGTCCGTCGGCGCTCTTTTCGACAGTAGAGACGCCGCAGCCGTTGACCATTATGTTTGCGCCGTAGGAATGCGAAAGGTTGCCGAACGTGGCGTTTATGCCGTATTCGCCGTTTTCGTCGGGCACGGAGACCGCCTTGCACATCTCGATATAATTGTCGAGCGTGAACTTGTTGTCGCGCACGAGCTGATAAAGGTCGCCGTATGTCCCGACAAGATCGGCGTTATTGTTATACATATCTTTATTGTAAAGCGTAAGGTAAATATGGTCGGTATCGGTGAGCATGCAGTCGCCGGAAACGAAATAATGCTTTACGCCGTCCAACGAAAGGTTTTCCATACACCTAGAATCCCACCAGGGATCGGAAAAATCGAAATAATCGTCGACAGGCAGGAACAGTTTATCGGAAATATGGGCCAGCATCCTGTCGACGGATTCGCACACCAGGTCGTAATCCGCCTGATCGCCGCCGATCTCGGTGAGCAGGAACTCGCTGGGGTATTTGGCGGCGCGGGTGACGATCGTCACGCCGTAATTGTCGTAAATATAATCGTTGCGCTCGCGCACCGCGTTGTTGACGGTGTCGGGGACGTTTTCCTCGTCGACGGGAGCGAACTGCACCTCGGCGTAAGTGTGACGGTCGGTGGATACGGTGAAGATCTTTACCACTTTGCCCGCAAATTCGTCGGTGGCGTATTTGAATTCGTCTTTCCAGCCGCTTGACTGCGAAGACTCTTCGGCGGGACCGGAAGACTCGGCGGCACTTTCGCCGTCTATGGAAACGGGAGCGCTTTCGTCTGTTCCCGTGCTTTTGCAGGACGCGAAAGCGAACACAAGGAGAAGCGCAGCAAGTAAAAGCAGAATAGACCTTTTCATAATTACCTCACCATAAATTTTTATGACTTATTATAACATAGCAAACAGGAAAATTCAATAGATTACACCGATTTTTATGTCATCTATGCACTGTTTTTATGCATAAAAAAAGCGCACTTGCGCAAAATGCACAAATACGCTGTTTCGTTATTGTTTATTATAACATTATCATTCCGCGCAGGCAAGTCTGACGCATATATCGAACAGCACGAGCGCCTCTTCGAGTTCGGCGAGAGTTGGGAAAGTGGGCGCGATGCGTATGTTGCTGTCGGCGGGATCGACGCCGTACGGATACGTCGCGCCGGCGGGCGTGAGCTTGAGCCCCGCGTCGTTTGCGAGCTTTACGATGAGTTTTGCTTTGCCGGCGGGAACGTTGACGTTTATGAAATACCCTCCGTTTGGACGCGAATATGTAAATCCTTCGATATCTGCGGCGAGGCGTTCGAAATACTTAAAGCACAGTTCGAATTTGGGACGTATGACCGAAGCGTGCATCTTCATGACGTCGCCCAGACTGCGGCAAAGCAGGCGCGCGTGGCGCAGCATGGCGAGTTTGTCGAAACCGATGGTCTTGACTTTCATAATTTCCAAGAATTCGGCTTTGCTGTTTTCGCTCATGGCGACGCACGAAATGCCGGCGCCGGACCACGATATTTTTGAAGTGGACGTATACAGATAAAAATGGTCGGCGGTGCCGTTTTGTTCGGCGAGCGGGAGCACGGGAAGGAGCTGATCCGGCGTGTCGTTGAGGTCGTGCACGGCGTAAGCGTCGTCCCACATGACTATGAAATCTTCGGCGGCGGGTCTGAGTGCGGCGAATTCGCGCACTACGCGGTCCGAATAAGTAACGCCGGTGGGATTGGAATATTTCGGCACGCACCAGATGCCTTTGACCGAAGGATCGTTTTCGGCGTAGCTGCGCACGAGCTCCATATCCGGTCCGTCGCCGAGCACCGGGATGTTGATCATTTCTATGCCGAAGAGTTTTGTTATGGCGAAATGGCGGTCGTAGCCGGGGACCGGGCAAAGGAATTTTATCTTCCCCTGTCTGCTCCAGGGTTCGCAGCCGTGAAGCCCGAACGTGTACGCGCCGGATACGGTGTCGAACATAATGTTCAGACTCGAGTTGCCGCAGACGATAACGTTGCTTTCGCGGACTCCGAGTATCGCCGCGAAAAGGCGCTTGGCTTCGGGGATGCCTTCGAGACAGCCGTAGTTGCGGCAGTCGATACCGTTTTCGGAAAAGCATCCGTCGATATCTGATATCTCGGTGAGGAGCGAAGTCATATTATCGAGCTGCTCGGACGAGGGCTTGCCGCGCGACATATCGAGCTTTTTGCCCGAGTCCTTATATTTTCGGTATTCTGCCAGAAGTTCGGATTTCTGCAAGCGGATCATCTCCATTCAGGGAATAAATCGTATCAGAATTCGGCGTTGCCCAGCGTACGCGGGAACGCTTCGACGTCGCGGATGTTGGACATGCCGGTGATATACATTATAAGGCGTTCGAATCCAAGCCCGTAGCCGGCGTGTTTTACTCCGCCGTACTTGCGAAGCTCGAGATACCACCAGTAATCTTTGGGATCCATGCCGAGTTCGGCAATGCGTTTTTCGAGCAGGTCGAGCCGCTCTTCTCTCTGCGAACCGCCTATGAGCTCGCCGACGCCCGGCACGAGCATATCAGCAGCCGCGACGGTCTTGTTGTCGTCGTTCAGGCGCATATAGAACGCTTTGATATCCTTGGGATAATCGGTGACGAACACGGGCTTTTTGAAAATCTTTTCGGTAAGATAGCGTTCGTGTTCGGTCTGGAGGTCTATGCCCCAACTCACCGGATATTCGAAGTTTTCGCCCGATTCGGTAAGAAGCTTTACCGCCTCGGTATATGTTACTCTTCCGAAATCGGAATTGACAATCAGTTCCAGGCGTTCGAGCAGGCCTTTATCAACAAAGCTGTTGAAGAACTGCAGCTCGGCAGGGCACTTTTCCATAACGTACTTTATTGCGTATTTGGTCATCGCCTCGGCGGTATCCATATAATCTTCGAGATCGGCGAATGCCATTTCGGGTTCTATCATCCAGAATTCGGCGGCGTGGCGCGGAGTGTTGGATTTTTCGGCGCGGAAAGTGGGGCCGAATGTATATACGTTTGCGAAAGCGAGCGCAAAGCATTCTGCTTCCAGCTGGCCGGAGACCGTGAGGTTCGTGGATCTGCCGAAGAAATCTTTGGAAAAATCCACTTTGCCGTCTTCGGTACGGGGAGGATCGTTTAGATCGAGCGTGGTGAGACGGAACATCTCGCCGGCGCCTTCGGCGTCGCTGCCCGTGACGATGGGAGTGTTTACGTAAACAAAGCCGTTCTTTGCAAAGAATTCGTGTATTCCCTGCGCGGCGGCGGAACGCACGCGGAATACCGCGCTGAACGTGTTGGTGCGCGGACGCAGATGCGCCACGGTACGCAGGAAATCGAGCGAATGGCGCTTGGGCTGCAGCGGATAATCCGGAGTCGACGTACCCGTGACTTCGATTGTTTCCGCCTTTATTTCGAACGGCTGCTTCGCCTGGGGCGTGAGCTCGAGCACGCCGGTGACTTTGAGCGAGGCGCCGATGTTCTGTTTGGATATATCTCTGTAGTTATTCAGACGCTCTTCTTCGGCGACGACCTGGACGGGCTTGAAATAAGTGCCGTCGTTGAGTTCGATAAAGCCGAATGCGTTGGAAAAACGACTGTTGCGGATCCAGCCGCCCACGGTGACGCGTTTTCCGCCGTATGAGGCGGGAGAAGCGAAGACAGCTGATAACGGTGTGAGGTCTTTTTTGACAGACATGGTATTTATCCTTTCGGAAATTTCAAAAATATACTATGATTATACTACTTTTTTGAGATTTTGCAAGTGTTATTTGCATAAATTTTCTTTTCGCCTTGCGTTTTTTTGACTGCATTACATACAAAAAGCGTATTATGTGCACATCTTTTCAGTTTTGCGCGTTTACCAGCCGCGCGAGCGCGCTCCCTGCCGTTCTGCCCAGAACTTCGAGCCCTGCGGCGCTGAAATGGCCGCCGATGTACGGATTGCGGTATTCGCGCCGCTGCATATTGCTCTGACCGAGGAACAGTATCACATCGGTTTTCATATCGTCCTCCGCATGTTTATTATCGTTTACGGATAAGTTTAAGAATTTTGCGCATAAATGTCAATAGGCTTTTCAGATTTCGTTTTCGGATTTTGCAAAATCGGTTGACTTTGGCTTTGCGTTGTGATAGAATAGCCGTGTGAAATGGCGCGCGATACGCGCCGCAATATTGAAATTTACGGAGGAATAATCAAATGAAGTTCATCGTTTGCGAAAACTACGAAGAAATGTCCAAAGCAGGCGCCAAGATCATAGCCGACCTGCTCAAATCAAAGCCCAAATGCGTGCTCGGACTCGCCACCGGTTCCACCCCCGTGGGTATGTACGAAGAACTCCGCCGCATGAACAAAGCCGGCGAGATCACGTTCAAGGACGTTACCACCTACAATCTCGACGAATACTACCCTCTCGCTCCCGATCACGACCAGTCCTACCGCTACTTTATGAACCACAATCTTTTTGACCATGTCGACATAGATAAATCGCGTACTCATGTTCCCAACGGTCTCGCCGAAGATCCCGCCGCCGAAGGCGCCGCCTACGACAAAGCCGTTGAAGACGCCGGCAACGTCGATATCCAGGTTCTGGGTGTGGGCCAGAACGGTCACATCGGTTTCAACGAACCCGAAGACGCGCTTTACGTAGGCACTCATCTTACCTCGCTCACCGACAACACGATCGAAGCCAATTCCCGCTTCTTTGCTTCGAAAGCCGACGTCCCCACCAAGGCGATCACAATGGGTATGGGCACCATTATGAAAGCCCGCAAGATACTCGTGCTCGCAAGCGGCAAGAACAAGCATTTCGTTATTGAAAATATGCTGAACGACCGCATCACCTGCCATATCCCGTCTACCCTGCTCAAGACCCATCCCGACGTCGTGGTCATCTGCGACAAAGCTGCTTTCGAAGGCTGATCGTCTACTTGAATTCAAACCGTGCCGAGTCCGCAAACGACCGGCACGGTCGCTTTTTGACGGGATATTTTACTTTTTCTTGACAAAAGCACAATGTTGTTATATAATAGTTTATTAACAAAAAAGACCCCGCGCGTTTGCGAGATCCGGGCGCGGGAGCCGACGGAGGCCTTGACAGTATGAAGATCATCATAGTAGGCGCGGGCAAGGTGGGTTATTCGCTTTGCGAGCAGTTATCACGCGAGGACCACGATATCATAGTTATAGATACCGACGCCAAGCTTCTTGAAGAAGCGCAGCAGCTTCTGGACATCATGGTAGTCCAGGGCAACGGAGCTTCGCTCGAAGTGCTCAAATCGGCGGGAGTTCAGGATACGGACGTGCTCATCGCCTGCACAAACGCCGACGAAATTAACCTGCTGTGCTGCATTTCCGCAAAGAAACTGGGCTGCAAGCATACCATAGCGCGCGTCAGGAACCCCGAATACAACCAGCAGATAGCGTTCTTGCGCGAACAGCTGGGGCTTTCGCTTTCCATAAACCCCGAACAGACCGCCGCGCAGGAGATATACCGTCTTATACAGTTCCCCCTGTTCCTGAAGCGCGACTCGTTCGATAAAGGCCGCGTGGAGCTCGTTGAACTCAAAGTCGACGAGGGCGGCAAGCTCGAAGGCAAACGCATCATGGACGTGACCGACATCCTTGGCCTGCACGTGCTGGTATGCGCCGTAGAACGCGGAGACCAGGTGTTTATTCCCAACGGGCGTTTTGAGCTCAAAGCCAACGACCGCATAACGGTCACCGCCGCGCGCAGCGATCTCGCCAAGCTTATAAAGAGTCTCGATATAGTGCGCAAGAAGATCCGCTACGTAGTTATAGTCGGCGGCAGCAAGGTCGCGGAATATCTGACCGAGGAGCTTGAAAAGAGCGGCGTTGAAGTCACTCTTATAGAAAAGAATGAGGAAGTCTGCAACCGGTTCTCGCAGCGGTTCCCCAAGCAGCTCGTCATCCACGGCGACGCTTCCAGAAAGGGGTTCCTCGAATCGCAGGGCGTGGGCAGGGCCGACGCGGTCATCGCGCTCACCGGCATAGACGAAGAAAATCTAATAATTTCGATGTACGTGGGCCGTCTGGGAGTTGAAAAAACGGTTTCTAAGATCGACCGTACCGAATACGCCAAGCTGTTCAGCGACACCGACATAGGCAGCATCGTTTGCCCCAAGGACCTTGTAGCCAACGAAATCGTGCGCTATATCCGCGCCAAGAGCAACAGCGGCGAAGGAAGCGTGCGTTCTCTTCACCGCATAGTCAACGGCAAGGTCGAAGCGCTCGAGTTCCTGGCTCCCGACAGCGCGCCGTATTTCAACGTGCCTCTTTCCAAACTGAACGTAAGGCAAAACGTTCTGATCGCGTGCATAAGCCGCAATTATCAGATCATCATCCCCCGCGGCGACGACTGTATAAAACCGCATGACATAATCATAGCGGTCACCGACGCCGAACACCCGATAAGCGACCTTAAAGACATTTTTGAAAAGGACGCGGTGAAAGCCGAATGAACATAAAGATCACCTGCAATTACTTAGGCAAGATACTGCTGCTTGTCGCGGCGCTGCTGTTACCGTCGCTGGGCATAGGCCTGCTGTACGCCGAATGGCTGCCTGCGCTGGGGTTCGGCGTGACGATAGCGATAATGGCGGTTTCAGGCGTGCTGCTCACCCGCATAAAGACCGAAGACAAGGCGATATACGCGCGCGAGGGCTTTATAATCGTATCGCTTTCATGGGTCGTCGTTTCCCTGCTCGGCGCGCTGCCGTTCGTTATCTCGGGCGAGATACCTTCGTATCTCGACGCGCTCTACGAGACGGTTTCCGGCCTTACGACCACCGGCGCTTCCATACTTTCGGACGTGGAATGCCTTTCGAGATCGATACTCTTCTGGCGCTCGTTCCTGCACTGGATGGGCGGTTTGGGAATACTCGTATTCATAATAGCCATAGCGCCGCTCGGCAAGGGCAACGGAATGAGTCTGCATATCCTGCGCGCTGAAAGCACGGGACCTACCGTGGACAAGATAACTCCTCGCATACATTCTTCGGCACGCATACTTTACGGCATATATTTCGGGCTGACGCTGACCGAGACGGTGCTGCTCCTCTTCGGAGGCATGACGCTATTCGACGCGTTCACGCTTTCGATGGGCACGGCCGGCACCGGCGGCTTTGCGTTGCTGAACTCCGGTATCGCGTCGTACTCTTCGTACTGTCAGATCGTCATTGCGGTTTACATGATGCTGTTCGGCATAAACTTCAACATCTACTACCTTATGATACTGCGTGAATTCCGCCAGGTGCGCAAAAACGGCGAATTCAAGACGTATCTGTGCATAGTAGCCGCGTCGACCGCCGTGATCGCCACGAATATCGCTCATCTGTACGAATCTTTCGGCGAAGCGCTCAAGCATTCGTTCTTCCAGGTAAACGCAATTATCACGACCACAGGTTATTCCACCGCCAACTTCGACGCGTGGCCTGAACTTTCCAAGTTCATACTCGTGGCGCTGATGATGCTCGGCGCCTGCGCGGGTTCTACCGGCGGCGGTCTGAAAGTCACGCGCGCGATACTGCTTTTGAAATCGCTTAAAGCGGAACTAAAACGGATGCTGCATCCGCAGAGCGTCGTAACCGTTAAACAGGACGGCAAGCCGGTGGAACAGGAAACGCTCAACCGCGTGACGGTGTATTTTTCCACTCTTATAATCATCTCCGTGGTTTCGGTTTTCATAGTGTCGTTTGCGGGTTATGATTTCACTACCAACGTAACGGCCGTGATCGCGAACATAAACAACATAGGCCCCGGTCTGAATCTCGTCGGACCTACCTGCAACTACGGATTTTTCCCGTTTTACGTGAAGATAGTGCTCATCTTCGACATGCTCGTGGGCAGACTTGAGATATTCCCGATGCTGCTTCTCTTCTCACCCGCGGTCTGGAAAAGAAGATAAACACATATAAACGCTTTAAAAACGCATTTTGTAAAACATGCCCAAACGCGGGCATGTTTTTTTGTGTAAGTATACGAACATATGTTCGTTGCGTTGAAACGGCGCAAAACCGGGTTTAGAATGAAAGTGTGACGGGCGGGACCGGATCGCAGCCGGCGCGGCCGAAGTCTTTTGCCCGCACAAAAACGGTAAGGCACAGAGAGGAGAAAGAAATGAAAAAATACCCGTTTAAGATATCCTCGCTCGAAAACCTCATTGCGGATTATTTCGACAAATATCTTTTGCAGAACCCCGCGACGGTACCCGATACCGAATCGCTCGCGGCTTACCTCGGCATCACGCGCGAAGAGCTCAATGAGCTTGAAAGCGGCAAGAACACTTCACGCGCGGTAAAAAACGCCAAGACGCGTATCGCCGCCGCTAAAAAGCAGTTGGCTTACCGCGGCAAGATACCCGCGGCAGTGCTTGCGTTCGATCTCAGGAACGACCACGGATACCGTGACAAGCCCGAGGATATGAACTGTTCCACGCTGATATTGCGCGGCCTGGCTGAAGAATGGAGCGAATAGCACGCTATGCTGAAACAATTTGACATCCTTCCCAACCCCAAACAGCTGGAATTCTTTAAATCCAAAGCCAAATACACCGCTTACGGCGGCGCGCGAGGAGGCGGGAAATCGTGGGCGATGCGGATAAAGCTCGTACTTCTCGCCGCAAGGTACGCGGGTATAAACATACTGCTGCTTAGGCGCACTCTGGGGGAGCTGCGGGAAAACCACATCATTCCCCTGCGCGCGCTGCTGAACGGAGTCGCCGTTTACAAGGATTCGGCAAAAGAATTCGACTTTCCCAACGGCAGCCGCATCAAGCTCGGCTATCTCGATTCCGAATCGGACGTACTGCAGTATCAGGGCCAGGCGTACGAGGTCATAGGGATGGAGGAAGCCACGCAGTTCACTTATTTTCAGTTCCTGTGCCTTACCGAATGCAACCGCGTTTCCGGCTCGATGACCAAGCCGTTCACGCCGCGAATGTATTTCACCTGCAATCCCGGAGGAGTCGGCAACAACTGGGTAAAGCGGCTGTTCATAGACCGTGAATACCGCCTTAACGAAAACCCCGCCGATTACGTGTTCATAAAGAGTCTGGTGTACGACAACACGTTTCTTATGGAACACGACCCCGGATATCTGCGCACGCTCGAAGCCCTGCCCGAAACGCGAAAGCGCGCCATGCTTTACGGCGACTGGAATTCGTTCGAAGGTATGTTTTTCCCCGAATTCGACGAGGCGAAACACGTTATCCCCGACCTTCGTCCGTCTTCCGAATGGGTAAAGTTCCGCGCGCTCGATTACGGGCTGGATATGACCGCCTGCCTGTGGATCGCCGTCACGCCCGAACGACGACTGGTAGTTTACCGCGAGCTTTGCAAGCCGAATCTTATACTTTCGGAAGCAGCGGCGGCGATAATCAGAGCGACGCCCGAAAACGAGAATATCCGTTACACGGTGGCGTCGCCCGACCTTTGGAACAGGCGGCAGGACAGCGGCAAAAGCGGCGTGCAGATAATGACCGAAGCGGGTCTGAAAGGACTGCGGCGCGCCGACAGCGCGCGTATACCGGGCTGGCGCGTGATGCGCGAATACCTGCGCCCGGGCGCCGAAGACGGAATTCCTAAGCTGCATATCACGAGGTCGTGCAAAGAACTCATAAGGTGTCTCCCCTCTTTGGCTTTCGACCCGGATACGAGCGAGGACGCTTCGGACGCTCCGCACGACATAACGCACGCGCCTGAAGCGCTTCGCTACGCGGTGATGTCACGCGAACCGCGCTGCGAACCGAGGACACCGCCCGACACGGGCGGTACGTACAGTTTCGGCAGCCGCAGGATAAATGCCGGAAACGACGATTATTTTGAATGTTAGGAGAAAACGACACGTATGAAAAACAAAACTCCGACCACCGACGAATGGAAGCTTTACGAAAGCGGGAAAGAGTACAACACTTCGCTTGATCTGTACAACAAGGTCGCTTCCAACGAGCGGTTCTACCGCGGCGACCAGTGGGAAAGCGTGAGATCGGGCAATCTTCCTCGCCCGGTGTTCAACATCTTCAAGCGCATAATCAACTACTATTCCTCTTCCATACTTTCCACGTCCGTGGCAATGAAATTCTCTTTCGCCGAACCTTTCGGCGAAGGACTTCCCGTCGGCAGAGAAACTGCCGCCGGCTACGAGAAGATGCTCAACGGCATCGCACAGCGGAGCTGGGAGGATATGCGCATGGAAGAGCTTATGGACGACGCGCTCCACGATGCGGCGCTGAGCGGCGACGCGGTGGCGTACACCTACTGGGACGCCGGCGTAAAAACCGGCCAGGAGCTCAAAGGCGATTTCCGCACCGTGCTGGTGGATAACACCGACGTGTTTTTCGGGAACCCCAACAGCCGCTGCGTGCAGAAGCAGCCGTGGATACTCATATCCGCGCGCGAACACGTAGACGACCTGAAAACCCAGGCGAGGCGCAACGGAAGACCGGAAGAAGAGATCGCAAAGATAAAGCCCGACACCGCGAACGACTGCGGCAGCGGCGATCTTTCGAAGATCGAGCTCGAAAACACCCGGTGCATTTCGCTCATAAAGCTGTGGCGGGGCGGGGACGGCAGGATCCGCTACCGCAAATCCACGCGCGACGCGGTGATATGCGGCGAGACCGAGACAGGGCTTCGCGATTACCCGATCGCCGTGATGAACTGGACGAAATCCAAGAATTCATGGCACGGCGAGGCTGTCGCGACCGGGCTGACCGAAAACCAGATATTCATCAACAAGGGCTACGCGATGGTGATGAAGCATATGATGGACACCGCTTTTTCCAAGGTGGTGTACGACGGTACCGTGCTCGAAGACTGGTCCAACCGCGTAGGCGAAGCGATCAAGGTCGACGGCCCGGTCAACGACGTCGCCAAAGTGATACTCCCCGGGCAGATGCAGTCCGGTATGCTGGAAGTCATAAATATGGCCATGTCGGCGACCAAGGAATGCTTAGGCGCGACCGACACGGCTCTCGGCGACGTGGAGCCCAACAACACTTCCGCCATCCTCGCGCTGCAAAAGGCGTCCACGCTTCCGCTTGAAAGCGTAAAGCGTCAGTTTTACCGCTTTATAGAAGATATTGGGCTTGTGTGGCTCGATTTCATAACCGCCTATTACGGCGAGGGGCGCCTTATAGAAACGGAAGGCGGATACGCGCGTTTCAGTCTGGGTGAAAAACGCGACGCGCTGTTCAAGTGCAGGATAGACGTCGGGCCTTCGGCGTACTGGTCCGAGATCGCCTGCCTGAACACGCTGGACAATCTGCTTCAGGGCGGACACATAAACATAATACAGTATCTTGAACGGCTGCCCGAAAACCTGCTGGCTTCCAAGGATCAGCTGATAAACGAGATACGGGAAAACTATGAGAAAGGTTTGACAGATGACAAAGAAACGATTGATGGAAATACTTGAAGATCTCGCCGAAAGCGAAGGCAGATCCGCCGAGGCGTTTCTGCTCGACATTGCGGAAAAAGCCGAAAACGCGCGCAGCGAAAGGTTCAGATCGTACCCGCCCGAGCTTCAGACCGAAGCGGCGGAAGCCGAAAAGATAAAGCGCAGCTACCGTGAGGAAAAACGCAGGATGCGCGAAAGAGAGCAGTTCGACAAAGAGCTCGAAACGTTCATCAAAGCTTTCCCCGGCGTTACGCCGGAAACGGTACCGCAGCGCGTCTGGGAAGACGTTGCGGACGGTATACCGCTCGCGTACGCTTACGCCTTTTCGGTCGCCGCCGGCGGCAAGACGAGCGACGAGATCAATGCACGGAACGAAGCGAGATCAGTCCCCGTCGCGCCCGGCAGAGCCGAAGAGCCTGCTTTCACCGAAAGCGAAGTGGAAAAAATGCCTCCCGCAGCGGTGAAGAACAACTTTGCAAAGATCATAAGTTCCATGAAAAAATGGAAATCATAAGAAAGGAACGGTAAAATGTCCAATTACAATTCTATAGAAAAGATCATCTCCGCGGAAATACTCCGCACCAACGAAGACAATCTCATTGCCAACAAAATATGCAACACCTCGTTCGCGGGCGATATAAAGAACTCCGGCGATTCGGTGACTTTCATCGGGCTCAACGATCCCGCGGTGGGCAGCTACAACGGCACTGTCAGCTATGAAGAGATCGACGACAACGCCATAAAGCTCAACATCGACCAGGATAAGTACTTCGCTTTCAAGGTCAGCGATCTTGAGGCGCTGCGCAGCTCGATAGGGCTCAAGGATTCGCAGACCAAGCGCGCGAGCTACAACCTTAAAAAGAGCGTGGATTCATATGTGCTGGGCCTTTACGGACAGGCCGGGACCACGCTCGCTTCCGCGACGGTCACTCCCGCCAACGCGCTTCAGGTAGTCGCCGAAATGAAAGAGGCGCTCGAAAAAGCCAACGTCCCCGACGGCCAGTCGTGGATCGTCATCCCGCCTTTCCTCAAGACAAAGCTCATACTCGCCGGGATCAAGTTTTCGGTAAACGAAGGCGTAAACGGCACCGGCGCTATCGGCTACACCGACGAGCTGGGCTGCGATCTTTACGTTTCGAACCAGCTTTCCAACTACGGCACCACCTACTACGCGCTCGCCGGTTCGTATTCCGCCATCGGCTACGCCGAGCAGATACTCGACACCCAGGTCATCGACCGCATGGAAGATTCGTTCGACACCGCCGTGCGCGGCAGGATCGTCTTCGGGGCAAAAGTCATAAAGCCGGGCGAACTTGTCTGCGCTCCCGTCATCGACGGCGGAAACAGCATATAAACTGACTGAAAGGAGAATAACACAATGGCTATCACCGTAACCCCCACCTACGTCAACCCTTCCAACACCGCAAAGAATGCTGCTTTTGCGGAAGGCGTTTCCGAAACCGCCGGCACCGCCGAGACCTTTGAGACCGTCTTCCCCGCGAGCGACGAGACCTGCTACATAATGGTCAAGAACGGCAACGCCGCCACGGTCCAGGTCAAGCTGCTCGCCGCCAAGGAAAACAACGGCTTCAGCGAAGTGAACCACACGCTCGCCAAGAACGGCATGTGCGTCTTCTCGGTCGAGTCCGGATTCGTTAAGAACGCTGACGGAAAAGTCTACGTAAAAGTGACGCCCAACTCCGCTACGACCGTCAAATCCTGCGCCGTAGGCGTCGCCGCGATATATTCCGGCGTGACGACCGCTTAAGGGTCCGGAAATCCGACCCCTCAAGGGCAAAAAAATGCGCGTTCCGCGGCGAAAAGCCGCGGACGCGCCATAACGAAAGGAGCTATTATGAACGATAACTGGGTGATAAAGACCGAGGTGAGCGTAAGCGCGGAAAAGATATTTTCCATAATGACTTCGTTCCTGGGTATCAACGGGAGTCTGGGGGCGCAGGAGCAGATTTCCGAACGTTGCCGCCCCGGCGCGCTCGACTGCATAAACGCGGCGATCCACGAAGTGAACAAGATAAACCGCGAATTTTCGAATAACGATATCACGCCGTCCGTTGTTACGAGCTTTGAAGAATCCGTCACAGCGGTATCGGCGGTCGCGTACAACGTTCTTCCGCTAAGAGCGGCGACATTCCTGGCGCTTCGCTACGACGTAAAGACTGCGCAGATCCTGCAAAAGATATACGATATGACTTTTGAGATCTATCACGGCGCGGCTCCGGCGAAAGCGGGGCCGATAAGCGAGGCGTACTGATGGCTAAGAGAAGCGTTTATTACAGATCGTTCGGCGGACTTGACCGGTACGCCAAGGACGCGATATGCGCCGAAAGCGCCGTCGATTTCGTCGTCGATGCGGGCGGTTCCCTCTGCAAAAGCAAAGGGTTCGAAAACTTTATCCGTTCGCCGGCGGCAATCAAGGCGTGCTGGGCGGGTACGCTTTGCGGCAGGAACGCGATAGTGTTCCTTGCAGGCGGAAACATCTACGACTGCGATCCGGACAATATGACGATGACTTCGGAAGACGCATCCGGCGCGTCGAGAGCCGCGTTTTTTAAATACGAAGACAAGCTCTACGCGCTTTGCGACACCGGATATTTCCGCTACGACGGCAGCACGTTCGAAAGCGCAACCGGATACATACCGCTTATTTCGGTATCCACGGCGCCTGACGGCGAAGGGACTGCGTACGAAGCGGTCAATATGCTGAGTTCCGCGAGAAGGCAGCAATTTTCACCCAACGGGACCGACGCATGCTTTCATCTTGCCGAAAAGGACATAAGCGCCGTGATCAAAGTGACGCTCGGGGGCGAGGAATGCGCCGCGAGCGACTACAGCTGCGACACGGCGAACGGCACGGTCACGATGACGAATATCCCGGACGCCGGCGTGAACACGCTCGAGATCACATACGACACGGGCAGTTCGGGCAGGAGCGATTTCTGCAAGTTCAAGAACGCCATGCTTTTCGGCTCCAACGCCGACGAGCGCGTTTTTCTGTGGAACAATCCCGACCGCCCGTGCATACGGATCCACAGCGAGCTTGCCGACGGCGTGCCGAGCGCCGAGTATTTCCCCGTAACGAACTACACTTCGGTCGGCAGCGCGCCCATAACCGATATGGTCCAGGAATACGACCGGCAGCTGATATTCACCGCCGATTCTGCGTATTATTCGTACTGCGAGATGAAGACGATGACTTCGGGAAAAACAGTCGCTTCGTTCCCGGTATATCCGCTTCATCCGCGCAAAGGGAACCTGATATACGGCAGTTCGTGCGTTATGAACGGGCTGGCGGCGACTCTGTGCCGAGACGGAGTGAATATCTGGCGGCCTTCCACTGTTGAAAACGAAAAGAACGCGGTATGCATTTCGGGCGCGGTGAACGATATGATACTTCCCGAAACGTACGCTTACGCAACGGGCGCAAAGCTATTTGAACTTCCCTCTTTGAGCGAGCTGTATTTTGTGGGCGCGACGATGACGGCGGTGTTCAATTACGCCACGCAGAAATGGTACAGACTTTCCGCAGGCGGTATGACTAACGTGTTCGAAGCGTTCGGCAGCGTTTTCGCCGTTAAGGGCGAATACATAAAGCGCATGACTTCATCCGAGCGTTCGGGCAGCGCAAGTTACAAAACGCATTACAGCGAGCTGGGAAGCTGTGCGCTTAAAGACGTTCATTTCATAAACCTCACTGTAGAAGCCGGTTACGTCACCGCCGGGAGCGTGAAAGTATACTGGCCCGGGGAAAGCGGGGTTTTCAGTTCGGAACAGTATTTCGAGGTCGATCAGGCGCTTCACGGGAACGCGGTATCTGTCGCGCTGCCGTTCTATATCCCCAACGTGAGCGGTATTTCGGTGGAGTTTAAATGTCCGCCCGGCAAGGAACTGAAGATACTGGGATACGGCATCACATTTGACGACAAAGGAGTAAACAATGGATTATAAGGATTATCTGGACGAGGCAAAAAAGAAATTGGGCGAAACAGACGCGCTCAAGAATTACCGACAGTTTTACGAAAGCGCCGTAAAGCGCATAAAAGAACGCCGCGACAGTGAACTTGCGGAGATCGAAAAATCGTACCGCGACGGGCTGAACGAGGCGTCTGCGCAGGACCGCATACTCGCCAAAAATGCCGATCAGTATATGGCGTCGCGCGGGCTCGCGCGTTCCGGCGAAGCCGAGCAGGAATATATCGACCGTTCGCTGGCGTTTGCAAAAAAGGCGACCTCGCTCGCCGAAGGCAGGCGCAAAAGCGAAGATGCCGCAAGGGCCGGCGCCGAAAACGCTATTTCCGTGCTGGACAAAGACTACGCCGAAAAGGCAGACGCCGAAAATCAGCGCGCCTACGCCGAAGCCGCGGAAGAGGCGAAGACGAGGTACGAAGCCGACCGCGATAACGAGCGTTACAGGCGCGAGACCGAAAGCGAGCGTGCCGAGCGCGAATACAATATCACGCTGGCGCGCATAAAGGCCGAGCTCGCCGAAGCCGCGGCTCAAAAGGAAAGAGAGTTCAACGCTTCCGAAGCAGCCAAAAAGCGCGAATACGAAGCGGCAGAGGCTGAAAAGAAACGCGCGTACGAAGCGAGTGAAGCCGAAAAGAAGCGCCGGTACGAGCTGGAGAAGGCGAAAGCTTCGAGCTCTTCGCAAAGTTCCGCAAGCGGAAACAAAAGCGGCGGATACGTTCCCAAACAGACCGCATCTCAGCTTGCAAAGCAGATAGTATCAAGCCGCACCGCGTCGGGGACCGTGAGCACCGTGAGCGAAGCCGCGGCCGTTAACGATTACCTCAAAGAGCTCGAAAGCGAAAACGGCATAGACGAAAGCTATATGCGCGACCTTAAGCTGGCGCTCGGAAGCTACGGTTTCTTCGTCCCCACGCAGTCTGACTATAAGGCGAGCGAGATCGCCGCGCAATCGGAAAAAACGTATAAAACCGTCTATGACCGAGCGCGCGCCGACTACAGGCGCGCAGGCGACCCGGACGCGGACAAAAAGGCGAAAACCGCCGCGCAAAACGCGCAGATGCAGTTCTGCCGTGAAAAATGCGAAACATACGAGCAGTTCGTGAGATGCTGCCGCGAATGCGGTATAAGCGACGCCGTCATAGCGCGCTTTACGGCAAGCAATCCGCCGGAAAAGAGCGCCAAAGCGACTGAAAGCGCGGTATCCGGCGCCGTGAGCGCGGCGAAAACCGCGGCGGGCGGCAAGGAAAACACGTTGAAATAGCGGGAGGCCGAATATGGATCTGTACGAATACATAAAACCGGAACTCATCTCGCTGCTGCCGCTGTTGTATATCATAGGCGAAACGCTCAAAAGATCGTCGGTAGCGGATTGGAAGATCCCTTTCATACTCGGCATAGCGGGCATTGCGCTTGCGCTCGTATGGCTCGTCGCGTGCGGCGTTCCCGAAAGCGCGGACGGGCTCGTAAAGCTAGTCGCCTGCGGAGCCGCACAAGGGCTTTTGTGTGCGGGAGCAACTGTCTACGCGCACAACCTTGTCAAACAATACGGCAAAAGGAACGGTGACGAAGATACATGAAGACGTTTATAAGCTGTATAAAGAGGGCGTTTGAGCTTATAGCGGCTCTTATTTACGAGATAGGGGCATGAGCTATATCACAGAGGCGCTTGCGATAATATTCTCTTCCTCGGGCGTTATAGGCGCGGTGATCGCAGCGCTGATGCGCAGGGCGATGAGAAACGCCGCCGAAGACGCCGAACGCAGACGGCGCGAATACGTGGAAGAGCAGCTTTCGCGCTTTGAGCTCGATCACGCGGCGAACGAGCTGCTGATAGCGCTCGCCCGCTACGCCCGCAAGCTTTGCACCGAAACCGAGCTTGAGATCGCCGAAGCCAACTATACCGCCGCAGTCAACAAAGCCGATATGACGCTCAAGAAGAACTACGTTTCGCACAAAAAATGAGAAAAAGCACGCAAGGTATACGCTTTGCGTGCTTTTTTTATTTATCTATTCTCTTTTATCTGTTCATATCGAGGTCGACGACGAATTCGCTGTCAGTGATCTTATGGCCGAAAGTGACACGCGTGCAGTCGTAATCGAACTGCCCGAACGAAATATCGGGCCACAGTCCGCGGTGATCGGTGTATTTATCGAGCCACGCGTGTTCCCTGCCGCCGTACCATATGCGCGCGTTTGTCACGCAGATGTTTTTGAGCTTGAGCCCTTCGTCGGTGTTATAGAGCGTTATCTCGGCGAAGTCTTCCGAAGGAGCGCCGGATCTGTCGAATTTGGTATCAGGCGGATAATCGAGCGCGAAATTCATAAGGCAGGCGGTATCGCGTCCGCTTGCGCAAAGTCCCTTTACAGGGAACGTTCTGATATCGGCGTATACTTTTTCGTCAAGGTCGAATACCGAGATCACGGCATATCCGTCTATGCGGAGCGTGTCGAGTTCCAGGCGGTAGTTATGCACGCCGTCGAGCGTGATATTAGATTCGTACCAGCCGGGAACGCCTTCCGCGGGGTCGTATATATTGTAAAAAAGGTGCCATCTGCCGGGGTTGCCGCTGTAGCAGAAACCGGTGTCGAAGCAGTTGATCCAGCTGCTGCCGGAATAGATGTCGCACCCTAAGAACATATAGCCGTTGACGGTCTTTCCGTCGGAAGCGCGGACGTTCTGTATTTCGAGTGAAGAAAAATCGATATCCATAGAACATCTGCCGCTGCCTAAAGCGCCGTAGACGACGTAGGCGGGGCCGTCGTTGTCGCCCATTTTCATTCCGGCGTTATCGTATGCGCGGTTGGTGAATATCTTGGGAAGCAGGTTGATAGCTTTCATTATTAAACTCCTTACCTCATATTTATTGTTATTGTACCACACCTGTACGGATTTGTCAAATATTATCATTGACAAAAGCGCAAAACGGATATAAAATCTATACAGGGTGATGCGTTTTGAAGATACTTGTCGCCTGCGATTCGTTCAAAGGCAGTTTTTCTTCCGCAAAAGCAGGAGATATTATAAGATCCGGTCTCATTGAAGGCGGGATCCGTGAAGTCGAAGTCTGCCCCGTTTCCGACGGCGGCGACGGGTTCGGCAGCGTGATAGCGCGCGCGGAAGGCGCGGAAAAGCGAACGGCAAAGGTAAAGGACGCGTTTTTCGGCGAAACGGAAGCGGAATACCATTTTATAAACGGCGACGCCTATATAGAATCGGCGCGCGCGTGCGGACTGCGGTTCGGCAAAGACGTGATGCGCGCAACGTCCTACGGCGTGGGGCAGCTCATATATTCAGCGGCGGTGAACGGAGCCGAAAATATTTATCTCGGTCTGGGAGGCAGCGGCACCAATGACGGCGGCTGCGGCATGGCGTGCGCGCTTGGCGTTAAGTTTTATTCGGATTATTCGTTCATTCCCACCGGCAGGAACCTGCGCGAAATAAAACGCATAGACACGTCTTCGCTTTTCCCGATACTCAAGAATACGAACGTCTTCGCCTGCACGGACGTTGACACGCCGTTTTACGGCAAAGACGGCGCGGCGCTGACTTTTTCGCGTCAGAAAGGCGCCACCGCCGAAGAGGCGCTTCGGCTGGACGACGGCATGAAACATCTTGCGTCGCTTTTGCCGGTCGACGTCAATTCCCTGCCCGGGAGCGGCGCCGCGGGAGGGCTCGGCGGCGGGATCGCCGCTTTTCTGGGCGGAAAGATAGTTTTAGGGTTCGACGTCATAGAGCGGCTTGTAGGTCTTGAAGAAAAGGTCGTAAAAGCCGATATAGTCATTACGGGCGAAGGCAGGACCGATTCCCAGACCGCACACGGAAAGCTCCCCGCGCGCGTGGCAGAGCTGTGCAAGGTGCACCGCAAGCCGTGCTACATTATAAGCGGAAGCGTGAAAGGCGACGTTTCGCCGCTTGCGGATATGGGAGTGAGCGGTATTTTTGCGTCTTACGCCGAATCGCCCGTGCAGATAGATAAGGAAGACGCCGAAAAGCGGCTGCGCGCCGTGGCGTGCAAAGCCGCCGAGACGATCAAAGCCGGTATGTATTTTTCCGATGATTTTTGACTTTATAATTAAAATCAACGCCCGGGTACAAGCCCAGGGCGTTTTGTATTTTTATTTGAGGCGTTTAATATTCTTTTCGGGCACGTTTGAAAGCAGCAGTTCAACGGCTTTTTCGTAATGTCCGGGTTCTGAAAAACATTCTTTTGCACAATACAACAAGTCCCAGGCGTTTTTTTCACCCATATAAAAAAGCCAGCAATCATGCAGTTCTTTCGCCTTGAAGACCTCATCATAACGCACCGTAGCTGAGTTTTCGGAGTCTGACATAACGCGTCTGTCGGGATAATACACGTAGTGCTCGGGTCCCGGGTGATTTTTACGGAATTGCGAAACGCAGGCCTTTATTTTCTTTGGGATATCCAAAATAAGTGTTTTCGCGCAGAACAGCACGAAAATAACTCCGAGAACTATATATAAAACGGCGGTAGCGGTATAACCTTTCATGAAATCATAAACGGCGAGCATGCCGCACATTACAGTAATAACAGGAAATAAAATAATATAATAGATCCTGGCTTTACGGAACAGCGAGCCGAACACGTAATTCAAGGTCTCGTCGGTTATCGGAGTAAGATCGCCTTCTATAACGGGTATCGAATTATCCAATATTTATTTCTCCTTTCTGATAAATGTTATCGGAAAACACGGGCGCCTTTTTTGCAAAGGCGCCCGTTTTTTGTTTTGATTTACGCTTTTCCGCTGCAGCCGAGCACGTCGACGAGCTTATGGCGAACAAGTTCCTTGATATTGGCGCGCGCGGGTTTGAGATATTCGCGCGGGTCGAATTTATCGGGATGTTCGGCAAAGAACTTGCGGATCGAGCCGGTCATGGCGAGACGGAGGTCGGAATCGATGTTGATCTTGCAGACGGAGCTGCGCGCAGCTTCGCGGAGCTGGCTTTCGGGTATGCCGACCGCGTCGGGCATTGCGCCGCCGTTTTCGTTGATCATCTTGACGTATTCCTGAGGAACGGAAGACGAACCGTGGAGCACTATGGGGAACCCGGGCAGGCGTTTTTCGACCTCTTTGAGCACGTCGAAACGGAGAGGAGGCGGGACGAGTATGCCTTCCTCGTTGCGTGTGCACTGAGCGGCGGTGAATTTGTAAGCGCCGTGCGAGGTGCCGATGGCTATTGCGAGCGAGTCGCAGCCGGTCCTGGAAACGAATTCTTCGACCTCTTCGGGATGCGTATAGGATTCAGCACCGTGTTCGACTTTTACTTCGTCTTCGATACCGGCGAGAGTGCCGAGCTCGGCTTCGACGACCACGCCGTGGGCGTGAGCGTATTCGACGACCTTTTTGGTGATCTCGATATTTTCGGCAAAAGGTTTAGAAGAAGCGTCGATCATGACGGAGGTGAAACCGCCGTCGATGCACGCTTTGCAGGTCTCGAAATCGGGGCCGTGGTCAAGATGCAGCACGATGGGGATCTCGGGGCATTCGATGACGGCGGCTTCGACGAGTTTGACGAGGTAAGTATGGTTGGCGTATGCGCGGGCGCCTTTGGATACCTGCAGGATAACGGGAGCGTGTTCTTCTTTGCACGCTTCGGTTATGGCCTGTACGATCTCCATATTGTTGACGTTGAACGCGCCGATGGCGTAACCGCCGTTGTACGCCTTTTTGAACATTTCGGTACTAGTTACGAGTGGCATTTTTGTTCTCCTTGTTCTATGTAAAATAAGTTATATCAGTTGCTGAAGTAATCGACGGTGTCCTGCATTTCGGTTTCCATTTTGCCCTGAGCGGATTCGAGCGAAGACATATAGTCGAACGACGAGCCGTTGGCTACGTTGGCAATGAAATCGCGCGCGCCGCCCCAGTTGAATATGGAGCCGATATCGTAAACGCGGCTTGCAAAGATACGGTCGAGCATATCGCTGTCTTCCTGGTCGCGAGCTTTCTGAAGCTTGAAAATGCGTTCATAGTAGTCGAACTTGACCGTTGCGGTGGAGGCGGCGTTCATGGCTTCGAGCAGGATCGCGGCGTTTTCGGGTTCGGGATTGCTCACGGGGATCACGCAGCCGGTGGCTTTGATGACCGAGATGTAGGAATAGTATCTATCCTGATCCTTGGTATATTTGGGCGTGATGAGCATACCGAAGTTGCAGTCGTAATCGGCGAGGTTGAGAACGTCGGAAAGCGAGATGGTGACGAACAGAGCGCCGTCGTTGCCGAGTCTGTCGCGAGCCGCCCAGTAGCAGTTCTTGAAGCCGTCGGCTATCGCCTGGCTGTTGAAGCCCTCGTCATATATGACTTTTTCGTCGTGGAAAATATCGAATATCTTCTTAGTGACGTCGACCTGACGTTCGCCCGCGAAAGCGAGCTGAGGAACGCCTTCCGCGCTTTTTGTGACGAATTTTTCACCGGAACCGATATAAAGCGAGTTGGAATAGTTCCAGTTGATAAACAGACCTATGGTGTCCTTGTAGGAAAGGCCGTCGACGCCGTCGGTATCCTGAGTGACCGCACGCGCCATCTCAAGCATTTTATCCATAGTCCATTCGCCGTTTTCGACAAGTTCGTAAGGACTTTCGAGACGGTTGTTATTGAGCACGTTCTTATTGAAGATCATGCAGTGGGTGACGTCCATGGTGAGCAGCGAAAAGTCGCCGGTAGTCATATAAAGCTTGTCGCCGAAAGAAAGGTCGGCGTCGGCGTTCTGATCCCAGTAGGGCGCGTCGAAATTGATGATATCCTTGAATTCGTAAAGATCAAGGAACAGATCTTCCATAATGAGGGGAGCGCCGGTAGTCATATACGGACATGCGATGTCGAAATCGGGAACGTCCAGAGCGGCGCTGCGCAGTTCGGTCGCCATATTGTCGGTACGTCTTTCGGCTATGGTGCAGCCGAGCTTTTCTTCTACAAGATTGTTCCTTTCGAGTACGGAGCTTGCGATCTCGGCGCCGTTTTCTTCGTTAGGCATTATTTCCACAGAAGGATAGCCGAGCGCGCCGTTTTCGACGAGGAAGGTGATGGTGAGTCCGTTGAGCGCGAGATCATCGAGATGATCGAGAGGACCGCGGGATACTTCCTCGGAAGATTCTGCGGGAACGGAATCTTCGCCGGAAGGCTGTTCCGTATTGCTTTCGCCGGCGGGCTGGTCGGAATTTTCGTTCCCGCTGTTGGAGCAGGAAACGACCAGCGTGAGCGCAAGCAGGACAGCAAGGATGAGCGAAACGAGTTTTAATGCTTTCATTGATGTTCCTCCTTGTATTATAATTTACCTTGATTATATCACAAAACCCATAAATGTCAATAGAAATTAACATATTAAAGCGACGAAAGCGCGTGATACGGCGGATAAATACGGTCTTTGCTTTTTAAATTCAGTTTCCGCTGAAGAAATCGACCGTATCCTGTATCTGAGACTCCATCCTGCCGCGGGACGCTTCGAGCGACGACACGTAATCGAACGACGCGCCGCGCGCCACGTTCATTATGAAATCGCGCGCTCCGCCCCAGTTGAATATGGAACCGATATCGTAAACGCGGCTGGCAAAAATGCGGTCAAGCATATCGCTGTCTTCCTGGTCTCTTACCTTCTGGAGCTTGAATATGCGCTCGTAATAATTGAACTTGACCGTATCTGTCGAGGCGGCGTTGAGCGCTTCCAGAAGCAGCGCGGCTTTTTCGGGTTCCTCGTTGCCCGCCGGGATCACGCAGCCCGTGGCGTATATTACCGAAATATACGAATAATAGCGGTCCTGCTCCCTTGCGTACTTTGGCGTGATGAGCAGGCCGAAATTCGCGTCGTACATCGAAAGGTTGAACACGCCTTCCAAAGAAGTCGTGCAGAACAGAGCGCCGTCGTTGGCGAGCCTGTCGCGTGCGGCCCAGTAACAGTTTTCAAAGCCGTCGGCGATCGCCTGCGCGTTGAAGTTTTCTTTGTTGAGTATCATTTCGTCGTGAAAGATATCGAAAATCTTTTTGGTGACGTCTGTCTGCCTTTCGCCCTCGAACGCAAGCACCGGCACGCCGTTTTTATCTTTGGCGACGAACTTTTCGCCTGAGCCGATATAGAACGAATTGGCGTAGTTGTTGTTGCACAGCAGACCGATGGTATCGGTATACTGCAGGCCGGGCTCGCCGTTGTCGTCAAAGGTGACCTGATGCGCCATCTCGACCATTTTATCCATAGTCCATTCGCCTTTTTCAACGAGCTCGTAGGGACTTTCCAGGCCGTATTTTTCAACGAGCCCCTTGCTGAATATAAGCACGTGCGTCACGTCCATCGTGAGCAGCGAAAAGTCGCCGGTCGTCATATAGAGCTTGCCGCCCAGCGTAAGATCACTGTCGGCGTTCTGATCCCAGTACGGAGCGTCGAAGTTGATGATATCCGAAAATTCGTACAGATCGTAGAAAAGCCCTTCTATTATGAGCGGAGCGCCGGTAGTCATATAGGGGCAAGCGATATCGAAATCCGGCTTGCTCGCGGCGGCGCGGCGGAGTTCGTCCGCCATATTATCGGTTCGCCTTTCGACAATGGTACAGCCGAGCTTTTCTTCTACGATATTGTTGCGCTCGGCGACATACGGCGCGTAGGCGGCGCCTTTTTCTTCGTTGGGGATTATCTCCACGGGGATATACGAGCCCGACCCGTTTTCCACTAAAAACGTTACAGTCTCGCCGTTGAGCGCCATGTCCTCAAGATGATCGAGCGGCCCGCGGGAAACTTCTTCGGAAGATTCGGAGTCGGGAGCCGAAGTTCCGTCCGCCGAAGCGGGATCTTCGCTGACATCTCCCGCCGAAGGAACGGAAGCGTCCTGTCCCTGATTACCGCACGAAACGGCGAACGCCGCCGCGATAAGCAGCGCGAGCAAAAACGATAATATCTTCGATATTTTCATGATTTTTTCTCCTGCATGCAATGTGATGTTTTTATAAGCCAAAGCAAACGCCCGAACGCAGGCGCGTTCGGGCGTGATGAAACTTTATACGGTAGCTCTGACCTTTTTGAGATGCACGAACCTGGGAAGTCCGTCTTCCTTGACGAGTTTGGTCTCGCCCTGGATGAGCGGCAGCGCGTATTCGACGAATTTTTCGTTGAGTCCGTCTTTTTCTGCGTTGAACCAGTCGGCGGGGATCTTCTTTTCGGTGTTTGCGACCGAAGTGAGGTCAAACAGCTTTATATTGCAGACGTATTTGCCGTTTTCGTACGTGCGTTCAAATCCGACCATTTTGTCGGTCGTGCCTTCCACGGCGTATTCGACCGCTGCGCGGCCGGCGGCGTAGGATTCGTCGATATCGGTCTGCGAAGCGCAGTGCGCGGCGCAGCGCTGGAGCAGCGAAAGCTCGATGCCTCTGACCTTTGCGCCGGTCTGTGATTTGATATAGTTTGCGAGGTAGGAGGCGAGCCCGCCGAGCTGGGCGTGCCCGAAACCGTCCTTGGCGTTGGAAAGGTCGTTGCCGTATTCGGAAATATACTTGCCGTTTTTGTCCTTGATGCCTTCGGAAACGGCGACGATGCATTTGCCGGTGCGGGCGTAGATGTCCTTGATCTTTTCCATGCACGCGTCGAGATCGAAATCGTTTTCGGGGCAGTAGATGAGGTCGGGGCCGCATCCCTTGTAGGAAGCGAGCGAGGCGGCGGCGGTGAGCCAGCCGGCGTTTCTGCCCATTATCTCGACGACGGTGATCATACCGGTGTCGTAAACGCGGGCGTCGTGGTAGATTTCCATAAGAGACGTTGCGATATACTTAGCGGCTGAAGCGTAGCCCGGGCAGTGGTCGGTGCCGAAGAGGTCGTTATCGATCGTCTTGGGGATGCCCATCACGCGGCACTCGTAGCCGTTGGCGAGCATGAATTTGGATATCTTATTGCAGGTATCCATGGAATCGTTGCCGCCGTTATAGAAGAAATAGCGTACGTTGTACTTTTTGAATATTTCGAGTATACGTTTGTAATCGGTAACGTCGACATCCGGCGATTTGAGCTTGTAGCGGCAGGAGCCGAGCGCGGAAGACGGAGTGTATTTCATATACGCAAGTTCACTGGGATCTTCGAGCCCCATATCGATAAGATTATCGTCGAGCACGCCTTTGATGCCGTTGAGCGCGCCGTAGACCTTTGTCACGGCGGGATTGTCGAGCGCGGCTTTGATAGCGCCGTACGCGGAAGCGTTGATGACGGAGGTGGGGCCGCCGGACTGACCTATGATGCATGCGCCTTTGAGTTCTTTCATGAATAAGTACTTCCTTTCAAATTCGTTCAGTTTATTATAGCGCAACGCGTACCGAAAATCAACATTTTTTTGCAAAAATGATACACAAAAACATATGTGTTGACAACGCGTTCCTTGTGTGATATCATTGACATCGTAACGAGGTGAACGCAATGGCGATAAAAAAGGTAAAACAAAAGCTGCTCGAACTGCTCGCCGACGGAAGCTGGGTCAACGGCCAGCGCGTGGCGGACGAGACCGGCTGTTCACGAACGTATATTTGGAAAGCGGTCAATTCCCTGAGGCGCGACGGTTTCGTCATAGAATCGGCGCAAAACCGCGGCTACCGGCTGGAAAAAGGCGCGGACGCGATGAGCGAAGAGCTGATCCGCAGATTCCTGCCCGCGGGGATGAAGGATATAAACATCGTCCTTCGCGACACGCTGGGTTCCACGAACGACCTAGGCAGGCTTTTTGCGGAAAGCGGCTGCCCGGACTGGACTGTCGTCATCGCGCGCGAGCAGACCGCGGGCCGCGGAAGATTCGACCGCCGGTTCTTTTCGCCCGCCGGAACGGGGCTGTATATGAGCGTGGTGCTCCGCCCAGCCATTGCGGCAAAGGATTCCGTGCTGCTGACCGCGGCGGCGGCGGTCGCAGTTGCGAAAACGCTGGAAAAAGTCTGTCGCATAAAGACCGGCATAAAATGGGTCAACGACGTTTACGTAAACGGCAAAAAGGTGTGCGGCATACTTGCGGAATCGTCGGTCACGCCCGGCGCGGAATGCCCCAACTACATAGTTCTGGGCATTGGGATAAACCTGCTCCCGCCAAAGTGCGGCTTCCCCGACGAGCTCAAAGATATCGCAGCCGCGGCGACCGACGGCGAAAACAAAGCGATAGTGTGCCGCGTGGCGGCAGATCTGCTCGAGCGGTTGAAAAAATACTGCGAATGCCTTTCGTACCGCGGATTTTACGAAGATTACGAAAAGCGCTGCTTTGTCATAGGCCGCGAGATCGAATTCGAACGCGGCGGCAGAAAGATCACCGCGACCGCCGAGCGGATAAGCAGGGATTTCGAGCTCGTCATACGCCTGCCGGACGGTTCCCGGCTCGCGCTCAATTCCGGCGAAATAAGCGTGAAAACGGTGTGAAACGGAAACTTATAAAATCACTTGACAAACGCGATATATTGTGATATACTTACAAAGCTTGCAGAAAGCAAGCCGAAAAGGGTATATCTTTCGGGGCGTGGCTCAGCTTGGTAGAGCGCTTGGTTCGGGACCAAGAGGCCGGAGGTTCAAATCCTCTCGCTCCGACCAAGGCGTGCGGTCTAAAAAGATCGGCACGGGAAAGCCGGCGTTTTTTGCCGGTTTTCTTCATTTTTCTCGATTTTTCAAAAATTGAAAAAGCAGTGAAATAAAAAGATCGGGTACCCCTTTTTCAGTAGGAGGACAGGAATTGAACCATATTTGACACGCTTTACTTCCTTTGATAATACGCCGTCTTCATTAACAACTGTTGTATTATTCACTTGTTTTGCATAACGGTTTGACATATTTGTATGAATATGCTATAATAGCCACGAGATTCTTGCAAACTGCAATAACATATTTTATTATTCTAAGGATTACTCCTCAAATGAAAGTGGAATCAAAAAACAAGAAAACAATTACACAAAAGCTTTACAAAAAACCGGATGATTTTCTTTACAGCGAGATATTTTTTCCATACATCTTAAGTCTAGAGGAAAGCGGCGATTTGCAAAAGCTTCCGATGAATTTGTATGTATACTATGTACTGAACGTATTGGAAAACGAAGTAAATAACGGCGGTTTTCTTCAATATCTTACAAATCAGTCAAAAGACACTTTCAAGGAGATCGCGTTTTGTGCAGAAAAACTGAATGATCCCGCGCTGACACCGTTGCTGATTGATTTTGTCGACACAACAAACGAGTATTTATCCAAAAAGAAGTGTGATATCACCAACGCGAAGTACGATCATGAGTTTTGTAACATTCTTAATGCCTTTGACAACAGGTTTTATGAAATCGACAAACAGTCAGACGTTCGCCAATTGATCCTACGATATTACAAAAATAATTTCACCGTAAAATCAGTAAAATTTGAGGCAGTCAAAGAAAAGGAAAGTGAAACGTGCAAGTATTTTACTATTCCGGAGAAGATAATATGTAATGACGAAGAGGAAGCGATTGTGTGTTTTCTGAGAGTGCTATCTGATTTTTCACGGATACATTGGAGAATTGAACTATGGAATTTTTTCGATACATACCGTATAGAAGCACATGCAATCAGCAAAAAGGTTGATTTGAATCAGATAATGAATAATTGGAATGAACGTTCATTTTCTTTTTCCGGCAAAAAAAGCGGGAGTTACATCGAGCGTATGAAACTATGTTCATTTTTTGAAAGAATCGTATTCACCTGTTCGGAAGGAATGAGAGAATTTGTGGTAGTAATCTCGTCCAGCGGTTTTGGAAAAAACGAAAAGAAAATGAAGAAAAAGCTGTTTGGAATAGGAACGTCATTTGAAAATCGATCAAGCTCTGTTTTAACAGAAAATATGTCCCATAAAAATGACCCTCAAAAGTATGACCTTATAAAGGAATTCCTCGAAAAGCATTATAAAGAGTATTCAAATGTTGAGACAGTGTTTGAATCGGGCGATTATATTCATTAGCCCCGTTTTGCTTTAAATTGTAATCCGATCTATTAAGGTCGTACGCACCGATCTTTTTAGGCCGTACAGTACCTCTAGGAAAAGCCGGAAAAAGGCTGAAAAACCCGGTTTTTACCCCAAGCCGATCTAAAACGACCGCACACCACAAAACAGCAGCAGACCGCAAACGCGGCCTGCTTTTTTATTCCCCGCAACGTAAAACCGGCGCGCGAAGCGCCGGTTTTCGCCTTATTTTTTTCAGTTGCCGGGCATCCAGCCTTTGTAAAGCTCGATCAAATCGAGGATATCTTCAAAGGTGAACACGCCTTTTTCAACAGCGATCTTAAGGTAAGCGCCGTTGAATGCCAGATACTGTTCGTATGTGACGTAATCCGCAAAGTCTTCGTAGGTATAAAGGCCGTACGTTTCAACGTCCGCGTTGAACTGCTCGACGTCATAGCGCAACTTGTCGCCCATTTCGATCCAGTTGTAGAACTCTTCGGGCGGTGCGACCGTGAGCAGCCCCGCAGCGAAGGCGTTCATGTTGTTTGCACTGGTGATAGAGTATGCGTGCGTTTGCCGTCTAAATCCTGACTAAACGAAAGATAAAAATCACATGCGTAATTAGCGTACTCGCCCGGATCATCATCGTTTGCAGTAAATTTGAGTGCTATGTCAATAGGGACATCATTATCATTGACAGTAATCGTATTGACGGGAAGTTCCGAAATTGTTGCAGTTACAGTGGAAGTATTTAGTTCAGGCCATTCAGCGTCTTTGTCGTACTGATCGTCAAACGCGTCTCTTTCAACGGTGTCCTGAATAGCGACAGCGGAAACGCCGAGCTCAAGGCTGGGGATATCGGTGCCGTTGTGGTTGGCATCGTTGCCGACGGTCTCGGGCATATAAACTATAAGCGCGATAGCGTGGGAAGTGGCTTCTTTAGCAAGATTGCCTTCGAAAGAAGTGGCGGCAACGCCTTCGGCGGTAGCTGCGGCAACAGCGGCGGCTCTGTCGGAATACGGAGCGAAACCAGTGCCCATATCAACGACAGCGGTCTTGAGATAAGTGGAAAGATTGAAGGATTCACCTGCAACGTTCACACCGGGGATCTCGTTACCGAAAACGACGTTGAGCTTATACTTGAACGCGAGATCGCCGTCGTTTTTAACGCGGACATACGCGATCTGAACGGCGCCCGGTTCAAAGAGCGCGGCGTCGCTGAACAGTTTGGTCGCAGAAGTCACTTCATCCCAGCTGGCCTCTGTATCGGCTGTAGCAGGTACATAGTACTCAAGCACCATATCGAGGTTGCCGGAAGCGATGGTGTTGACTCCGGTGGAGGCCGTGTCCGTGAACCACGCGTAAGTAGCGCCGAGCAGCATCACAAGGCAAAGCACGACCGATACCGCGGAAAGCACGAGCATCTTTACAGTACCGTTTGTTTTCATTTTTTACCTCCTATCCGGTATACCTTTATTTTTATGTTTAT
>JAFRPL010000005.1 GCA_017429165.1 Clostridia bacterium
CAGATTCCCGGCTATTGTACGTTGATACGAAATCTGATCATTGCTCAAAACATCTGCTGCCTTCCGATATGCTTCATATGCAGCAGGGTAATTGCTGCAACGCTCGTGGATAATGCCCATGTTGTAATAGGCAGAATAAGTCGGGAACCAAGTATCAGGGAATTTCTCTAAAGCCCATTGTATCAGGTCAATTCCTTCTTGTGACCGCTTGATCGGAAACTGAACGGCTGTGGTGTAGCAGTGCTGAAGACGATGGAAATTACCCCGGACTCGTTTTAAGAGTGTTTCATACTCAGCATAGGCCTCTTTGGGCGTTCCTTCTTTGATGAGTTTGTTCTCATATGCTTCAATCTTCGTCACAGTATCACCTCACTTTTTTTACATCTACCCTGTAGCCTCAACTCAGGCTCGAGACATCAACACGACTGATTCCACATGCCTTGAGACAATAACGTGAATAAAAATGGCAAATATCTATTCTATAGTCACGACTATCGACGTAAAATATGCCGTTGATCACATATTAGCGTCAAGTCTCAATATGCGGATAACTAACGGTTTTAAAGCCGCCCTTCGTTGTAATTGTTATGGTGTTTTTCATTTCGTCTATTAACAATTCATTTGATATACTTCCGCCAACAGTTATAACAAAAATAGATACAGTATCTTCTTGAACCGGGACTTCCATAATCTGACCATTTTTGATGCGAATTCCTATTTGATCGAGTTCAGAGACTTCAATTCTCGATATTGGCTGACCCCATTTATCATGATCACACAAGTCTCCCACAAATCCATGTGATTGTAAAAAACTGGTTTTAGGGATTTTGGAAAAAACAATCCAATATGGCATAAGTGCAGAAGCAAAAGAACGTTTTCTTATTACTTTAATGCTTTTCATTTTCAATCCTCAAAACATATCCAATCTGTAGCCTTAACTCAGGCTCGAGTGATCAACGTAACTACCTCAACATGGCTCGTCCGCGGGAAGAGGTCGAACAGCGCGGCGCGTTCAACTGCAAAGCCGAAGCTCGAGAGCGCCTTTACATCACGGGCGAGAGTATCGGGATTGCACGATATATAAACGAACTTTTCAACGCCGCTTTCGCCGACGGCGTTCACGGTACGGGGCGAAAGCCCTTTTCGAGGCGGATCGACGATAAGCGTATCTATGCGTCCGTATTCTCGTTTGCACGCGGCGATACCTTCGGAAGCGTCGGCGCAGTCGTAGCGAAAACGTTCCCTTCCGTCGGCGAGCGCGTTGGCGCGCGCGTTTTCCACCGCTTCGGGGATGATATCGCACCCGTACAGCGCGCAGTCGGGCGGCGACACGCAAATCCCCACGGTGCCGGTGCCGCAGTAGAGGTCCAGAAAAACCCCGCCGCCGCATTCCGCGTATTCCGCGGCTTTGTAGTAAAGCAGCTCGGCGGTCTCGGTATTGACCTGGAAAAACGAGCGCGGAGAAATGAGGAACCGCTTGCCGCATATATTTTCGTACAACGGTTTGTTTTCGCAGAGCGTAAACGTTTTTTCGCCGAAGATGACGTTGGTCTTTTCGGCGTTCAAATTTGCGTAAACGCCGCAGACGCTATTTATGCGCGCGATACGTCCGGCGGCAGACGCAAGCTTTGCCGAAACAGCGCCGGAGTTTACAACTATGCAGACCGAAACGTCGTTTTCGCGGTTGCAGCGCAGACACATAAAACGAAGTTCGCCGTTGCCCGTCGATTCGTCGTATACCGAAAAGCCGTAACCGTTAAGGATATCAAGCGTATGCGCAAGCACTTTATCAAAGCATTCTTTCTGCGCAAGGCATTTTTCGACCTTTACCAGTCGGTGGCTCGATTCGGAATAAAAACCTGCGATGATTTTGCCGTTTTCGTCTTTGCCCAGCGGAAAGCGCACGTTGTTGCGGTAGCGGTCGCTTTTATACGTGACCACGGGTTCGGGGTCGATATCGACGCATGCGATCTTTTTGAACGCGTTCACTACGTAGTCGCGCTTTATCTGTTTTTCGAGCTTGTAATCTATATGCCTGAAAACGCATCCGCCGCACTTCTTGTACGGCTCGCAAAGATCACGCACTCTGTATTCGGATTCGATTTCCGCGCTGCGTGCCGCCGCGACGGAATATGCGGCGGTCTCTTTGATTATCTCGATATCCAGCACGTCGCCGGTAACGCCGTTCTTCACAAAAACCACGCGCCCGTCGGGAAGCTTTCCGACTCCAGCGCCGAGATTTGTCATATTCTCAATTCTGATTCCGCAAAATATCTGTTTTTTTGACATTGGTATTCCCTTTTGCAAAAACTTGTGCTATAATAAACGCGGTGATGAAAAATGCGCTCCGGCGAGAAAAAGAACAGAATAAATAAAAAGCGTATAGTGATAGCAATCGTCTGCGTATTGCTCATCGCCGCCGTCGCTCTTACGCTGTATTTTTTACTATTTCGCGGCAAAAACGCCGACCGTTCTAACGAGACAGACCCTGTTGCCCGCGGAGTTCTGACCGTTCGGGCACTCGACGTCGGGCAAGGTGACAGTATACTGATCACTACGGCGGAAAGCAAGAATATCCTTATAGACACCGGGTATTATTTTTCGGACAACACTATGATGAATCTGCTCATACGGTACGGCGTTGACGAAATAGAATATATGGTGCTCACTCATCCGCACGGCGACCACATAGGCAACGCCAAAAAGGTACTGCAGAATTTTAAGACCAAAAACGTGATAATGATAAATATGGTCGGCGCTTCGTATTCTTACGGAGAACTGCTCGATGAGCTCGAAAAGCAAAAAGACATAAACGTCATAGAAGGCAAGGCCGGCTATACGTTCAATGTCTCCGGCGCCGAATTCAGGATCCTTTCGCCTCAGACGCTTTCGGAAGACATCAACGAATCGAGCATAGTAATGCGTATGACTTACGGCGTCAACTCCATGATATTCATGGCGGACGTCGGCGAAGTGACCGAACAGTGGCTGATGCGCAACTACACGGCGAGCGAGCTTAGATCGGACGTCATAAAAATAGGTCATCACGGCTCTAAATACTCCAGCACGCGCGCGTTCCTGCGAACGGTATCGCCGAAATACGCTGTCATTTCGTGCGGAAAAGACAACGATTACGGTCATCCGCACAGCCGTGTGACGAACACGCTGATATCGCTCGGAATAAAAACGCTCCGCACGGATATGGAGGGCACGGTGAGTTTCTATTTTTACGGGGATCACGTATCTACAGAGCCGCCGCGTTGACGAACACTTCGCTCATCAGAAAGATAAGCGTCAGACATGCGATAACGGGTGCGCAAAGATCGGCGAGCAGGTATAACAAAATGCCGCTTCCGGTCGCGCGCACTTTTGATTTGAGCGAATACAGCGCCGTATTGGCCGCCGCGGGCAGCAGCGCCGCGGTCCCGAACGCTATTGCGTTGAGGACGGTGCCGGTCCGTTCGCCGAAAAACCTTACGGCGTATATCGCCGCGGCTGACTGAAGCAGTATTGCGAATACGACAAACGCCGAAACGCGTTTTTTGAATGCAAAGAATTCCAGGAGGAAGAAAACGAGCGCAAAACCCGCACAGACGAGCAGCTGAAGAATCAAGTCGCCGTCGCGTTCCAGGTACAGACTTCCCCACAGCGCGGCAGAAACCGATATGACCGGATACAGCACGGATCTTATATATGATATACCGAGGGCGGCGTCTTTGCCGCCCTGTTTCAATATGCGGCCGAATATGAGTTCAGCGGCGAACGCGATCAAGCCGATAACGGCGGAAAGAATAAATATCATAACGTTTTCCTCACATGGGCGCCGAATACCGTAGGATAAGTGTGCTTTTCTATAATGGGGCTCAGCACGTTAAGTACGAGTACCGCAAAGAACTCGCAGTAATCCACCATGCCGAAAGCGCGCACCGCGAAAATGGCTCCGGCAGCAAGAGCGGCGAATATCAGCCGCCCGATACTGGTCGTAGGTGTGGTCGTATAATCGTTGAGCATAAATGTCAGCACAAACATCAGATTGCCCGAAAGCAGCTGAAGTTCCATAAACTGGGTAGGTTCATAATCGGCGTAACAGAACGTAAGCGACAAAAGCGTATACACCAGCAAAAACGCCAGCGCGGAATTGAAATGGACCGTGCGCGTGAGCAGCAAATAGACGAGTCCTATAAAAAGCATAAGCGCCGAAACGGTCCCGATACTGCCCGGAACCAATCCGTACAGTTCTTCTGAAATGCAGGTGGGATCTACGACCCCGGCGCGCAGGTTTTCGAAAGAAGTGACTGTGCGCGCGGAATCCAGCATTTCGCCGGGGATCTCGATATAAAACGCCGGCAAAACCGCAAACGGTTTGGTAAACGCAGTCATATATCCGCCGAATGTCAAATATGAAAAACATATCCCCAGCGCGGCGGGATTGAAAAGGTTTCCGCCGGTGCCGCCGAAGAAGATCTTGCCTACGATCACGGCAAAAGCGCTCGCCGCGGCGGGAAGCCAAAGCGGAACGCTCACGGGCATCGCCATGCCTACCAAAACGCCGGTGACCACGCAGGAAAGATCGAATCTGACTTTTCTGCTTATAAGGATATCTCCAACGGTATGAAGGACCATGGCGCTGAGCGTCGCCGCGGCGCACACCGAAATACTTCTGAAGCCGAAGACGTAAACGCTCCAGCACAGCGCAGGGAGCATGGCGATTAGGACGTTCACCATTACGGTGTTTATGGTGTCGCGGCGCTTGAAAAGCAGCGGAGTGTTATTCGTTGTCATCTTTCTTCTCCGCCTCGCTTTCTTCCGACGCGTCTGTTTCCCCGGCTGTTTCCGCCGCCGTATCGACAGCGGGCGCGGGGATGTCTTCGCCTGCGTTTTCTTCGATTTTACCGTCATCCGGCTCAAGCGCCGTTATTTCAGCCGTTTCTTCGACATGTTCTTCTGCAGCTTCTTCAACAGTATCTTCTGCGGCTTCTTCAACTGTTTCGACCGGAACTTCATCTTCGGAAATCGAAGAAAGAATACCGTCCGCCACAGCGTCAAGTATCTCTTCGGCGCTGGATTCGTGGTCGAGCGGCTTTTCTTCCTCTGCCGACACGGCGTTTTCGTCGGACGTATCGGAAATAGTTTCCGGCTGTTCCTCAGCGAGTTCCTCGGGCGCGTTGAGCGCAGATTTCTGAGCGCGGATCTCGGCCAGCAGATCGATCTTACCCACGCAGACATACGTACAGATGCCGCATTCTATGCAATTATACAGACCTCTGCCCACGACGTCGGAATACCTGCCGACGGAATAACTGTCGTGGAACAGGAACGGGACAAGATCCATGGGGCAAAACGAAGTGCATCTGGCACAGCGTATGCAAGTCCCGTCGGAAGGTTTTTTGGATTTATACGCGAGCAGCATATTGGTATTGCGCTCAAGGAACGATCCGCGGTCAACCGGCACTGAACGCAGCGGTCCGCCGAAAGCGAACGAAACGTCGAACTTTTCGGTCGTGCCTATAAAATCGGCAAGATCTGCCACAGCGCACCCCTGCGGCACTCTTACCGCGTACGGTTTGGAAAACCCTTTGCCCGCGACCGTAAGAACCTTGTATATCGAAGGCAGCCCCGAACGCAACGCGTTGAAAAGTTCGCAGACGGTTTCGGCGGAAAAAACGGGATACCCCGATTCCGCCGTGGAACGCGAGCGGGAAATTTCTTTACCGTAAACGGCGTTCAGCAACAGATACTCGTTGCCCACAGGGTATTTTTCTTTTATTCCGGCGATCACCATACCGGGGACATCGGAGATGTGCTCTTTGATTGCGGAAGCCGCCGCACTGTACGACGCGCCGAGCGCAAATACGCATTTTTTGACGCCCATTCCTATCATAAGTATCTTGGCGCCGAGAACGATCTCTTTTGCGTGTGCGCATACAAGCGCTCTGACATGACCGCTGTAAGGATCGGATTCTATGCAGTTGATGATTATGCGCGAACACTTGCCGTACGCGCCGCTTATTTTGCGGTAAAGCGGAACGCCCGAATAAGCGCCCGTTATACCGTAACGGCGGCTGTATTCTATAAGCGATTCGTAATTGATATCATCTATGGTGCGCGGTTTGTTGGCGTCACTTTCGGCGGTCTTCTGCGACATATCGTTTTCTATGATTATGCGGTCTTTTGCGCAGACGGTCACTTTGCCGGGTATGGAAGCATAAACCGAAAAACCGTCCTCGCCGCACGCGACTTTTTGATACCGCCGTACGTATTCGCCTTTTTCGACAACGGGGGCGCAAAGTTCGGGCAGACGGATCTCCGCCAGCGCAGGACAGTCGTACAATAATATTTCGTCTTTGGAAGGATTCTTTGTTTTGGGGAGAACGATCCCTCCCGTTGATCTCAAAGCCATAAAACCGCTCCTTTATATAAATAGTATTATATACTATCAACGATAAAAAAGCAACATAAAAATTTTACTTGTTTTTTTAACATTCTTGCTATATAATACTATACAGAGTATTTTAGTCTCATTTTTGAGGTGTGCCATGGATATACAGTTGACGGAAAAAACCGACATAAAAGTGTTCATTCTTTATTTGTTGAAAAACATAAAAGAACCGCTTGAGTTTTCGACCATTAACGACATCGTCCTGCAGGACGGGTTCGTCAATTACTTTGACTTTTCGATTTGTTTCGGCGAACTTGTCGAAGGAGGTCAGATCGAAGAGCTTGACGGCGAAAAAGGCAGTGTTTACAAAATATCGCAGCGCGGTGAAGAAGCCGTAAGCAACGTGGAAATGCGCCTTTTCAACACAGTGCGCGTAAAAGCGCTGCGTTCCGCGCTGCGTCTGCTCGCATTTTACAAGAGCGGCAGCCGTATAAAATCCAGCGTGACCGAGACCGAAGGCGGGTATATACTCAACTGTATAATAGAAGACAGCAAACGCAAACTGCTCGATCTAAACGTCTTCCTGACCGAAAAATACTACGCCGAAACGCTTCGCAACAATTATGAAGAGCGCGCCGAAAATATTTACAAAGGAGTATTGGCTTTGCTTTCCGGCGACGTCAATTACATATTCGATGACTGAGGCGCAAAAGATAGAACGCGCGCTTGCTGAGCATTATCCTGATGAAAAATGCGGTCTGGAAGCGGGAGAAGATCCGTTCAAACTGCTGGTAATGGCCATCCTATCCGCTCAATGTACCGACAAGCGCATAAACGAAATATCGCCCGCGCTGTTTGCGCGCTTCCCCGACGCGCGATCCATAGCCGAATCAGAACCCGGCGAGCTGGAAAAATACATATATTCAGTCGGGCTTTATAATTCCAAAGCCAGGTCGATCAGGGCGTGCTGCGCCACTCTTGTCGAAAAGTTCGGAGGTAAAGTCCCTTCGGATATGGATGCCCTGCTCACGCTCGGGGGAGTCGGCAGAAAGGTCGCCAATCTCATACGCGGCGACGTTTTCGGCCTCGGCGGCATAGTCGCCGACACGCACTGCATAAGGATTTCGAACCGTTTAGGGCTTGCGCATTCGACAGATCCGAAAAAGGTCGAATTCGAACTCGACCCGCTTATCGCGCGCGAGAATCAATCGGCTTTCTGCCACCGTCTTGTGGTCTTCGGGCGCGATATCTGCACCGCGCGTTCGCCTAAGTGCGAAACATGTTTTCTGCGCGAAAAAAGTCTTTGCAAAGGAGAACCCAAATGATATACCGTATAGAAGACGAATATCTTTCAGTCGAATTCAGCGATTTCGGCGGAAGGATCACGAGTATCAGGTCGGCTTTCTGCGATTACGAACTCGTGCTCGGCCACAGCGAAGAGATCGCCTATTATGACGACGATATGTATCTGGGCGCTTTGATAGGCAGATACGCCAACCGGATCGGTGGCGCGGCGTTCGAGCTCGACGGCAAAAGATATCCGCTCGACAAAAATGACGGCGAAAACTGCCTTCACGGCGGTTTTGCAACGTACGCAAACAAACGCTTCGCGGTCCAGGCGTCGCATTCCACCGCCCTGCTCACGCTTGAAGATCCTGCCGGCGCGTTTCCCGGCGACGTGAAAGTGAAAGTGAAATATTCTGTAATCGGTTCTTCGTTTATTATACAATATCTGGCGGAATGCAGCGAAAGCACGTTCATCAACCTCACTAACCACACGTATTTCGCGCACAACGGAGATATCAAAGACTGCGTCGCATATTTTGACGCCGACAGTTTTACGCCTGTTGATCAGGCGCTTATCCCGACCGGAGAGATCCGTCCTGTCGCCGGTACCGTTTTTGATTTTACATACCCGAGATATATCGGCGACGGCATCGATTCCGACGACGTACAGATAAGTTATGCGGGTGGATACGATCACAATTACGTCATCAACGGCAGCGGTCTCAGACGCGCGGCGTCGGTATATATGCCGGTAAACGACATTACCGTTTCGGTGACTACGAACGCGCCGGGCATTCAGTTCTACACCGGCAATTTTATACACGAACCCAAAGAAAAAAGAGAAGCATTCTGTCTGGAAACACAATACTTCCCCGATACTCCCAACAAGCCCGGATTTCCGCAGTGTCTGTGCTCTCCGGAAAAGCCGTTCAGGTCAAAGACCATATATTCGTTCGCAAAAGGAAAAACGTTTTAACCTTCGCGCTCGCGTTTTATGAGCGCGGCTCCTATGAGCCCCGCATTGCCTTGAAGAGGCGAAAGAGAGCAATTCACAAAAGGCATGAAGTGCGGGGCGAGCATTTGCGTTATAATGGGCCCTTCGTTCATTATTCCGCCCGTAAGGACTATCATTTCGGGCTGGAACATCTTTGCGAGACTGTTGATCCCCGCGGCGAGATGACATATGTACTCATCTATCACGCCGCGCGCGACCTCGCAGCCGCGATACATAGCGTAAAACGGCAGCCTCCCGCCTATGCGCGAAGGATCGCCCTGCGCCATATCATAAAGAATGCTGTCTTTGTGTTCGCTTGCCGCTTTGCGCGCCGCTTTTACGAATGCGGTCACCGAAGCGAACTGTTCAAAACATCCGCGCAATCCGCACGAACACGGTTCTCCGTTGATATCCATAATAAAATGACCCAATTCGCCCGCTCTTCCGTTATGGCCGCGGTAACACTTTCTACCTATCATTATGCCGCCGCCGACTCCGGTGCCTATGGTGAGCACGAGCATATCCGAAAGATTTTTCCCTGCGCCCGCGAATTTTTCGCCGTACAGCGCGCAGTTGGCGTCGTTATCCAGATACACCGGCAGGCCGGTCTTTTGCTCGATGATATCGGCGCACGGGGTATTGTCGTAAGCGATATTTCCGGCTTCTATCACCGTGCGGTTGTCTTCTATCCTGCCGGGCGAACCCACGCCGATATAATCGAATCTGTATTTTTCCGCCAGGCCGCGTATAACGCCGCATATCGAACCGAGCATCGCATCGACGTCGTCTTTTTCGGTCTTGAACTTGATGAATTCCCTGACGTTGTATTCTCTGTCGATAACGCCTATCTTTACGTTGGTCCCGCCTATATCGACACCCAGAAGATCAGTTGATGCGTTCTTCATATACGTCTCCTCCGATCATTGTCAGCGCTATATTGTAGTTGCGGTCCAAAACGCAGATATCCGCCGCGCGCTTTTCGATGAGCATTCCGGCTCTGTGCGAGATGCGCAGCGTATCGGCGGGGTTTTTGCAAGCCGCTTTCCACACGCGCATCGGATCGAAACCGGCTTTGAGCAGGTTCCGCACGCCGTGGTAGAGCGTAAAGCAGCTCCCGGCGATCCTGCCGTTATCGAGCGTGCAGATCCCGTCCCTGACATGCCTTCTCTGCCCCGCGACCACAAAATCTCCGTCGCCCATTCCGGCGAAAACGCCAGAATCGCTTACCATATTTACATATTCATCGCCCTTTGCCGCGAAGATGAGTTTGACTGTCAAAAGGTCTAAATGAACGAGATCGCAAATCGCTTCACATTTGAAATCCGGCTTTGCAAGCGCAAATCCTACGGCGTTGGGGCTGCGGTGATGGAACTGCGCGCAGGCGTTGAAAGTGTGAGTGAATTGCCTTGCGCCGAGAAGATACGCGTGCAGCGCCTGCTGTTTGTCGGCGCCGGTATGTCCCAGCGATACGGTGACGCCGAGCTCTTTTGCTTTGAGTATGAGCGCGTCCGCGCCCTTGAGTTCAGGCGCGACGGTTATTATTTTGAGCAAGCCGTGGGATGCATCATAGAATTCCTGAAGTATATCCGGATCCGGATCGACCATATCTTTTACGTTCATACTGCCGGAGTATTCGGGCGAGACGAACGGTCCTTCAAGGTGGATACCTTCGATCCTCGCGCCGCTCGGCTTGCGTTTATATTCGCGTACTATGTTCTTGATGGCGGCGATCGTTTCGTCGACCGGAAGGCACCTGACGGTACAGCAGACTCCGGTGACGCCGTAATGCGCTTCGCCGGTGAGTCCGCCGTCAAAACGCTCTTTAGGCGCCGAAAATTCCGTGCCGAACCCGCCGTGAATATGCGTGTCTATAAAGCCGGGGAAAGCCAGCATCCCCGTACAGTCCATCCCTTTATTATGCGAATGGAATATCTCCGCGATCTTGCCGTTCTCTATAGTGATATCGGTCTGTATTATGCCGAAAGGAGTCACGGCGCCTACGTCTTTTAGTACCATATCGATCACCTTTAAAATAGATTATCACAACGCGCGCGTTTTGTCAACACTAAAAACCGCCGGGCTATTTGAGACAAATACGCGCCTACGCTGTTCACAGACATATTTAGGAGTGCAATGATTTGAAAGCCAAAACTGTTTACCTTATCCTTTTTTGCATGCTGATTTCGCTTTTCGCCGGCGCATGCGCAGCTAAAAACCCCGAAGAGACGGAATCCGCCGACGTAAGCGAAGCGCCGTATACCCCGTCAGCCGAAACTTCTTCACAGGAATCTTCGGAAACGGACGAAGAAATAAGCGAGGAGACGAGTGAAGAGATCCCGGCAGAAAAACCCGATCTCCCTACCGTATTCTGCAACATTGCGATGGGCAAAAAGTACACTGTGGCAACGGATGCATACAGAGCAGACGATTTCGGCGACTTTGAAGACACGGAAGGCAAAACGCCGCGTTACAAACTCACCGACGGACAAATCGCTTCAAACGGGAATTCAGTTTCAATCGGCGGTTATTCCGTAAACAGGATATCGGTTGTGATAGACCTCGAGAGCGTCTGCGGTTTACAAAAGGTAGACGCGGATATCTACGGGGGCCAATGGGGCATCTCGACCCCGGACAAAATCAGAATGACCGTATATACTTCGCCGGACGACATAAAATACACCGAACGCGGTACGATCTCGCCGTCTCTCGGCAACGCGTCGATAAGCGACAAAGGCGAATGGAAGTATTCTCTTTTTGAACTCGCCTTGGACGATATCGAGGCTCGTTATATACGTGTGGATATAACGTCGCCTGATCACATATGGACCTCCGAGATCAGAGTATTCGGTACCCCCGGAGAAGAAGTTGAGATCTCAAAAATAAGCAAAATCTATATAGAAACTATCGGCGGAGATCGCGTTCACAGATCGAGCTACCACGGCTGCCGTATAGTTGTCTACGATCCGAGCGGAAAGAGTCAGTTTATTGACGATCCGAACGGCCAGATAAAGATACGCGGCAACTCCACTTCTTCCGGCGCGAAACAGCCGTATAACATAAAGTTCGAAACAAAACAAAACGTACTCGGCCTGGGAAATGCAAAAAAATGGTATCTGCTTGCCAATATGTACGACAAAACGCAGCTGCGCAACATACTCGCCTTCACGCTGGCGCAGGAAATGGGAATGGCTTACGTGCAGAATTCCACGTTCGCCGAGCTGTATCTTAACGGCGAATACCGCGGGATATATCAAATATGTGAGTCGATAGGCGTCGGCAGCACGCGAGTAGACTTGGATACCGAATCGAACGAATTTCTGCTTGAATTCGAACCGTGGCCGCAGTATTCGAACCCGGAATGGATCGTTACTCCGCGGTACAACATCACGCTCGGCTTCAACGATCCGGAATCCCCTACCGAAGAGCAGCGCAAATATATAGAAGATTTCTTTGCCAAGGCCGAGAAGGCGATCGCTTCCTATAACTTTGAAGAAATAAGCAAGTACCTCGATATCGAATCGTTCGTCGACGCGTTCATAGTGCAGGAATTCTTTAAGCAGGTCGATTACGCCACAAGTTCCACGCGTTTTTATATCAAGGACGGCAAACTTTACGAAGGCCCGGTATGGGATTTCGACCTTTCTTCCGGAAACTGCTCTTCTTCGTATTACAAAAGCTACAACAACGTAAACACCACCGGACTTTCGTGGCAGGGCGATTACTGCTACGGAATATGGAATGCCCGGCTGTTCCGCTGTAAAGAGTTCGAAACGCTGGTAAAAGAGCGCTACAAAGAACTGCAACCGCTTATCATAAACGTTTATAAAGATAACGAGATCGGCAAAAACCTTATCGATTCCCTGCTCGACGAATTCAGAGATGACATAGACAGGAACTACGCAGTATGGTCGACGAAAGCGGTCTACAGCGAACTTGAGAAGATACCCGAAGACGGAACGTATGATTCCGAGATAGCATACCTGCGCGACTGGCTCGAAAGCCGCAACGCCTGGATGTGCGAACGCTACGGTATAAACGCCGACGCACCCTGAAACGTATAAAACAAAAGAACGCAAAGCGAAACGCTTCTGCGTTCTTATTTTTTACACTCTGCCTGACATTCCCATCTTTTGAGCCATACCGCAAAGGCTTTCAGTATACTGCGCTTTGGTGATCGCTCCGGCTGAAAGCAGAGTTCCGAGCGTTTCGCGCTGAGAGCGGAACAGTAAATCCTTTTTTATTATGCGGTCGAGTATCTCCACGTCCGCGGGGCAGAATTCATAATCCGATATCTCGTCGGCGCTTATCCACGCGAACGCGCTGTGTTCGAGCATCTGCGGTTCGCAATTAACAAAAACCGCGTCAAACACAGTGAGTTCCACGGTGAGATCGGAATATTCATGCGTGACGCGGGCGAATTCTTCTTTTACCTCCACCGTCGCGCCCAGCTCCTCGGCGCATTCGCGCACGAGCGCGTCGCCGAGCGTTTCGCCCGGTTCGGCTTTTCCGCCCGGGAATTCCCAAAGCAGAGCGCGCGCCTTGCCGGCGGGGCGGCGGCATATAAAGAATTTATCGCCATTCCAGACCAACGCGGCGGCGACAAGGACCATTTCTCTTTTACCTCTTTTCTTATTTGACGAGCCGGAACGTGCGGATGAAGCTGTTAACGTCGGCGCAAGTCTCCATACACTTTATAAGAATACCGGCGCACGCGGCGCTGTCGCTGTCGGCGCGATGATGATCGAGCTCGATCCCGAAATGATCGCACAGCGTGTTGAGCTTATGATCCCTTACCGACGGGAACACGCTGCGCGAAAGCCGCACTGTGCAAAGATACGGCACCGTGTCGCGCCACACGATATTATAGGCGTTAAGGCATTTTGCAAGCACGCACAAGTCGAACACGGCATTGTGCGCGACAATCACGCCGCTTTCGAGTATAGGTCTGAGTATATGCCACAGGTCGCCGAAAGTCGGCATTCCGCAGACAGATTCGGGGTTTATGCCGGTGAGCTGCACATTGAACGGCGAAAAGTACGTTTCCGGATCGATAAGCGTACCGAATCTGTATACGATCTCGCGGTTTTCGACCACAACTATCCCGATCGAACTCATCCGGTCGTTAGCCATATTGGGTGTTTCGGTATCTATGACCACATAGCGCATTTTTGTATTATCCTCTTGAGTGCGCACGCGAAAGCGATCTTACGCCTGCTCGGGTCCGGACTCTTCTTCTTTTTCTTCTTTTACAGCGGTGTCGACACTGGCGCGGAACACGTAGAACCGCTGCCAAAGGTATTCGGTGACGAAATTGATGACCATATTCATAGCAGTTACGAGATATTCGTTCCAGCCGTTTTTATCAGCAAGCCAGTATTCCAAAAGCAGCGAAAGCGGAGTGAATACCGCGTAATACGCAGCGACCTTGAGCATCGCCACGGGGACGTTCGCCGCGGATTTGAACGTGAATTTGCGGTTGAAAGTAAAATTCCACAACACCGAAAGGACGAGCGCGATCCCGTATGAAACCCAGTACGGCAGGTTCAGCGCTTCGTTCAGAAGCGTAAATGAAGCGATCTGTATCACGCCGGCGCTTATCGAAAAGAAAAGAAATTTGAGCGCGCGCCATATTTCGGTCTTTTTTGTATCAGTCATCAGTCACACCTGTCTTTTGAGTTGGTTTACATCAAAAAGTATTATAACGCGGCGGCGCGATATTGTCAATATCCAATGCGCGCCGCAATAAACAAAAGCGCCCCGGATTGCTTAAACGGGCGCTTTATGACGCTTGTGAACAAATTATCTTTTTTTATAGATCACGAGTTCGGGATCGCTCCCACCTTCGCCGTACGTAACAACAAGCAGGAACTCCATATTGGCGAGTATGCCGAAGCACCTGTCGCCGCCTAATTCGCATTCGTACTGATTCCCCAAGTAAGTGGCGCCGTCGTCGAGGAATTTCACCTTCTGTCCGTTCGGCAGCCGGTATTCCAGATTCACGTAAGATCCCACCAGCGCGTTTAGCTTTTCCACTTTGGGCAGTCCTTCCACGTGCAGCGCGTTGAATTCGTCCATAAGCTGCTTTTTGAACTCTTCAAACTTTTTTCCGCCGCCGAGCTCGTCGTAGCGTTTCCAGTAATCGAGCTTGGGAAGCATATCTTTTAGATAAGCGCGGGCCTGTTCTTCGGTAAATCCCTCGCTTGCCATATGCGGAACGCAGACGTCGATGAGGTCGTCCATATCGCTGTATGTGTATTCTCCGTCGGCGTAGCACCATTTACAATAATCTTCGTTGAACGCGCCGTCTTTTTCTTTGCTTATAACAGCGTCCTCGAGCGGCATCCCGCAGCACTGGCAGTACAGCTTGCGCGGCGAGCCGAGCAGCGTGTTGATGGAAACGTCAAAGAATTCAGAAAGCAGTTTGAGCGTTTCGGTGTTGGGAACTGTCTCGCCCGTCTCCCAGCGCGACACCGCCTGCCTTGTTACGAATACTTTTTCCGCAAGCTCGTCCTGCGAAAGTCCTTTCTTGGTCCTCAGATCAAAAATAACGTCTTTTGTATTCATTCTTTCTACCTCCGTGCCGTATTATACCATGCTTTGCGCAAAATGTCACGCAACCCGTTGTTGCTGCCATACACTATTTCTCGGATATTCGATTTTCCAGCGAACGGTATTCGTCGAGCAGATCGTAAACGCCGTCTTCCGAAAGCACTCCTCTTTTGAGTTCTTTAGGAATAAGGCCGGCTTCGTCGTCAGCGAAATCCTTTTTCCAAAGTCTGCCGGTATAGTATTTTTCCAGCGAAACGGCTTTCGCCTTTGCGGAAACGAACAAGGCGATAGCCGATTTGAGATCTTCGTTAGCCTGCCTGATCTCGTCGCAAACGCGTTCGTAGCGCGCGATCCTGTTTACCTGTGCCGTGTTTTTCATGATGTCGCCTTTCATTTGTGATTCAATCAGAAACGTCCGTGTCGGGGATAATGGTCATATTATATTCCGGGTACATTGCGCCGATCTCTTTGTACAGCGTTTCCACGGCTTCCTTGCGGTCGACATCGAAGCTCAGCACCACGTCGAAGCGGAGCGTCTTATTTTCGGTGTCCGCGTAAAAGCCGTGCATCTGCAAAGCCCAGTCGTGCGTCATCACCGCTTTTTGCACTGCGTTGCGCATCTGCGCCGCTTCGTCGTTTGAAGTGTTGTGCGAGTATACGCCTATACCGGTAAGGATTATTCCCGTCTTGCGGTAAACGTCGGTCTGTATCCTGCGCGTGATCCTGTCGACGTCGTCGACGCTCATAGTGTCGGGCAGTTCAATGTGGACCGAGCCGTAGTTCTTATTTGGCCCGTAATTGAAAAGCGTGACGTCATAGGCGCCGAGCACGGATTCTTCTTCGCAGATTATACTTTTGAGTTCCTTGCTCGTTTCGGCGTTTTCCCGTTTACCGATTATATCGTTCAAAGTCTCGATCATCATTTCTATGCCTGCTTTGATGATGAATATTGCGATAACGACGCCCACGTATGCTTCCAGTGACACGCCCCAGAGGAGGAAGACGATCGCCGACGCGAGCACCGACGCAGAAAGCACGGCGTCGAACATAGCGTCCGAACCCGAGGCGACGAGCGAGCCGGAATTGACAGTTTTGCCCTGCTTTTTAACGTAAAGTCCGAGTACGAGTTTGACTGCGATCGCCACGGAAATGATCACGATCGCCGCCGTATCGTATTCCGCCGCTTCCGGGTGGATGATCTTTTTGACCGATTCGACAAGCGCCGTCAAACCCGCGTAAAGGACGAGCGCTGCGACCACCATAGAGCTTATGTATTCGATCCTGCCGTAGCCGAGCGGATGCTTTTTATCCGGCTGCTTTGCGCCAAGCTTGGCGCCGATTATCGTCACTACAGATGAAAGCGCGTCGGAAAGGTTGTTCACCGCGTCGAGTATGACCGATATCGAATTTGATACCAGCCCAACGAACGCCTTGAACCCCACTAGCAGCAGATTCGTGATTATGCCTATGACGCTCGTCTTGACTATCGTCTTTTCCCTTTTTGCCGCAAGGACCGCGATATCGTTGTTTTGTTCCGCCATACTGTTGTTCCTCCGGATGTCTTATAAGTTAAGTGGCCTGATTATTTAACGATATAATTATAGCACCGGCGTGCGCAAAATGCAAGCGCAAAAGTGCCGGTGCCGTAAAACGTTATTGTTATCTGATTATTTTGAACTCAGCCGCTCATCTGCGGAACATACTCGTGTCTCCCGTGCCTTCCACTCCGATAAGACGTCCGTCGGGATCGAAAGTGTAGCGGTACACCTTGCAGCTTCCGCCTATTGTAAACGAGCTGGTCATCGGCGAAAATAACGACCATTCAATACTTTCGACCATCCATTCGAGCTGACCGGAACCGTTCACGGCAAGCCCCGAACCGAGCGCGCCTTTGACCGAAACGAATTTTTCGGGCGCGCCGCCTTCCGGATCGCATATCAAAAGCACCGCCGTGTAGTTTTCGCGCAGCAACGGCGTAAGCTCCTCGTCCGTTACGAACGGCTCTTCGCCGCCGCCTAACATCCGCGAGAAAGCGTACTCAAGGATATCGTTGATCTCGCCTCTCTTGCCGAGCCCGTATTTTTGCTCCTGTTTCGGCACGGCGTACGCCGAAAGATACACGCGTCCGCCGAATTCGATCATATCGGTCATAACGTAAACGCTGTCGTCGCTTTCGTAGGAAAAGCTTTCGCTGATATTGCCCTTTCGGTCCATTTTGGCGATATAATCGCTTTCTTTGGCTTCAAGGCCGTAGCTTTCCACCTGTACCAGATATCCGTCGCCGAGCAGCACGGCGTTGCGCACGCAGTATTTCCCTACGGCGATCTTTGAAAAACTCAGTTCGTTTCCCTGCTGATCATAAATACCGAGGCCTATATATCTGTTGCCGCCGCGGCTGAAGGCAGAGAACGTGCCGTCGCGGTTATCGACTACGAAGTCTATAATCTCGAAACGTTCGAATCCGTGGTTAAAGTATTTTTCCCAGACGATCGCGCCCTTATCGTCCACGAGCGCCAGGACGGCACGCCTTGTTTCCGCCGAAGATGTAACGTAGGTCTCGCCGGCTATTACAGTGCCGAATCCGGTATAAGTGTAAAAATCCATATGATAATCGTCGCTCGGTTCCGCGCACCAGAGCAGTTCGTCGCCGCGGTAACACCGCAGATAATACTTCACATGGTACGGATCCGTTTTTTCAACGTACTCCGAAACGTATCTTATCCCCGCCGAGCCGTTCGTTTTGTACGACTTGTCGTAAATCACGTGGCAATAAGTGTCCCATTCCATGGCGAGGTTTTCGGGGGTCGGGTCGGTCAGGACGATCTCCGCGCCGGGGACCGCTTTTTTTATGACTTCGGCGGTCTTGCCGTTTGTAAAACTGCGCGTGGTGATATCGCGGTAGACTTCTTTTATTTCGGTACGGCTCAGCCCTTCGGTAGAAAGCCCGTTTTCTTCAAAGAATTCAACCGCGGCGGCGTATTCGCGCGCTTCCGCGGCGACCGCGAAACCGGCGATACACGCCGTGACCGCGATGACGAGGCACGCCGCGGCGGCAGCCCATTTGTAAAGGGCGGTCTTTCTGCGCGGGAGCGTTTTCACTTCCGCGCGTGACGCGGCGAATTCAGCCGCTTCGGAGGTATATTTTTCGTCTATATTGTCAAGTGCTTCGTAAAACGTGTCGTTTTTCACAGAGTAACTCCTTTCCCTGCCAAGTGCTTTTTCAGTTTTCCGCGTATGCGTGAAAGACGCACGGAAACAGCGTGGCGGCTTATGCCGAACATCTCGGATATCTGTTCTACCGTATCGGAATACCAGTACCGCCTTACGAACATGACACGGCTTTCTTTATCCAGCGTTTCGAGGAAACTTTCGATATTCCGCGTAAGCTCGGCGGCGGCGAATTCGTCTTCGACCGAACCGGGCGAAGAAATGCATTCGCCGATCTCTTCGTAGACCGCGTCGCAAACGCCGCTGCGCTTCTGCGCCGTGTTGGAACGGTATTTCTTTACGGCGATATTGCGCGTGATGCGGCAGACGTAGCCGGCAAGCGAATCCGGACGTTCGGGCGGGACTTTTTCCCACACGCCGAGATACGCGTCGTTCACGCATTCTTCGGCGTCCTGTTTGCTGCCCGTTATGTTTTCGGCGATCTTAAGGCACAGCGCGCCGTATTTTTCAGACAGCTCGGAAATCGCCTGCTCCGAGCGCTCGAAGAACAATTCAATTATCCTGCTGTCTTCCAAGCGGCCGCCTCCTTTCGCCTACACCTATACAGTACGCAAACGCCTGCGAAAATCTCACGTTTTTTTCATTAAACCAAAAATCCCGTCGTTACAGACGGGATAAGACTTGAAAAGCCCCGCATACGCGGGGCTTTTCTGGCGCGGAAGAAGAGATTTGAACTCTTGCGCCGGTAACCCGACCTACACCCTTAGCAGGGGCGCCTCTTCACCACTTGAGTACTTCCGCATTCACAGTGTTGGTAAATAAAGTTATTCGTTTTGGGAGAGTTGGCGGAGAGAGTGGGATTCGAACCCACGGGTCATTGCTGACTCACTGGTTTTCAAGACCAGCTCCTTAAACCGCTCGGACATCTCTCCGCGTCGCAAAGTGAATTGTAACATAACGAGCTATTTTTGTCAAGAGTTATTTTGATTATATTTGGCGTTTTCATTTTTTTCTTATAATCGCCGAATTGAATAAAATGTTTTTATCTTTTATATGCGATTTGTATAATAGAATCGTTGACAAATATCGCGAACGCATATATAATTAAATCAATAAACGACAAGGACGTTCAAATATGGATATCATCGTATGGGTAATAATCATCACAGCTGTTGCTGGAATCTTCGGCACGGGACTCGGCGGAGTGGTCTCCGCCATGTTCAAACGCGATTCGCGCAAGACGGTCAGTCTGCTTTTGAGCTTTGCCGCGGGGATAATGCTCGCAGTGGTGTGCTTTGATCTTATTATAGACGCCATAACGCCAGAGGAAGGAGCCAAGACGAGCATTTTCGTGGTGATACTGGGCATAGTATTCGGGTATTTCTGCGTTTATCTGCTCAATACCTGGATCGACAAAAAGACCAATCACGAAATAGAGCATATCGACAAAGACCATCCGCAGACCGCTGACGACCTTGACGAGCTCATCCACGCCGACCATCTGGAAGCCCATAAACAAAGCAATTCGTCGCTGTTCATAGCCGGAGTCGTAATGGCGTGCGCCATAGCGCTGCACAATCTGCCCGAGGGTATGGTCATAGGCGCCTCGTTCGCCGCCGACCCTTCGCAGCTTTTCGGCGGCAGCAGATTCATCCTGGCGGTCATAATCGGTCTGCACAACATCCCCGAAGGCATGGCGATATCCGTACCGCTTATGTCCGGCGGCATGAGCAAACCAAAATCCATACTCATCACGGCGCTTTCGGGCGCGCCGACCGTGCTGGGTGCGCTGCTCGGGTATCTCATAGGCACCGTCGGTCCGCTCGCGCTGACGATATCGCTGGCGTTCGCAAGCGGCGCGATGATATACGTCGTGCTCGGCGAACTGCTTCCGGAATCGATCCTTATGTGGCGTTCCAAGCTGCCCGCCACCGCCACTCTTCTGGGAATGATGGTGGGCCTTATAGTTATTTATATCTGAAAATAAAAAACGACGCCTGCTTTGCGTTTTGCAAAGCAGGCTTTTTTGCGTTATTATATCATCAAACTTGATCAACGCCGGCGTTTTTCAGCTTGGGGTACGAATTTACGGGCACGCCGTCTACGCGATATATCTTTAAGTTTCCGTCAAAAGCGATATCGCGCAGCGCTTTTTCATATTCTTCAACGGTTTTATAAGTTTTTTCTTTGACGTAATACTCTTTATCAAAGAACTGCACCTTGCGGCCCCTGTCATAATCGGAACTTGCCCCGAACCGCACCGTTCTGCCGGCCGCTATCGCCTCAAACTCGATCACATCACATTCTTCGGTCAACGCGACGACTGATCCGACAGGCACGTCTTTGCTATTTTTCAGATTCTTCGCGACCGCGCTTTGTGATTTTCCCTTAGATCTTTCGCGATTATCGGAAACATAGAGCAGTTCACAGATAGAAACAACGATACACACCAAAGAAGCTATTCCGACAAATATGAAAAGCAAGTGAAAAATTCCGCCGATCAGCGTACCGTCCGTCAACGAAAGGTCCGGGCCGAATATATTTTTTCCGTTTACCACAAAAATGATAAGCAATACGCAGATCACTATTTTTACTATGGGATATGTATAGGACTCTAACGTAGTGTCGACGCGAAATATGTTATGCTTGAAAATGTTCATTTATCTGTCTTTTGCGTAATTCCAGGCGTCGCGGCACATATCCTCTATACCGTGTACGGCTTTGAAACCGAGTTCGCGTTCGGCTTTGGAAGGATCGGCGTAGCAGGCGGCTATATCGCCCGGGCGGCGGTCTGCTATGACGTAAGGTACCTTTACCCCGTTGACGCGCTCGAAGGTATTTATGATCTCGAGCACTGAAAAGCCGCTCCCGGTCCCCAGATTATACACGAACACACCGGGCTTGCCGGCGTTTTTGAGCGCAGCGGTATGGCCGGCGGCGAGGTCGCAGACGTGGATATAGTCGCGGACTCCGGTGCCGTCGGGAGTGTCGTAGTCGTTGCCGAAGACGTTGAGCGTGAGCTCGCCCTTGGCGGCTTTCATAACAACGGGAAGCAGATTATTGGGGATGCCGTTGGGATCTTCGCCCAGCAGCCCGGTAGGATGCGCGCCTATGGGGTTGAAATACCTGAGCAGCGTGACCGAACACTCTTTGTTTGCAAACTGAAAATCCCTGAGTATGCGCTCTATCATCAGCTTGGTGGTCCCGTACGGGTTGGTGGTGGAAAGCGGAAAATCTTCTTTTATGGGGAGCGACGCGGGGTCGCCGTAAACCGTTGCGGAAGAAGAAAAGATAATGCATTTGCAGCCGTTTTCGCGCATGCATTCTAAAAGCGTAATGGTGGAAAGCAGGTTGTTTTTATAATATTCAAGAGGCAAACGCACGGATTCGCCCACCGCTTTGAGTCCCGCGAAATGGATGCACGCGGCGAAATCGTGGGTCTTGAACACCTGCGAAAGCGCCGCTTTGTCGCACACGTCGAGTTCGTAAAACTCGGGCCTTACGCCCGATATCTTCTCTATGCCATCCAAAGCCGTAATCTTGGAATTGGAAAGGTTATCCACGATGACCGGCGTGTGGCCGTATCTTATTAGTTCAATAACGGTATGGGATCCTATATATCCCGTTCCGCCCGTAACGAGTATCTGCATATTCATACCTCCGTCAGAAAGAATCGTTATCTTTTATAAATATAACACATCAAAGCGTTTTAATCAATAGTAAATTTGATATATTTTGTTATTTCTCCACATATGTTTTAACAAAAGTGAATTCTCAAAAAAGGGGGAGGAAAACATAATATACGACACCGACGAACGGGCGGTAAGGATAGCGGAATACCTTACCGAGCATAATTCAACGGTCAGAAAGGCAGCGCTTGTTTTCGGGGTCTCAAAATCCACCGTCCACAAGGATGTGACGACCCGGCTCAAATACATAAACCGTCCGCTTTACGAACGCACCGCGCGTCTTATGGAGACCAACAAAAACGAACGGCATCTGCGCGGAGGGATGGCAACGAAGCTCAAATATCTGGCTCTGAAGGAAAACACGGAAAATAACAGTTGACAACGCGCTGAAAATGCGATAAAATAAAGAAAAAAGTACGGAGGCGCAAAAATGGACGCTCGTATACTCGTTACCGGTTCTTCTAATATCGATTTTGTTCTTAAAACAAGCTATGTCCCCGCATCCGGCGAAACGCTGGTGACCGACGGCAGCTACGGCTTTGTTCCGGGCGGTAAAGGCGCAAACGCCGCCGTGGCGGCAGCCAAACTCGGCGGGCAGGCGATCCTTTGTTCACGCGTGGGCGACGACGCTTACGGCGACCGTCTCTTACAGATCCTTTCGGAAAACGGCGTTGACAGACGGTTCGTCAGAGTCGACGAGACCGAGCAGACCGGTCTTGCCGCAGTTATGGTAGAAAAAGACGGCAGCAACCGCATTATCGTTTATTCCGGCGCCAACAGGAACATAGGCGAATCCGATATAGAAAACGCCATGCGTTCCTACCCCGACATAATAATGGCCAATCTCGAAATAAGCAACATGGCGGTCGAATTCCTTTCGCGCTATGCGCAGGCGAAAGGCTATCCGCTCGTACTCGACTGCGGCGGCGTATCGCGCTCGTTCGACCTGAGCAGGATCAAAAAAGCCGAGATCATATCGCCCAATGAGAACGAAACACAGATCCTCACCGGCATACATCCCAATTCGCTCGACGACTGCCTCAAAGCGTGCATGGCGCTTTACTCGATGACCGAAGTCAAATACATAGTGCTCAAGCTCGGCGCCAGAGGATCGTTCATATACGACGGCAAGTACTGCGACATCTGCGGCCCGTACGAAGTCGAAGCCGTCGACTCCACCGCTGCCGGCGACGCGTTCACCGCCGCGCTGACGCTTGAATATTACCGCTCCGGCGGCGACATCCACGCCGCGTGCAGGTACGGCAACGCCGCAGGCGCGCTGACCGTCACAAAGCCCGGCGCGCTGACTTCCCTGCCTTCCAAAGACGAAGTTGAGCTGTTTATGGAAACTCACTCGCAGACGTAAACAAACAAATATGCAAAGACCTCTTTCACTTTTACGGCGAAAGAGGCTTTTTGTTTCAGTTGAACCCGCTTATCACGCCGCCGCCTATGACGCATTCGTTTTCGTCATAAAAGACGGCCGATTGTCCGGGGGTGGCGGCTCTTACCGGCTCGCGGAAAGCGATCCTCACTTCGCCGCCGTCGGATGCTTCTATCACCGCCGCCTGCCCTGCGTGCTGATAACGTATCTTGACTGTGCATTCGAGCTTTTCGCCCGCGCCAAGGCACGGGATACTCATATAGTTGACGTCGCGGCAGACGATGCGTTCGCAATAAAGCGCGCTTTCGTCGCCCAGAACGACTTCGTTGGTACCGGCGCGTATCTCTTTGACGTACGCCGGGCGCCCGAGCGCGATCCCCAGCCCTTTGCGCTGACCGACAGTATAATGAATGATCCCTTTGTGTTTGCCGAGTATCCTGCCGTCTTCGTCGACGAACAGGCCTTCTTTTGCCGCGTCCGGTCCCGCGGCGCTTTCTATAAAATCCGCGTAGCCCCCGTCCGCGACAAAGCATATCTCCTGCGAATCCGGCTTTGAAGCCACGGGAAGCCCGACTTTTTCCGCTATGCTCCTGACTTCGCTTTTTGAAAGCCCTCCAAGAGGCATAAGCGTGGAAGCGAGCTGTTCCTGGGTGAGCTTATACAGCATATAAGTCTGGTCTTTTTGCGAATGCGCGGCTTTTTTGACGGTATATCTGCCGTTTTCGAGCTTGGTGACATACGCGTAATGGCCTGTGGCGATATAATCCGCGCCCAGCGCCTTTGCATAATAGAGCAGCTTATCCCATTTCACGTAACGGTTGCAGACCACGCAGGGATTGGGCGTCAACCCGTGCAAATAATCGCTTGTGAAAGGTTCGACGACGTATTTTTGAAAATCCTGCGTGCAGTTAACGGGGACGTATTTTATCCCCAGCTTATTCGCGATCAAACGCGCGTCATCGATATCGCAGCAGCGGCCGTCCGAGCCGTCTTCGGATTGCCAGGTGCGCAGCGTGACGCCGATAACTTCGTGGCCGGATTCTTTGAGCAAATACGCAGCAACGGCGCTGTCTACGCCGCCCGACATCCCGACTATCACCTTCGCCATACGCACACCTCCTTAAAACTGAACTTTTGCAATATGATTATAACACGGCGGAATGGATAATTCAATACCGCTTTCGCGCGCTTTTCGTATCAGACGCCTGCGGCGGCGGATTTCATATCCGACATAAACTCTTCGAACGCCTTTGCGTCTTTAGCGTCCCTGCAGCTGAGGATGACGAGCACTCTGTCGGCGTCGACAAACCGCCTGAGCAGCGTGCGGTAACCCGGATAATCCCCGCCGTGGCTTACCGCGAGACCGAGATGCGGGTATTTCAGAATATCCCAGCCGAATCCGTAGCCGACTTCTTCTTTTTCCTCGCCGAAACCGCCGGTCCTACCGTCGTTGAGCAGACCCGGCGTGTACATCGTCCGCTGTTCTTCGAGCGTGAGCACGGTTTCGTTTTTGAGCGCCCTGTCCCACGCGAACAGGTCGAATATGTTGGAATAAACGTGCCCGGCACCGTGTCCGCCGTCGAGCCAGATCACCCATTCGTCGGGTTTGGAATCGTCAGCCAAAACATAGCCGCCTTCTTGCGGCACCAGGCCGTAAGCCATATTCGGGATCGCTATCCCGTCCTTACGGGTATGACAGACCTGCGTGGAATACATCCCCGCGGGCTCAAAGACGTTTTTTTTCATAAATTCTTCGAACGGTATGCCCGAAGCGACCTGCACTGTCTGAGCGAGCAGGCAGTACGCCGTATTGCAGTATCCGAACTTTTCGCCCGGGGCAAACACGGGACCTTTTCCGCTTTCGCGCAGGAACCTCACGACCATACCGTTATCGGGGATGGCGTTTTCCTTTTTTGCAGTCGCCGCAGACCAGTTTTCGTAATAAGGAAGTCCGCTCGTATGTATGAGCATATGGCGAATCGTCACGCCTTTAAAAGGTACATCCGGGAAATACCCGGTTATGTCGTCGTCAAGATCAAGCAACCCCATGCGGCGGGCGAGCATCACGGCGGTCGCCGTGAACTGCTTGCTTACCGAGGCGAGATAGAATATGCTGTCTTCGCGCAGCGGCAGCGTATCCGCCGCGTCGCGGAAACCTAACGCGCCCTTTGTGACGATCTTGCCTTGTTCGGCGTAAAGCCAGGTGCCGGTGAACACGCCGTTTTCGTGCGCGTGAGAAACGAGTTTTTCAATAGTACTTTTCTTATCCATAACTTTTTCTCCTGTATAAGATTATTGCCTGACTGCCGGCGCCCGTTTTAACGATTCAAGAAAAGCAGTCGCTTCTTCCCTGTTTTTGAAGATATGGATCTCACGATCTGAAAACCTTTCCAGCCGCTCCAGAACCGCGGGGCGGTTTATTTTGTTGTAATTCAGCACCGTGTTTACAAAATCTTCGTCGATATCGTCGTGCGATTCTACCCACGGCAAATCCGGACGGACCGTGCCGCGACGTTTCATTATACTTTCATAACACAATTCGGTAGGATAATCGAGAAAAAATATTGTGTCGCAATAAGTCATACGCAGTTCCATGGTGGAGCCGTAATTGCCGTCGATTATCCACTCATCCTCAGCGAATATCTCCATAAGCCGTTCTATCAGCTGCTCGCGCGGGATAAACGTTTTGTCCGGTCGCCATCTTATCATGTCCAGCGGATAAAGCGGCAGCCCGGTTATTTCGTGCAGCTCACGCGAAAACACGCTTTTTCCGCTGCCGGGGCAGCCGATCACGATCACTTTTTTCATTATCGAACTCCTTTTTTCGCCGTACTCATAAAAATCACGAACCGAACTTCCACTTGAACGCTTCTTTGAAATCTTCACAGCATTCCGGACATATCCAGAACGCCTTTTTGCTGTTTTCCGGTTCGGTACAGTAACCTTCGTGCAGATCTCCTTCGCGTTCTGAAAACTTTGCCCAGCAGAACGCGCAATGCTCGTGATCCCATTCGTCGGACAGCTTAATGAATTTGATCCGGTACAGCGTTTTCCCCGACAAGTATTCTTCCTGCCCCATAAGTCTCCAATCATTCATAAAACAACACCCTCTTTTGAAACGCGAAGAATAAGACGATAAATATGCAAAAAACCTCTTGATAACACGCGTTTACGTTCTTTCGTCCGTGACGATATGTTCGATACCGCAGTGTTCCGTGTTCAGATATTCCTTTATAAACGAAGGGAACGCCTTGTATTTGCCGAGCTCCTCAATAGGTATCCAATACATAGACTCCCTGACGCCCATCGTATAACTGTCGCTTTTCAGTACCCGAGTCCCTCTCGGTTTCATCAAATAATAAAGCGCTACTTCATGACAATCCAGCTTTTCGTCCAAGCCGAAAGTATCGTAAAAGAAATTCTCGTGGATCACGGCGAGGCGGTCGACCTCGTATTTCACGCCGGTTTCTTCGAACACTTCTCTTTTTACTGCATCTTCCGCCGTCTCGCCCGCATGGACCGCGCCGCCTATGGAATACAAATAGTCCGCCTTTTCGTTGCCGGCGAACAAGACCTGTCCGTCTTCCACGATTATGGCGGCAGCACGGTATCTGAACCACTTGTTGCCCACGCAGAACGCGCAGTTGCATTCCGCTGTGTCGCGATCTATGTACTCTTGCTTCAGTTTGGAACTATCCTCTGTTTTACTCATTGGTATCCTCCGGAAAAACGATTTGAAACGGAATCAGCAAAAATGGCGGGATCGATATACAAAAAACCTCTTTTGCATCGGAAGACAAAAGAGGTTCTCTGTATGGCGGAAAGACAGGGATTCGAACCCTGGTTGGGGTATTAGCCCAAACACGATTTCCAGTCGTGCGCCTTAGACCAGCTCAGCCATCTTTCCAAGCCGCTCTTCAGAGCGACGTAATTATATCATAACGATTTTGAAAAGTCAATAGTTTAATCGCAAAAATCGGCGCCGATTATTCCATTACGAATTCGGCGAAACACTCCGGCCGATGAAAATCCGGCTCGGGAGCGGTTATGGGATTATAAGAACCGAAATGCGGAACGTCGGTATCGTCCCCGCATTTGAAGAAATTGCCCCTGAAGGTATAGCCCGAAGGAAACTCGCTCACGCCGAAAACGTCGCGTATGACGTCAAGCGGATAGAGATATTCGACATACCAGCGGTCGGCTTCCCTGACGCCTTTGACTTTGATGCGGCTGACGTCGATGATCTGATCGAGTGGGACTTTATCCTTGCGGCATGTGCGTTTTGCGGCGAGGAACGCGCCGTTGGAATTGGTCTCGAGGTTTACATAATATGGCGATCCGCTGTTGAACGCCGCAAAGAATTCCAGCGCGCTGTCTTTGTAAACCGGATCGTTATAGTTGTGATACAACGCCTTTGGGTCGGATTCAAAGCAGGTGAGCCGCACGGCGAACCCTTTGCCGGGAACGAACGCGAGCTGCGCGTATGAGACCGGCCTGTAATCCCCGCCCCAGGGATATTCGTCTATATACGCTTTGGGAACGGTATCCCAATCGGGTTTTTCTGCGGTTATGACTGTATAACGTTTCATTCTTTAGGCGTCTTCCTTCTGAGCAGAATAGCGAGCGCGAGCGCAAGTATCATAAGCACGACGGCGGCGAACAGTACCACTCCGCCCCACACGGACGGCTCTTTGAGGAATTCTTTGATATCGTCGACAAGATACAGCGCCGCGGGCAGGAACACCAGTGTGAGGAACGCGACAAAGCACACCGTATACGCAAGTATGCGGATGACGCGCGTCGAGGTGTTGATGGCCCTGAACTTTTTCGCCTGTTTTTCTATGGTCTCGTTCTGCATACGGTAAAGCTCTTCGTATTCCTTGAGCTTGTTCGCAGTCAGCTCGGAAACCGTGCTCAGGACGGATTCTTTTAACGATTCCTGCCATTCGCCGAACATATCGGTCTTAATGCGTTCTATCTTTTCGTCTATGCTGTCGGAAAGCGCCTGGTCGATCTTGCGAGTCTGTTCAAGACTGTCTTCCATCTGGCGCACTATCTCAAGCTGTTTCTGGCGCAGTGCAAGTTCTTCTTCTTTCAGACGGTTGAACTCCTCGCGCGATTCCATGAGATGCTTTTCAAGCAGCGTCACTTTATAACGGGCGTCTTCGCGCTCGTATATAGCGTCGAATTCGCTTTTTGCGTTCTTGACCTCATTATCCATAAAAATATCCTCCCTTACAGGAGGATATTAACACATTTTTTCGCGTATGTCAAGCCGATTTTCCCGCAAGGAGCGACATCCTTGCCGTTTTGCCGACAGAAAAATCTTCATTTCGGCTCCGAAAACGGGAAAACGGCGTGCCGCTCAAACGCCGAAGAATCTCGCAGGATCGCCCGTTTCGCCTTCATATACCCAAAGAAGCGTTCCGCTTTTTACTTCTATGCGCGCCCTGTCGCCGGTGAATTCGTTGCTTACCCCAAGCGGAAAAGAGAGCTTTATTGTTCCGGAAAACGGGAATTTCAGATCTTTGAGCGTCACTTCGCATTCGGGAGATACGGCAAATACCGAAATGAAACCCCGCTCTTCAGCGGCGAAAACCGCGCTCCCGCTTTCCAGCAGAGCTGCACAGGTCTTTTTACCGCACAGGATCCCTTCGGCACCGTGATCGCGAAGAAACATAAGAAGCGAGATATTCGCCAAGGAATGCGAAATCCTCGCGCCGCCCAAAGCTCCGTGCAGGATGAAACGCGTATACCCTTTTTCAAGCCCCAGCTTGAGCGCATAAGCGCTGTCGGTATCGTCCTTGCGCCTGGGAAGAAAAACGACGTTTTCGACGGCAGGCGTTTGGTCGTATGAATCAAAATCCCCTACGGTCAGATCCGGAACGGTCCCGCATTTTTCAAGATGAAACAATCCGGCGTCGCATGCGATGACAAAATCGCCATCACGGGGTGAAAAGCAATCTTCGTCAAAATCGCCGGCGCATACGATATGGCATACCGGCCTCATGATTTATTTACCTTGGTGAACGGAAGACCGTTTTGTTCGAACACAAGATTCTTGACAGCGGAGATCTTCAGCAGGAAGAACAGCGTCACACCGGTCATGATCAGTTCGGGCAGCATAAACAGCCCGTTATAGCTTATGGCATACAAAAACGGGCTCGACCAGTTTTCCGGCATCCAGATATCAAAGAAAATGGTACCGGATATGACGTGCGAAACAAAGCGCAGGAACATTGCCAGACACGCGCCGAGCAGCGCGCCGAGTTCTTTTTTGCGGCGAAAGATCCCCGCAAGCCCCAGGACGGTAAAAGCGACCAAATAGTCGAACACTATCATACCCACCCATACCGTGGGCGTGAGTCCCCATCCCATTGCTTCAGGCAGATCGAACATAAGCTGGATGGTGGCATACACGAAAGCGCTGCCGAGCCCCCACCTGAGGCCGAACATGACCGAAATCAGACATATAGGCAGCATAGATAGAGGCGTCACCGAGCCGCCGAGCGGCATTTTCCACAGTTTTATAAGCGAAAGCGCCGCCGCGAGCGCGATAAGCACCGCGCATTCGGTGAGCGTATACAGATGTTTACGGTTTTCGTTTTTCATTACGTTTTCCTTTCAGGCAAAAAGCCGCCTGACCCGTAACGGATAGGCGGCAAAAAAGCGTTATATTCCCTACGCCGGCATTATCCGAACAGGTTCATCGGGTATGATCTCAGCCGCGCTTTCGCGGCACCCCGTTTTTTGGCTTTATTATTTTTTTGGCTTTATTATTTTATTTCGTGGATATTGACGTAATACTTCGCGTCGTCGTTGGTGATGTTCTTTATCTTGCGGTTTTCAAAGAACTTGAGCGCCACCTGATCGAACAGCGCATAGGTGAGAACGTCTTCGTCCTGTTCGATATACTCTGCGATCTCGGCGCGGAGCTTATCGAGTTCGGGAGCGAGGTCGTCGGCGGGACGGTAATCCTTGACCTTTTCGTCGCCGATGATCTTTTTGGTGAATTCGGGCGAGATGGGCGAAGGAGTCTTGCCGTAATCGCCGCGGACTATGCCTTTGAATTCCTTGGTGCAGCTCTTGTATCTTTCGCCGGTCAGAACGTTGAACACCGCCTGGGTGCCTACGATCTGAGAAGAAGGAGTGACGAGGGGAGGATAACCGACGTCTGCTCTTACGCGGGGCACTTCTTCGAGCACCGCCTGGAGCTGATCGATCTTGCCCGCCTGCTTGAGCTGGGACACGAGGTTGGAAAGCATTCCGCCGGGCACCTGATAGATGAGGGCGTTTATGTTGACTTTCATGACCTTGGGATCGAGTTGGCCGGATTTGAGATATTTTTCACGCAAAGTATCGAAATACTTGGTGACTTCGTCGAGCTTGTTGAGGTCGAGCCCGGTGTCGAACGGAGTTCCCTGCAGAGTCGCCACGATAGGTTCCGTAGGCGGCTGGGACGTGCCGAGCGCCATAGGCGAGATAGCGGTATCGACTATGTCGACGCCGGCTTCGCAAGCTTTGAGGATAGTCATCGAAGCGAGACCCGCGGTATAATGGGTGTGGAGCTGTACGGGGATCTTGACCTTGGATTTGATCGCTTTGACAAGATCGTACGCGTCGTACGGCTTCAGGAGGCCGGCCATATCTTTTATACAAATGGAATCGGCGCCCATTTCTTCGAGCTGTTTTGCATAATTTGCAAAATATTCGTTTCCGAACACGGGGCCCGTGGTGTATGACATCGCCGCCTGAACGTGGCCGCCTTCTTTTTTGGTGGCGTTGATAGCGGTCTTGAGGTTGCGCGGATCGTTGAGCGCGTCGAATATACGTATGATATCTATACCGTTGGCGATGGATTTCTGAACGAAATATTCGACCACGTCGTCGGCATAATGACGGTAGCCGAGAATGTTCTGACCGCGGAACAGCATCTGGAGCTTGGTGTTCTTGACGTTTTCTCTTATAACGCGAAGGCGTTTCCAGGGATCTTCGTTAAGGAAGCGCAGGCACGCGTCGAAAGTGGCGCCGCCCCATGCCTCGAGCGAATGATAGCCGATGCCGTCGAGAGTCTTGAGTATGGGAAGCATTTCCTCAGTGGTCATTCTCGTCGCGATGAGCGACTGATGGGAGTCACGCAATACTGTTTCTGTTATTTTGACTTTTGCCATATCGTATAATTGCTCCTTTCAAACGTTTACTGGAACAGAGCCAGGAACACGCCCGCGGCGACAGCGGAACCGATGACGCCTGCGACGTTAGGACCCATAGCATGCATGAGCAGGAAGTTCGAGGGGTTTTCTTTCTGACCTACGACCTGCGAGACGCGAGCGGCCATGGGAACGGCGGAAACGCCTGCAGAACCGATGAGCGGATTGACTTTGCCGCCCGTTACCCAGTACATGATGTTGCCGAACATCACGCCGCCGAAGGTGGCAAACGCGAAAGCGGCAAGACCGAGCGCGATTATGTAAAGAGTCTGAGGTTTAAGGAAGTTTTCGGCGCTGCAGGTGGCTCCCACGGAAACGCCGAGCATTATGGTGACGATATTTATGAGCTCGTTCTGAGCGGTCTTGGAAAGACGTTCGGTGACGCCGCAGACCTTGAAAAGGTTACCCAGCATAAGCATGCCCACAAGCGGAGCCGCATCGGGAAGTATAAGGCTGGTGATGAGAGCGACGACGATCGGGAAAATGACCTGCTCCGCTTTGGAAACGGGGCGAAGCTTATCCATAACGACTTTTCTGGACTTTTTGCTGGTGAACGCTTTCATTATAGGCGGCTGTATGAACGGCACGAGCGCCATATACGAATACGCCGCAATTGCGATAGCGGGCAGCAGCGAAGGATCGAGCGTCTTGGTGACTTGGATGGCCGTAGGACCGTCCGCGCCGCCGATGATTCCGATACAAGCGGCCGAAACGACCGAGAAACCAAGAAGCAGCGCGCCGATAAAAGCGACGAACACGCCGAGCTGCGCGGCTGCGCCGAGCAGGATCGATTTGGGATTGGCTATAAGCGGAGAGAAATCGGTCATTGCGCCGACGCCCAGGAATATGAGCGGCGGATAGATGCCGAGCTTGACGCCAAGATAGAGGAAGTCAATAAGTCCCCCGTCGTGCGCAAGAGCGCCCCAGTCGATGGCGCCGGCGTCATTGATGAAGATCCCGGTATGATAAAGTCCGGCGAGAGGAAGATTCGCAAGCAGCATGCCGAAAGCAATCGGCACGAGAAGAAGCGGTTCGAACTTTTTGACGATAGCCAGATAGAAGAGGACGCCGACGATGACGTACATCACAACGGTCTTCCAGTCGACGGCTGCGAAACCGGATCTTTCAAATATGAGTTTGAAAGAGTTGATTATTTCCAAAACTATACCCCTTTTCAGTTATTTTAGAATAGAACGCCTGTCAGCCTATAACGAAAATGAGATCGCCGGTGTTGACGGTGGCGCCTTTGGCGGCGGCGGATTTGACGGTGCCGTCGCAAGGGGCAAGAACTTCGTTTTCCATCTTCATGGCTTCGAGTATGCAGAGGACATCGCCTTTTTTGACGGCGTCGCCCACAGCGAAGTTGACTTTGAGTATATTGCCGGGAAGCGGCGCGTTGACTTTTGCGCCTTCGCCGGACACGGCGGGAGCGGCTTTGGTAGCTTCGGCTTTGGGAGCTTCGGCTTTGGGGGCTTCCTGTTTGGGAGCAGCGGGAGCGTAAGTTGCGTTGGGATCCGCTTCTTCAACTGCTACTTCGTATTTGGTTCCGTTAACGGTCACTATGTACTTTTTCATTTGTATATCTCCTTAATAATTTAATCGATTTTTCTGATCGAAACGATCCTGAACGCGGCGTCGGAATCGTTGCGGGCTGCAGCGATGGCCGCGGTAGCTATGGCTACGGTAAGTTCTTCGTCGTCCGCGCCCGTATTTGCGGCAGGGGCCGCGGGCTGAACGGCAGGCTGCGCCTTTTTCTTTTGCGAAAGCTTATAGTAAAGCTTGAACAGGTAAAGGACGCCGCAAAGAATCAGGAGCACAGCGAAAACGATGAGCATACCGATTGCGCAGACGCGCAGACCGTAAAGCAAACGATCGGTAAAAGTCGCGTTTTCAGCGAGATTTTCAAAACCGGATTTTGTGAATGCTTCTTGCAATGTAATCAGGTCCATGTTTGTTCCTTTCCGGACGGAACCCTCATTCCATCCCATTTTAATAACAATGCTATAATACACCTCTTTCACCGAAAATTCAATAGCATTTTCTCTTTTTTGATCAATTTCTCCGATTTTGACAGTAGTATGTTGACAAATAAACTTTAATGTAGTAAAATATACAAAAATTCGTGAAAGGCGTGATTCATATGTCTTCTGTGCATCCGGACGTTCAGGAGATCCTTATTTCAGAAGAGGAGCTTGCCAAGACCGTGCGTTCGCTCGGAGAACAAATCAGCCGCGACTATGCCGGCAAGAACCTTTTGCTCGTAGGTATCCTCAAGGGATCCGTGCTCTTTATGTCCGACCTCATGCGCAATATCTCGCTCGATTGCAACATCGATTTCATGCGCGTTTCATCATACGGCGCCGGCACGTCGAGTTCCGGCAAAATCAATATCGAGCTCGATCTGCGCCGTTCGGTAAAGGGCTACGACGTCCTTATAATCGAAGACATTCTCGATTCCGGCAACACGCTTTCGCTGCTGAAAGAGCTGCTGATCCAACGCGGACCCGAAAGCGTAAAGATCTGCACACTGCTCGACAAGCCGGAGCGCCATATGACCGATATAAAACCCGATTACATCGGCAAGGTCATACCTAACTATTTCGTTATCGGCTACGGACTCGATTACGACGAAAAATATCGCAATCTTCCCTATGTCGGCATACTCAGACCCGAAGTCTACGAATAATCAGTACGTATTCTTTTTCGCGGCGCCCGCAAAGCGCCGCGGTATTGTTTTTTTGTATAATATACGAAGAAAATCATTGACAATCACATAAAAATATGATAGAATAAAGTGAACATTAGTTCGGGTGTTGTTTTTTTGAATTATAAAAAAGGAAGGTATAAATTATGGCTGAAAACGATATAAGCAGAGAGAACAAAAGAAAAGCGCTGGAGACCGCGCTCGCGCAGCTTGAGAAGAAAGAAGGCAAAGGCATTGTAATGCGTTTGGGCGACAATGCCAATATGGAAGTAAAAGCCGTTTCCACAGGCAGTCTTTCGCTCGACCTGGCGCTCGGAATTGGCGGCGTTCCCAAGGGCAGGATCGTAGAGATATTCGGGCCGGAATCTTCCGGCAAAACGACTGTCGCGCTTCATATGATAGCCGAAGTTCAGAAAGACGGCGGATCCGCCGTGTTCATCGACGCCGAGCACGCGCTGGATCCCGTTTACGCCCAGGCGCTGGGCGTAAACATAAACGACCTGCTCGTTTCGCAGCCCGATGACGGCGAGACCGCGCTTGAAGTGTGCGATTCCCTCGTCCGTTCAGGCGCCGTGGATATCGTCGTTATCGACTCGGTCGCCGCGCTCGTTCCCCGGAGCGAAATCGAAGGCGACATGGGTGCTTCGCACGTCGGTCTGCACGCCAGACTTATGTCGCAGGCGCTGCGCAAACTTTCCGGCGCCATATCAAAATCCAACTGTATCGTCATTTTCATTAACCAGCTGCGCGAAAAAGTGGGCATCGTCTACGGCAATCCCGAAGTCACAACCGGCGGCAGAGCGCTCAAATTCTACGCTTCCGTGCGCATAGACGTCCGCAAAGGCGAACAGCTCAAAGACGGCAGCGAATCGGTTGGCAACCACGTCAAATGCAAAGTCGTCAAAAACAAAGTCGCTCCTCCCTTCCGCAGCGCGGAATTCGATATAATCTACGGCAAAGGCATTTCCAAGCAGAGCGAGCTCTGCGACCTTGGCGTTCAGTTCGGCATACTCGAAAAAGCCGGTTCGTGGTTCTCGTACAACGGCCAGCGTCTGGCGCAGGGCAAGGACAACGTGAGAAAGATGTTTGAGGAAAACTCCGAACTTGCGGAAGAGGTCGAAAAGAAGATCCGCGCCGCATATTCAAAATCCAACGGCTTCGGCGCCTCGTTCGACGACGAAGACGCGGGCGAAGAATTCTGATGCAGCTACCCGTAACGTCCGTATCGGCCGATCAGGCAAAACACGAAATAACCGTGGAATGCGGCGGAACGTTCATTATTACCGAATCGGATTTTCTTGCCCTTGATATTGCGCAAACCGCTACTGCCGACCCGGAAAAGCTGTCATTCTGCGCCGATAAGCTCGCCTGTATAAAGAAAAGTGAAAACTATCTTTCGTACGGCGACCTTTCGGAACGCAAACTCAGGGAAAAACTCAAAGACAAGTTCGAACCGCGTGTTATCGACACCGTGGTCAATATGCTTAGAGACAAGGGCTATATCGATGACGCTTCGCTCGCCGAACGTTACGCATCCGAGCTTGCGCGCACGCGGCTGTGGGGCGTCAAACGCATTTCCCAATACCTTTACGCAAAAGGTTTCAGACGCGAAGATATAGCGGGCGCCTGCGATTCGCTCGACGCGGAATCGATGCGCGCCTATTTGCGCGAACTTATAGAAAAAACGGCGCCGAAAGCCGATCTTTCAACTCCGAAAGCGGTTTCGGCATACGGCGCCAAACTTTACAGACTCGGCTGGGACTGGGACGAGATAAAACCCGCCATTGCCGAATATTCAAAGGAGCAATCATGGCTATAAAAGTCGGATTCGTATCTTTGGGCTGCCCGAAGAACCTTATAAATACCGAAACGATGATCGCACAATGCGCCGCCGCCGGCTTTGACGTAGTAGCCGAAGACATAGACGCCGACGTTATGGTGATAAACACCTGCGCGTTCATTCAATCGGCAAAGCAGGAAGCGATAGACAACATACTCGATATCGCCTGGCTCAAAAAGAACCGCAATCTAAAAGGCATAGTAGTCGCCGGATGTCTCGCGCAGCGCTACGGCAAAGAGATATTCGACGAGCTTCCCGAAGTGGATGCAGTCATAGGCACCGGCGCTTACGACGACGTCGTGACAGCCGTAAAGGACGCTTACGAAGGCACAAAGCATTTTAAGCTCGACGATCCGTGCCGCACTCCGCTCGGAGGCGACCGCGTCGTGACGACTCCCGAACATTTTGCCTATATTCAGATCGCCGAAGGCTGCAGCAACAACTGCACCTACTGCATCATACCCAAACTGCGCGGCAAATACCGCAGCCGTGAAATGAGCGAAATCATCGGTGAAGCGCAGGACCTGGCCGCCATAGGCGTCAAAGAGATATGCCTTATCGCTCAGGACACCACCAATTACGGCGCCGACATATACGGCTCGCCGTGCCTCGACGCGCTGCTCGATTCGCTTTCGGAAATCGACGGCATCGAATGGATCCGCATTCTTTACTGCTATCCCGAAAAGATCACCGACGGGCTTATCAAAACGATAGCCGATAATCCCAAAGTCGTAAAGTACATAGATATGCCCATACAGCATATAAACGACGATATCCTGCGCCGCATGAACCGCCGCGGCAATTCCGCGCTCATAAAGAACGTCATAGCCAAACTGCGCGCCGCAGTCCCGGGGATCGCGCTGCGCACGTCGCTCATAACCGGGTTCCCCGGCGAGACCGACGACCAGTTCGCCGAACTGCTTCAGTTCGTCAAGGATACGGAATTTGAACGGCTGGGCGTTTTTGAATACTCCTGCGAAGAAGATACTCCGGCCGCCTGTTTTCCCGATCAGGTGCCCGAAAAGGTAAAGAAAAAGCGCTGCGACGCCGTTATGCGCGCCCAGAAGCAGATCCACGCAAAGCACAACAAACAGTTTTTGGGCAAGATTTTAAAAGTAATATGCGAAGGTTACGACAACGTTTCGGAATGCTTTTTCGGCAGAAGCGAATACGACTGCCCCGATATAGACGGTAAAATATATTTCTTCTCTTCGCGCAACGTCAAAGAGGGAGAATTTGTCAACATCAAAATCAACGAAGCCGCTGACTACGATCTGATCGGCAGCGCGGTCTTTACGGAGGATGAAAATGGGAAAGATCAACCTGCCGAATAAACTCACCATCCTGCGCGGAATACTCGTACCGTTTTTCGTCTTTTTCATGGTGTACTCGGTTTTCGACAACGGCAACGAATTCTGGGCGCGTATCGTTTCCGCTGCGATCTTCATAATCGCAGCCGTCACCGATTTTCTCGACGGAAGGATCGCACGCAGCCGCAAGCTCGTCACGCGGTTCGGTAAGTTCATGGATCCGCTCGCCGATAAATTCATGGTATTCGCCGCGCTCATCGCGATCAACTTTTCCGGGTATATTTTCCCCATAGATTCGGAAATGTCGGCAAAAGTGCTCAAAAATCTGTTTTTCTGGATGTCGATAGTCATCGTGTTCCGCGAACTGATGGTCACTTCCCTTCGCCTGGTCGTCGCGTCGGGCGAACAGCAGATCGCCATCCCCGCCAACATCTGGGGCAAGATCAAGACCGTTTCACAGATGCTATGTATTATCGTCGTCATACTCGAGCCGCTCCTGCTGCCCAGCGAAGGTTTCGTGTCGCTGGTGCTGATGATCGTCACGACCGCGTTCACGCTGTTTTCGGCGTACACTTATATACGCGAATACTGGAAATATATAGACCCTACCGTTTAAGAAGGTGCATTCTTTTATGAAAATCTACAACTCGCTGACAAGAAATAAAGATGAATTTGCCCCGCAGGGCAACACCGTGCGTATGTACACCTGCGGCCCTACCGTATATCACTTTGCGCATATCGGCAACCTGCGCACTTATATCGCCGAAGACGTGCTCGAAAAATACCTGCGCTATTCGGGTTACGACGTCAAGCGCGTTATGAATATCACCGACGTCGGCCACCTCACCGGGGACAGCGACGACGGCGAAGATAAAATGCTGCTCGGCGCCAAGCGCGAAAAGAAAACGGTGATGGAGATAGCAAAGTTTTACGAAGACGCGTTTTTCGCCGACTGCAAAGAGCTCAATATCCGCAAGCCCGACACAGTCGTCCCCGCGACTTCCCGTATCGCCGATTTTATCGATATGATCACCGTACTGCTCGAAAAAGGTTACGCGTATACCGCAGGCGGTAACGTGTATTTCGACACTTCAAAGCTTAATGAATACTATAAGTTTTCCAAGCACAACGCCGAAGACCTCGAAGTCGGCGTGCGCGAAGGAGTCGGCGAAGACGCGAACAAACGCAACAAAAACGATTTTGCGCTTTGGTTCACCAAATCCAAATTCGATTCGCAGGAACTCAAATGGGATTCACCATGGGGCGTCGGTTATCCCGGCTGGCACATAGAATGCTCCGCCATCAGCTTAAAAGAGCTGGGCCCGCATCTGGATATCCACTGCGGCGGCATAGACAACGCATTCCCGCACCACACCAACGAGATCGCGCAAAGCGAATCGTATCTGGGTCACCACTGGTGCGACCTTTGGTTCCACGTGCGCCATCTCAACGACGAGACCGGCAAAATGTCAAAATCCAAAGGCGAATTTCTCACCGTTTCCCTGCTCAAGGAAAAAGGGTTCGATCCCATGGTATACAGGTATTTCTGCCTGATGTCGCATTACCGCAAAGTGCTGGTCTTTTCCTGGTCGGCAATGGAAAATGCCTCCGTATCGTACGACAAGCTCATTTCCAGGATCGCTCAGATACTGCCTGAAGGAGAAATCGACGGAGAAGCTTACGAAAAATACGATTCAAAGTTCCGCGAAGCGCTGGATAACGACCTCAACACCTCGCTCGCGGTCACCGCGCTGTACGACGTGATAAAGGCGGATATCAACGGCGCGACCAAGCTTGCGCTCATAGCGTCGTTCGACAAAGTGCTTTCGCTCGATCTGCTCGCACACGCCGAAAAGAAACGAGTTTCCGAGCAGGAACCCAAAGAACTTTCCGGCGAAGAAGCCGAGATCGAGGCGATGCTCGCCGAGCGCACGCAGGCGAAAAAAGACAAAAACTGGGCGCGCGCCGACGAGATAAGAAATATTCTGAAAGATCGCGGCATTATTGTCGAAGACACGCCGCAGGGACCGAAATGGAAGAGAATCTGAAAAAAGCCAACGGCTATTCGCCGCTCGTGCTGGCGTATATCGGCGATTCGTATTTTGAATTGCTGGTGCGCGACCGGATCGTCAACGGCGGCAACTGCAATATTTCCGAACTGTTCGGAAAAGCCAAAAAGTTCGTTACCGCCGTGTCGCAGTCTTCCGCGGTGGACCGGCTGACGCCGCTGCTCACCGAAGAGGAAGAAGCGATATACAAGCGCGGGCGCAACGCAAAGACCAATCACACGCCGCGTTCGGCAGACAGTAACGAATATCACCGCGCCACCGGACTGGAAACGCTTTTCGGCTGGCTGTATGTAAGCAATCAGGAAGCAAGGGCTAAGCAGTTGTTCGAACTGTGCTTCCCTGCAGAAACGGAGGAAACGAAATGAACGAACTCACAACAAAAGAGCAGCGCGTACTCGATTTTGTGCAGCAGACTATAGAAAACGAAGGCTACGCGCCTTCGGTGCGCGACATCTGCGCTTCGCTCGGTATTAAATCCACCTCCACCGCGCATTCGTATCTCAGAAAGCTTAACGAAAAGGGGTATATCCGCAAAAACGACGGAAAATCAAGAGCCGTCGCGCTTGAACATACCCGCTTTTCCGGCGGCGAGAATATGATCCGCGTCCCCCTGCTCGGCAAAGTCACTGCGGGCCTCCCCATAACCGCCATACAGAATTATGACGGTTACGTGGATTACCCCGCGAGTATGAGCGTCACCAACGCAAACCTTTTCGCGCTGCGCGTTATGGGCGAGAGTATGAAAGACGCCGGGATACTCGACGGCGACATAGTCGTGGTCGAAAGCCGTCAGTACGCAGAGGACGGCGAGATAGTAGTCGCAATGATAGACGACGAAGCGACTGTCAAACGCTTCTTCCGCGAAAAAGGACGTATAAGGCTGCAGCCGGAAAACCCCGCCATGAGCCCTATATACGCGCGCGACGTCACAGTTCTGGGCAAGGTCATAGCCAATTTCCGCTTTTATTGAACCGTTTTATATAATAACCAAGTTTTTCGCCCGGTTTATTGTGCAACTTTTTGCGCCAAACCCAAAAAAAGTTCTTGACAAATCGCCTCCGTTGTGTTATTCTATTGAGGCTGTCGAGAAATGATCCACTAGCTCAGCCGGTAGAGCACATGACTTTTAATCATGGTGTCCGGAGTTCGATTCTCCGGTGGATCACCAGCGAAAAGCGCCGCATAAGCGGCGCTTTTTTTACGTATTTTCCCGGTTTTTGACGTTTTTATTTTTTATAATAAAAAATGTTGACTTTTGGCATAAACTGTTATACATTAAATCTATCAATCGCCGGAGGAATAAAACAAATGAATTATGATAATAAATCATGTGCGCAAAGACGCGGATTCACCCTGATCGAACTGGTGATAGTCATAGCTGTGATAGCGGTGCTCGCCGCGGTGCTCATCCCCGCTTTTTCCGGTATCATACAAAGGGCAAAACACAGCGCGGCGCTTCAGGAAGCGCGCGGCGCGCTGACTGCTTTCGCGGTAAATACCGCCGCGCAGACCGGCGCGGGCGGCTGCGACGTATATCTGGTCACCGACTTTGAAGACAGCCCGTTTTACTTCACCTGCGAAAGCGGCGAACTGAAAGACGCGCCCGAAGGTTCGCTGAATCGATCGCTTGAAGACGGCGAAATAATAAGAGTCGCGGTGGATGATTCTTATTTGATCGAGGGAGAAACCGGATTGGAAATGAGCGACGCGCTTTCATCCGCGCTCGCTGAGATCTTCGGTCAGGAGCCCCAACTTAATCAACACGACGATAAAGCATTCGTTTCTTTAGGCGGCAAAACGTTGGAAATCGCCTCCCAGCCGAACCTCGGCGATACTATGGTGTTTGTTTCGTCGGTTAGTCTCGCCGGCACTTCTGCTTCATCAGGCGACGTATATAACGATTATGAAATAAGGTACGCTATAGAAAACAAGTAAGAACAGTCATGATATTACATGCTATTCTGGTATTGTTTTTCTATCCAACACGAAATCATATTATTGACTTTTTCAAATTGAAGATGTATAATAATTGTCGAATTAGTCAAATAATATGTAATATTGTCGTCTTATTCGGCATAGTCTATTATCCGTAGAAAGAAATAGAAACGGTTACGCTACCGAGAAGCGCAGGCAGCAAAACAAAATAAAAACAATAATAAAATAAAAAAACAAAACATTTCGGAGGCATAAAAATGAATTCCAAAAAGACAAGCAAATCGTTAGTTTTATCACTCGTTTCACTGCTGGTATGCATGTTTTTGCTTATCGGCTCGACGTTTGCGTGGTTTTCGACTTCAGTCACGTCCAATACTAACGTGATCATGACCGGCGCGTTCAACATAAGCGTCGATTTCTGCAATAATTTCAGCGGAGCTGAAGACGATTGGACTTCGATGGAAAACAATACGCTATTTAACAACGTCATCCTCAATCCCGGCGACAACACCGGCGTTATGTATATAAGAATTACCAACAGCAACAATTATCCCGTTTCGGTCAACGCTTCGCTGATCGAGAAAACAGTCACCGATAACAACACAGAGCTCAGATTCTACAGCAAGAAAGTGACCGAGGCGACAAGCGCAGACGATCTGCTCGCCGAAACGCCCGTCAGTCTTGTTTCCGCCGCAAAGTTTGTGGAAGGCGAGGAAATAGACGCCAATTCGAAGCTTTACGTCGCTATTTTAGTCGATTGCGTGGGCGAAGACAGCACGCCTTCCACGCAGGACATAACAGCTCAGTTCAAGATATTCCTTTCCGCCGCACAGCTCGCGGCCGGACCGCTGCCTGAATACGTAACTTTGACTGATGCAGGTAATTGTATAGATGCCGCCTATATAATGGGCAATAATGGTAGTACTCTGATTACTGATTATAATAATATTGAAGCTGGAACTCATATAAACATAGCTATTTACCGCGGAATAAACGCATACGCAACAATGGGCGGGAATACTTATAGCATTGAAACAGACAGCAACGGTGGCCCTGTAATCATTATTCCGTACGTTACCGGAGATATCGTTATTCAGAAACTCAATTAATCATATATCGATCATAAAAAGCGGAAGGGGTTTTTCCTTCCGCTTTTCGCTTTTAGATACTGTCATTTATCGAACGGGCCGAGCACTGAGCAGGCGCGTTCGAGATGTTCCCGAATATTTATATGCTGGGGGCAGACGCTTTCGCACGAACCGCACTGGATACACATATCGGCGTGATTCTTTTTGTTTATAAAAAGCTGTCTGCTTTCGTACGCGCGGGCGAACTGTTTGTTGTTATACATCGCAAACATATTCAGCGCGTTCAACGTGGGCGATATGCCGATTTCCGAAGGGCATACCTCGGCGCAGTAGTTGCAGCCGGTACACGGGACCGTCGGTATGCTTTTAAGCGCCAGACGAGCCTTTTCTATGACTTTTTGTTCTTCTTCGTTAAGCGGTTTGAAATCCGCCATAAAAGCGACGTTGTCTTTGACCTGATCGACACTGCTCATTCCCGAAAGCACCACCGCCACGCCTTCAAGGCTGGCGACGAAACGGATCGCCCAGGAGGCGAACGACGCGTCCGGATCGGCAGATTTGAACACTTCGGCAACGCTTGCGGGAGGATCGGCGAGCAAGCCGCCCTTGACGGGTTCCATAACTACGACAGGCACTCCGTATTTGCGCGCAGTCTCGTAACACTCGCGCGACTGGACGCGCCCGTCTTCCCAATCGGCGTAGTTGATCTGCAGCTGCACGAAATCTACGTCCGGGTGAGAAGCGAGCACTTTATCAAGCGCGGCGGCGTTCGAATGGAACGAAAAACCGTAATTTCTGATCTCGCCCTTCGCTTTCTTTTCTTTTACAAAATCCCAAAGCCCGAAATCATCATAAAGCGGCGTGCGCGCGTCGCCAAGATTGTGCAGCAGGTAATAATCGAAATAACCGGCGCCGGTCTGTTCGAGCGACGTTTCGAACTGTTTGAGCGAAAACTCGCGCGTTTTTTCGCCCGCCCACGCAGACATCTTTGTGGCGACGGTGAAACTTTCACGCGGATAACGCTTGACGAGCGCTTCGCGCATGGCGATTTCCGAACCGTTATACGCCCACGCCGTGTCAAAATACGTAAAACCGGCGTTCATATAGATATCGACCATCTCTTTGACTTGTTCGATATCGATCTTGTTATCGTTTTTGGGTAATCTCATAAGCCCGAAACCGAGCTTTTTTGCAGGAAGATCCATATTTCCCCTCTCAGTCTTTATGTACGGATTATTGTTTTTTTAAGATCTTTATGATCTTGCCTATGTAAAGATAATGAAAATCGCCTTCGGGATAATGACCGGCAAGCGCCTTTTTGTCGAGTATGCCTTCGGGCTCCAGGAAAAATCTGCCCGTCTTTTCGCAAATGACGGCGAAATCGGATTCCGCAAAGAACGGCACGCCGTCGTCATAAGCGAGCGTAAGCCCCGAAGCGGCTATCTTGTCGCAATAGCGCCCCGACACCCTGCCGAGATACGCCAGCTGTTTTCTGTATTTTTCGCCGTTTGGGAAGCTTAACGAAAAGCGGCCGGACGAATCCATAAATTCCTTTGTGAATCTGCTTTCACGCACGAAACAGCAGGCGACGTCAGTGCTCCAAAGCACGCCGAAACCGCCCCACGAAGCGGTCATCGTATTGGCTTTGCCGTCTTTTTCGGCGGTTATGAGCATCCAGTTTTTCCCTATCGATTCAAATACGTTGAAATCCGCCTCTTCGGGCGATATGGTTTTGAATTCCGCCATAATAAACACTCCGTCACATCTTTGTATATTTATTGTATCATTATGCAAGCCAAATGTCAACAGTATTCTTCCGCGCAAAAAATCCCGCTCAAAAAAACGCATCGGCACTTGAAAGCGTGCGGAAGTTGTGATATAATACGAAACGGCCGTTTACGGTAAAACTACTTTGGATTCCGGTAAAGAAATGAAGAGAAACATTTTCTACGGTCTGGTCTGGACCTGCGGCAGGGTCGCTTTCAGGCGTTCAAAGACCGTGTGGGAACAGCCGCCCGCAGATGACGAACCCGCAGTATTCGTCTGCAATCACGCGGGAATACGCGGTCCGGCGATAATGACGCTGGATTTCAAGCGCAAGCACAAGACGTGGACTATTTGCTACACGTTAAACAGATCCACCTGCCCTAACTTTGCTTTTCACGATTTTTTCGCGGGTGAGAGCCGCAAGCACAAAAAAGCGTGGTGGGCTCTTTCACGCGCGGTGGGGATCGCGATGCCGCATCTGTTCGGCGTGGGCGACGTGATACCGCTCTACCACGACGAACGGCTGGTAAACACGCTGCGCGACAGCCTCGAAACGCTGAAATCAGGCGAAGACATAGTGATATTCGCCGAATCGCCGGTGAGGTTTTCGGAATACGTAAACGAACTTCAATGCGGTTTCGCCGACCTTGGGTATCTGTATCGCCTCAAAACCGGCAAAAATCTTAAGTTTTACCCGGTATACGCCGAAAAGAAGAACCGGACCATAGCGATCGGCGCGCCGATAGAATATGATCCGTCAGTCCCGGCGCGGATCCAACGCGAACAGATAAGCGCGTACGTCAGGGACGGTATCGACAGGATGGGAAGAACGCTCAAAAAGCACAAGCCGGTGCCCTTCCTTCCGCAGCGCTGGTATGATCATTACGGTCAGTACGAACACGACCTGCAATCGTACTGGAAACTGTTTGAAATACCGGAAGATAAATAAAACAATACGCCTCTTCGAACGTATCGAAGAGGCTTTTGTAAATGTTATTATTTCATCGTTTGGCGCTGCAAGAAAAAATGATTATACCATACCTCAGATTGATTTGATAAAACCATTTATGATTCTTGGAAAAACCTCTCTCCTAACGAATAATCGATATTCATCCTCGTTTTTTGTGGTTTCGTTAATGAGCGATTTCCTTGCGACAGTATTATCCGTGACGTTCAAAAGAGCAACAATCGGTTTATTCATCAGTTTAGCTGATCTAAATGCCACCGCTGTTTCCATATCTATGGAGTTGCACCCTGTGCTGATTATCGTGTCAACGTGGGCAAATTCAGCAAAGATCGTATCTGTGCAAAAAGTCCTTCCAATATGCCATTTAGTGTTGGTTTCTTTGCAAATCTTTTCTGTTTCAAGTTTTAGTTGATTAAGCAAAGAAGCGTCAGGGCACATTTTTTCGCCAAAGACATCTTTATCAAGAGCATTTGAAGCGATATATCGACTTGCTCCATCTCCGGTGATAGAGTACTCAGGGATAACAATATCTCCTATACTGATATTAGCGTCAACAGCACCTACGGAACTGACAAAAATGATATTCTCACAATCCGAGACGCCAAGAGACAGCAACGCATCCATAAGAATGGGGGCACCGCAGCCCGTTTGAATATAAGTTATTTCTTCATCGCCGGTATTTATATTCCACACATTCAACGAACCATACAGCGCGCCTGAGGCAATAAGCTCGGGGTTACCGAGCGCCGGCATTCTTTCAGGTTTCCAACCCGGTGAAATCACTACATTTCTTTGAATTCTTTTAGATTCTACACCGAGAAAGCGGGCGCAAATATCCGTACCATCGTCAACGAAGCGATAAATACCTGAAATCAAGTCATCATACTGCATAACATACCTTCCGTGTCCTATTTACTATATTTCACTTGAATCCATATTAATTCATTCCCTGCAGATCAACTGTAATTCTTTATTCCTCGTCCTCACTAAATTCGACAATATCGTCAAGCGTACAATCCAACACCGCGCAGATTTTTTCAAGCGTTTCAAGCGGCACTGATTCGTTGCGTCCGAGATTCGCTATGACGTATTCTTAATTTCTGCTTTGTTTTTTTCTACATATTAACAGCGCATGATTACTCATGCCGGTGCAGCTTTCATGGAATGCCATTTGATCGTACAAAGGTTTGATAAGCTCGAATTTTTCATCAGACGCCCTATCGACGTATTTCATGATGATAAAGAAATCAACTCCTAAGTTACGACTCTTTTCAAACCCGTGCTCTTGTGTCAGGCTTTCCATGTCCTCAGGCGTGGTATACCAGTAAAGCCCGGGCTTTTCATAATCATATCCGTCCTCTAATGTTTTGTTGCCCAGCTCATTCGGATAATCCGTAAATTCCGTACTGATACACGCGCCGGCATAAAGCCCGATTTTGTTTATGTAGGAAAACGCCGCAATACCGTTCGGCTTACAGACGCGACGGCATTCTTTAATTACCGCCTCTCTTTCGTCAGGTGACAAATGATAAAGCGGGCCGAGGCAAAGAACGACGTCATAACTGTTGTCTTCAACCTCTTTAATATCTGTGGCGTCACCGACAGAACATGTCAGATTGCCGTAACCTGATTCCTCGATTTTCTTTTTAAATATCTCGATATGCGACGGAACTATATCAATACCGTAGTATTCTTTACATTTATCCGCGTAATACATACCGTAATATCCCGTGCCACATCCTATTTCCAAGATTTTTGTTTCTTTGGTTATATACGGCTCCAAGTGTTTTTTAGTGTAATGGAATTCCAAAGAAGACGCGCGCGACCTTTTGTGACGGTTTTCTTCTTTGATTCCATCGCCGTATTGTTTCAATATCAAATCTTTATTCTTTGCCATTTTGCTTTCCTCTTTCTGGACATTCAGCATCATCCTCACTGAATTCGACAATATCGTCAAGCGTACAATCCAGCACAGCGCAGATTTTCTCCAGCGTTTCAAGCGGTACAGATTCATTTCGCCCGAGATTTGCCATAGCGTTGGTGGATATTCTCGCTTTTTTTGTCAGCTCGGTTTTATTGATCTCTTTGTCGATCATCAGCTTCCATAATTTCTTATAAGATCGAGACATTTTGATTCCTCCCGATAGGTACAACTCTACAATTACAAGTATACCATATCGCGGCTGAAATAGCAATAGCTGATTTTGAATTTTTCAAGAATATTTACATTTTTCGTTTTTGAATCGTTTTTATTTTATAAGCTGAGTTATGAACAATCCGCCGACCACGGTGCGGTTCCTGAAGCCCACGCATTTTCCGCTTTCGGTGTCGTACCAGTCGGTGAGCGGCACTCTGTCGGGCGTTTCGCGTATCATCCGCGCGATATGCGCGAAGACGCTTCTGAGATAATCCTCGTCGCCCATCACCGAAGTCCAAGCCAGCCAGTCGAGCTTGGTGTAAGCGGCGCGGCTGTCGAGCGGCGTGCCGTATGCGTTGGATTTTTCGGCATAAAGCGCGGTCTCGGAATCGTACGCCTCTTCGCCGAAAAGCCCCAACGAATAAATCTTATCCCACACTATGTTATATTTCAGGCTCCAGCCGTCGCGGTCGAACGTCAGCGCGCTGGCGGTCCCGTTTTTGGTGTCGCGCACCCAGTTCGCGGCGAATTCGCGCGCCTTAGCCGAATACTCTTCCACTCCGAACAGCTTACCGAGGCAGGCGAGCGCGACGATCGCTTTTAAACTGAGGTTACAGTTCTTATCCAGATGCCCCGCAAAATCGTCGGTACAGAGCTGATTTGCCGGGCAATAGCCGAATTCCGTGAGGAAGCGCGCCCATTTTTCGAAGAGCTCGCGGTATTCGTTAGCAAACGACATATCGCCGTCTTCGAACGCCGCGGCGGCGGCACAGATTATGGCGTTCCCGCACTCTTCGACCGGCATCTGCAGATCGAATATGTACTTGCCGTCCTTGCCGAGACCGTAGACCTGCTTTTCCAAAAGTGGGAACTGTCCGCAGTCGTGCGGCGCGAAATCGAACGTCCAGATATCGCTCTTTGCAAATTCGAACAGCGGTCTGAGCATACCGCGCACGAGTTCGGGCGCGTAGCGCAGATAAAGCGGGATAGACGGATAAGTGACGTCGAGCGTAGCGGCGCAGCCGTTGCTGAAGCATTCTTTTGAAACAAAGAACGCTTTGCCGTCTTTTTGCGCCAGCTTATGCGCGCCGACCGACTGTCTGCACGCCAGCGTGAGCGCGACCGCGTGGTCTTCGCCGTGTTCGAGCAGGCACGACTCGAGTTCGGTATCGAAAACCGACGCCTTGGCGTGCTTTATTGCGAATTCTTTGTCGTACGCGCAGATCATATCGGCGAAATCGGCGTATTTGCTCTTATAGTACCCGTCGAGCTTTTCGCCCATAAAGGATATGGCTTTTACGCTGTCGTATCCGAGCGTAAAATGGTCATTTTCCTTATTCGTGCGCGCGCCTATGTATCCTTTTTCGGCAAACGCGTTTTCGTGGACTATATGCAGATATCCCCATTTTGCGGTGCAGTCGTCGCCGCTTTCGCAAAGCACGTTCTGAGTGAGCGGCGAAAGCACTGCGTCGCCGCAGGCGCACGATGTCACGGGATGTTCGCAGCTGAGAAGGCTGCCGTCCAGTTCAATGACGAGCTCAAATTCGCTTTTGCAATGGACTTCGGTATAGATATAACTTACAGGAGAAGTGACCGAGCTGAGCTCATCGAAGAAATAAGGCGTGAAAAACCCGACCTTCAGCGCATATTCCGGCTGCTCGAAAAAGTATTCGGTTGTATGCGCCGAAAACCGCATCATAGTCTGTTTGAGTGTTTCGCTTTCGCCGGCTTCGCCCATGAAAACGAACTTTTTGCCGCCGAATACGATATATCCGCGCAGTCCGGCGGGCCTGCCGGTCCAATGGCGTGTGCTTTCGGCAAGCTTGTCACCGAACGACCATACGCTGAAAAACGGGTCGCAGGTTATTAGGGGAACGGCGGGTATCCTTGAATGCAGCATATAGAACTTCCTTCCTTTTAGCAGAATTATTTAGATTTTCCAAAAAGCGTTTCGAGCAGACCTCTGCCCAGAGTCGAACCAAGGTTACCGCCCAGTTTTTTGCCAAGACTGCCGAAATTGGAACCGAGCAGTTTGCCGGCTTCTCTGCCGAGAGTGCTTCCCGTCGTCCTTGCCGTCTTGGAAAGCGTGCTCTTTTTGGCAGTTTTCTTCTTTGAAGTCCCTTTTTCTTCTTTTTCCTTTTTCTTGGCTTCTTCGTCGGCTTGCTGCTGTTCGGCGTTGATCTGTGTTATGGTCTCGTAAGCCGATTCGTTATCGACCGATTTTGCGTATTTGCCGTACAGCGGAGTCGCATAGATCCCGTAAGCGCGTTCCTCGTCCGTCACGGCGCCGAAAGAACACCTGGGCGGAAGGATATACGCCTTCTCCGCGATACCCGGGATCCCGCGTTCGTCCAAAAACGACACGATCGCTTCGCCCGTACCGAGATTGAGTATTTCGTCGTAAGTTTTGAATTTGGGATTTATACGGAACGATTCCGCCGCCGCGCGCACCGCTTTCTGGTCGGACGGGGTATAGGCACGCAGACCGTGCTGGATCTTGTTATTAAGCTGCGCGAGCACGCCGTTGGGGATATCGCGCGGGTTCTGAGTGCAGAAGTATATACCTATTCCCTTTGAGCGGATGAGCTTTACCACCTGCTCTATCTTTTCGAGAAGAGCTTTTTGCGCGTCCTTGAAAAGCAGATGAGCTTCGTCGAAGAAAAACACCAGTTTGGGCTTTTCGGGATCGCCGACTTCGGGCATGGTTTCGAACAGTTCCGAAAGCATCCAGAGCAAAAACGTGGAATAGAGTTTTCCGTTGTTGATGAGCGATGAGCAGTCGAGCACGTGGATAACGCCCCTGCCTTCGCCGTCGGTGTTTATCCAGTCGGTTATGTCGAGTCCGGGTTCGGCGAAGAACGTATCGCCGCCTATGGATTCGAGCGCGACTATTGAACGCGTTATCACGCCCACGGACGCGCTGCTTATCTTGCCGTAGTCTTCGGCGAAATCATTTGCGTGGCGGTCGACATAGGCGAGCAACGACTTGAGGTCCTTGGTATCTATGAGCAAAAGGTCGTTGTCGTCGGCTATTTTGAACACCACCGAAAGGATGTCGGTCTGCGTGTCGTTCAGGCCGAGTATGCGCGCAAGCAGCAGCGGTCCCATTTCAGATACCGTAGTGCGCAGCTGGATCCCTTTTTTGCCGTACACATCCCAGAATGTTACAGGATAACCGATATATTCGAACCCGGCTTCCGCCAGTTTAAAACGTTCTATGCGCTTTTGCATATCGGCGGTGTCGGCGCCGGGATTCATAAGCCCCGCGATATCGCCTTTGACGTCCGCCATAAACACGGGCACGCCCATTTCGCTGAACGTTTCGGCAAGCACTTTGAGCGTTACGGTCTTGCCCGTGCCGGTCGCGCCGGAAACGAGCCCGTGGCGGTTCGCCATAGACGGAAGCATAAATATATTTTCGCCTTCGGCGTTGTTAGCCACCCAGATCCTGTTGTCTTTGAGCATAGCGGTCTTCCTTTCTTATTCAAGGGCCGCGAGCAGATAGCCCGCAAAAGTCCCTTTGGGGATTTCGATATAAACCCTGCCGTCTTCGCATCTGATATCCGCGGACTTCTCGCCTTCGAATTCGGGCGAATACAGTTTTGCAAGCGTGTACGCCCGTCCGCCGGAATTGACCGAAGCTGTCACTGCGCCGATCTTTTCCGCGCCTTTTTCGAACGGCGGGACCGGAAGGTGCGAATTGGTGAATGAATCGCGGTCTTCGATGAATCCTTTTGTGTTCACGAAATGCAGCACGGTGCCGCATTCCGTTTCGAACGCCGAAACTATAACGTTTTCGTCGCTGCAGGACGTGAAACCGCCGCCTATGAGCAATTTGAGCAGCGCGCCGTCGTACGCGCGCATTTCGCCGATATACGAACGGTCGCAAGGCGTCTTTTCTCCGTGCGGCCACACCGCAGGCTGTATGGGATGATCGGAAACGTCGGACGCGTGATATATGACGCTGCCCTTTCCGATCTTTTCTTCCACACAAAGGATTTCGCCGTTTTCGCCGCGGGCGGCGACTTCGCCGCAGACCGTATCGAAGACGTATCTGCTGAACGCGTTTTCGAACACGTCGCTGAAAATGTATTCGCGGCCGCAATAATCAGCTCGTTTCAAAGTTGAGTTCATACCCAGAAGGCGTGTCTTCTCTTTTATTCCGCGTTCGGCGCAGTTTTCATCTCTGCCGGCGAATTCGCCCAGCACTATAAGTCTGCCGCCGTTATACACGTAATCCCTGAGTTTTTGGGCTTCGGCATCGCTTACCGAATAAACGTAAGGCATAATTATGACCGGAAACGTCGACAGCATATCCGCGCCGTCCGTACCGAAGACCATATCGCAGCAGATGCCGCTGACGTACGCCGATTCGAGATACGCCATAAACGGTTTCATATACTTCTGCGGCGCGTCTTTATCGGAATAGTCGCGCGTTTCGGGCGAAAACCAGAACGCGGCGTCGGCGCGCTTGCGCGGGTCGCAAAACAGCGCGGTATGTTTCTTTTCAAAATCGCGCATCGGGCGGTCGAACACCGAGCGAGGGTCGCCGCCAGTGCCGGTGTAAAGCTGCCCCCACGAGCGGCACAGCGCCCATGCAGCGTAAGCCGAGCCGGCCGTCTGCGGATACATAAGCGCCATGGGCGGCTTGCCGTTGCGCTTTGCCATCGCAAAACGGTGGATCGCCTCGCCTGCGAAGCAAACGAACGAATCCTTTATTATCCCGCAGCATTCCTGAAATATAAAATCCCAGAGCTTCTGCGCGGGTTCGAAGCCGTAACAGGTGGTGTCGAACGGCAGCACCTCGGCGCAGTACGCCGGGCGCATAGGATCGAATCCTATACTTTTGTAGCGCTCGTCCATACGGAAATGAAAATCGCCGCTCTGTTTCTTTTTGAACTTCTTCCACGCTATGTAATCGGGTCGCTCGTAATGCTCGAAAAACTCGCTCCAATGCTCTTTGCCTGGCAGCTCGTACCCGGTCTCTTCGCGAAATTTGGCGCGGCAGTATTCGCAGGTGCAGGAGTTGCCGCCGCCGAACCACTGCACGTCGTCGTTCATTATACCGTCTATGTGCGCTTTTTCTATAATTCTGCGTACATGTCCCCAGTACGCCTCTTCGTAGGCGGGATGATTGAAGCAATGCGCGTTGCCGTCATAATGCTTGAATATCCAGTGAACATCTTTGCCTTCTGTATGGATATACGAAGAAAGACAGGGCTTTCCGGTGGAACCGTCGATTTGCGCGAATTCGTCCGGATGAACGCCCGAAGGAGTGAGACAGGTCTCGCAGTTTTTGCGGAAATCCGGATAACTCGCAAACTGCGTTCCGGGAGCGAGATTCTTTTCCCAGAACGTTTCGGGATCTACCGGGCGATAGGTCAGATGCGTGGAATGATGCTCGATGACCTTGATGCCTTTTTTATGGAACGCGAGCGTAAACCGCGCTATGAAATCTTCTATATCGCTCCAGTACGCCATAAACGAAAAACGAAAATGGGCGCCGAACAGTATGACCGCCGTCACGCCGTTGGCGGAATACAGCTCAGCGGCGTCGTCGAGGTCTTTTTCGGTGAATTCATATATCGCTCTGCCGTCGTAGTGATACCAGCCGAAACGCTCTTCCCAGGGGGTGGATCGCGCCGCGTTTTTGTTTAGCATAGTGGCCTCCGTATTTTCTGCTTTCGGTTCAGTTTTCGAATCTACCGCCGCATTCGGGGCAGAATTTTGCACCTTCCGCCCTGCGCGTGCCGCACATACGGCAGAATCTATCCGCGCCCGCGGTGGCTTTTTCGCCCGCGGCGGGGTCTGCGCAGTATGCGCGCCCGAATTCTTTTGCAAACGCCTGTTCAGAATCCGGCGTGAGCCAGAACGCGCGCACGTCGACCGACGCGGCGACGTCGAGTTTTTCGAGTTCGGATGAAAGCAGTCCGGCAAGCACAGACTCTTTTTCGGCGCAGCGCGCCACGCCGTTGCCATTTGGAAAAGCGGAAAGGCCCTTGCTTATGAGCGCGGATAATCCGGAGAGCAATTCGCTTTTTAAGGCTTCAAAGTTTTCGTAACGGTCTTTGTCATATTCACGGATTTCCGCCTCGAGAGCGACGAACGCCTCGAGCTCCAACCCGGCTTTTTCGGCAAATTTTACCGGTTCGGGAGTCCCGAATTTTATAACAGGATACGCCATATGTATTCCCTTTCGTGTTCCGGCGCGCAGGACGCCGTCTATAATCTGAAATATGCATTATCATTATACATATAACGCGCGGCAAAATCAATGCAAAAAGCATATATTTACGCAAAAATTCAGCAAAAAACAAACAAGGTTATTGAAAACCCCGCAAACGGATGATATAATTATCGCAGACGGACAGAAACAGGCGAAACGGAGATACGCTATATGAGCGAACTGAAATTCAAATACGTGCGCATACAGGGCAAAGAACTTGCAAAAAACACCATGCACGCAAAAGGCGTTTTCAGTATGTGCTGGCAGCTTATTCAAAACGACGTTATGAACGAAGAAGACGCTTCGCTATTTAAGGAAATAGACGCCTGGTTTGCCGAAAACCTTCCCTGGCCGCCCCAATGCAAAAACCGCGAGCCCGTGGTCTGCTGGTTCAAGACCGAAAATTCGGTGGAGATGCTCAAAATGATACGCCCCGCGCTTTGGCTGCTGGAGCGTTACGATCACCCGTATTTTTTGGTCTATACCAATTCCCCGGGCGAGATTGTTTATGAAGACCAGTATCAGATAGCCGCCAAAGCGGACGGTTACCTGACTATAGAAGAGCTCCAGCCTTCGTGGTCACCAGAGGACGAATAAGCGCATAATGAATCAAGGCGGGGAGATATCCCCGCATTTTTCGGTTTATCAGGTTCATTTCGCTTTAACTGTTTCTTCCCTGCCGGAGTTCACTTTATTTACGGCGCCTTTTGTGAATTCGATCAGCCCGTCGATGTCGCGCAGGGCGCGTTTGCATTTTTTATTGATCTTGGGGTACCCCCAGCCGCCGAAAAGCTTGCTCGGACCCGCAACGCTTCCCCGGGGCAGGTCGTTTGTGAGTATGAACGGGGCGGAAAGCGAAGATTTTTCGGTGGAATTGAACGGCATCATTTTTGCCAGAACGTACCATTTGCCGAAAATATGCGAAGCTATCTGCGTGATCGTGATCCCCGGGTGGCTCATAAAAACGCGTATATTCGTGCCTTCGTACATTTTTGCAAGATATTCCGTATAGCGCGCAAGGCAGAGCTTGGAACGCGCGTACGATCCCTTTTCGCTGAAAAAGCGGTCGTATCTGACCTTTGCTACTTTGTGGATAATGGATATGGTGTTGATATAGACCACGTCGTGGCCGCAGCGTTCGAGCTTTGGCAGCACTTTTTCGCCCAGGTAATAAACGCCCATATAGTTGGTGCCCATCACCATTTCGAAGCCGTCTTTCGTCTTTTCGCCCGGTCGGTGGAATACGCCGGCGTTGTTGATGAACGCGTCCACATCTGGCAGCTCGTTTGCAAAAGAATCTATTGAAGAAAAATCGGCGATATCGAGCCGCATAACCCGTATATCGGCGTCAGGGTATTCCGCAAGCAGCTTCTCGCGGGCGGAGGACGCCTTTTCCAAACTGCGGCACGCCATTATCACGCGCGCGCCGAGGTATATGAGTATCTCGGCCGTTTTGTATCCCACGCCGCTGTTCGCGCCGGTGATGAGCACGGTCATCCCTTCGAGCGAACGCGTGCATTTCTTGTTTATGAATTTTAACGTTTTCTTTGAAAGTCCCATAGAAGCATGTCCTTATGCAAAAGAATATAACGATACTGCCTTTTTGCAAAAAATATTATAATGTAACGCGGCCTAAAAAGCAAGAGCCAAATAAAGTGTTCCGCCTCGTGATGCAGACGAACGGAGTATATAATACGCGTTTATTTGTCACGGGAAAAATGATATATCGCACAAAACGCGGAATGATATATTGCTCCTTCGTCGCAATAAAATATGATATCCGTTCCTTCATACGCGAAGCGGATATCATTCCTGCAGGGTATATCATCCATTTCGGTAAGAAACGGATGGCACCAGCAAAAAGCACTTGCGTCTGCAAGTGCTTTTTGCTGGTGCCGGTGGCGGGGGTCGAACCCGCACGGGTTATTAGCCCAACGGATTTTGAGTTTTCCGGTCGCATCGGACCATAACGGACGCAAGGTCGTTTTGGAGGACGGTACTTCCCGCCGGAAAAGCCAGTCCCGACAAGGAAAAAACGCCGAAAATCGTCGAAAACCCTTGTGGTAAAATCATTTGCGCTTGTTTTGATTTTTCTGAAATCGACCTCCGAATGAGGCTGAAATCGGAGGTCGATTGGAGGTCGAAGCAGGCAAAGTCAAACGTAACAAACATCAACCAAATCCGTATTATCTGCCATCGACACAATAACGAATTTGGAGGATATTATGACAAGAAGCGATTACGAAAAGAAGTTCAGATCGTTCCCCGACGTGGTAACGATCAATGAGTTTCGCGTCATGCTCGGAGGTATATCTGAATGCACGGCGAGAAAACTGATCAATCAGAATCACGTCAAACACTTTTATATCCGTTGCACCTTTTACATACCCAAGCAGTACGTGATTGATTATCTGCTCAGCGACCACTTTATGAAATACAGATTCAAGCTGAAACACAAAATATAATAGAATGAAACCTTCCTCAAGTCATCCGCGCCCTACGCGGATCTGACAGAGGACAAAGGCTGAAAATCGCATAATTTACAAGGGTCCTCCTCTGCGGTACAATGTGGTCGCAAAGGAGGATTTTGCTATGAAAGATAACTTAAACGGCGTAGGAATTTGGGGACAAAGGCACTATCAGTATTTGAAAGAAAACAAACCGCGCGTGATCGGTGTGATGCTACTGAAAGGTACGCTGAACTCGTATTTGAAGGAAGTGAACGAACAGGCGGATGAAATGTCTTTTCAACTAGTAAAACAACTCGCCAAACAGGAAGGCATAACCGAAGAACTGAAACGCCGCGATCAAATGGCGTGGGTTGGTGCGATGAACAATATACGTGACCGTGTTAACGAGATCGTTCTGAATGAGGTGGTTTTCGCATGACGATGTCGAAGGATCTATAGTACGGCAACATCAACTCAAACGAAACCTTAGAGACGGTTAGTAGATCAGCCTGCGTGAATTCTTCGATTCTCCACTGGTCGACGGGCTGGAGCAGGAGATACAGCATTCGCTTTTATACGATCGCCACCTTATCAGAGCAAGGTGCTTTGATAAGGTGGCGATTATTTTTTGAACATAAAACTTGAAACTTAGCGTTCGGTATTATTCATCGTAAAGCCAAAGCGATGAACGATCAGCTCGCTCAGTCAATCTAATTTTGCTTTTCTCACCCTAATCAATAGTTAATCAAACAAATATCTCAGGATAATTAATTCTTACAGTTTCCAATGCATCCGACAAATCTTGAGAAGCTATTTTCATAATCTCACTATTAATTTGTAATTCGTTTTCGGTCATTTTGATGTATGGTGAATATGGTATCTTAAATAACAGCAATGCCTGTTCTCGTGTGAAACCATGCTTCTGAAGCTCAATTACAAAATTGTTATTTGTTCCATATTCAACGTAATCATACCAATCATTTTTTAACGCTTCTTCCCCTCGAACCTTAATAATTGCTTCGGAGAATCTCAAAAAATACATCGAAAACTTGTAATTAATAACATGCTCTATATCTTTCATTACTTCATTAATAATTTGATTCTTGTGTCTTACAGATCCATCGTAAGTCTCTAAATGATAATTAGGAGTATATGAGACAAGTTTTCCGCCAAATCGATCATAGTAGTCAATGGCGCCTCTTATAATCTCATGCATTCCTTTGCTAGACATCCATTGTGTCAATATAACTGTATAATAATTGAGACTGTCCCCTTTTCCGAGAGTATCTTTTTCATATATTCTCCATTGGAAAATTTCAGCTAACTTTTTAAGAAACTGGAGACAATCTTGATACTCTAATGATTGTGGGTAATCAATCTCACTCTGCTTTATTGCTTTAAATAATGATTCTTTTTGCTTAGCAGAAACATTAATGTCATCATCTTCTTGAACGATACTAGAAAACAGATTTCTAATATCTATGATGTTTTGTGGTTGTAAAACGCCGCTTTTTCGGAAATCTCTTACTATATAGCTGTCTCTTTTTGAACACAAATCATGTAATAACATATTCAAGCACTTACTGGCATACTCGTATGTTACTTCTGAAAACCCATGATCAGCATATCTTTCTCCCTCTTGAAGGAGATTTGTTCTGCCTTGTAGCAGAGTCTCAACTATGTATTTTTTGTGTTTCCTTTCCAATGCTTTTTGCGGCAAAAGAGATTGCTTAGGTAACGGTGAAAGCAAAACATCATTGAAGAAACCTTGATCACGGTCATTTTCAATTACCAAAAAAACGTTTCCAAACTCATTAAGTGTAACTCTTCCTGCTCGTCCAATTAAATTGAACGCGTCAATTACAGATAATTTTGCAGAACCTTTTTTGTTATCGAAAACAAACAAATTGTCAACGGGAACATTAACGCCTTCTAGTAATGTACTGGTGCAAAAACAATACCTAATATAGCCTTTTCTAAGGAGCCGCTCAATCTGAATGCGGATTTCAGCAGGCAAGGCTCCTATGTGAAATGCTATCCTTCTGCGAATCAAATTGGCTAAATAATAATCTTTATGTATCTTTTGTTCTATTTGCCCTGCAACATCATCTAACTCTTTATTAATATCTGCATTCGTATCGAGTATATCATCATCGGTTATCAATTCCAAGAATTTGTTTGCATACTCTACAGCTTTATTTGCAGATGAAACATAAATCAAATTGCATTTTTTGCGTCCCAAAGAACGAAGCGCATGCATTTTATCTAAAATAATATTATTCAAACTGCCGCACACAACAAGATTTTGGGAGACATTATTGATGATAGAATACTCTTTTGTTCTAAAATCCAAATATAGTTTGTTCTGCACCACTGGCGAAAAGGAAAAAGAATGTCCTGCAGATTGATTTTCTGACTGGGTATAAAAATCTGTCAGCTCTAGGTAAATATCTGGATTTGGAATTACCGGAGATGAAAAATAAATATTGGTATCTGTCTTACCTTTAAGCATCTCTAAAATCTTATAATAAGTAACACTCCGTTTGTCTTTATCAGATATTTTATGCGCTTCGTCAATAAAAATATAGCTAAAATGGATTGTAGGTTGCTTCAAAAGCGCGTAGTACAATCTTTCGGGTGTCAATACTGCAATAAACTTATCGCCATTTCGAACAGATGCAATATTAGTTACTACTTTGTGCTTATTCAGCCCAAGATTGTCTTTTAAATCCAAAATAAAACCATTTGCAATTTCTGATAATAATGCTCTAGTCGGCACGACTATGACATAGTTTTGACAATCACCATTTGACAACTTGTTTTTTATAAAAGCTTTTATTACAAAAGTTTTTCCCATCGAAGTTGGAGCCGAAAAGCTATAAAATTGATTTTTATTTAATTCGTTCATCACCTGCTTTTGTGTATCAAACATAGAATTTTCTTTGTCAGGCGAAAGATTTTCTATTATGTGTTGTTCAATTTCTATTTCTCTTAAAAACTCGTATCCTGCACCAGAAAGCATATTTTGCCTCTTTAACAATGAGTACGATGCAAAATTGGATACATTTTGATACACGCTTTCTTTAACAAGCTTTACCTCTTCGTTTTGTGGGAAAATCTGCGATAATATGATCACTATTTGCTGAGCAATGTTGTTATGGCCTTCTTCTTTTGAAAGTGATAATAGATCGGCATAGTTTAATAAAACCCGATACTCATCTTTGAAATCAAGTTTTTCATTAACTATTAGTGATTTTGCGTAGTTGCGCAGCAAATTCTCATATGAATTGCGCAATTCGGGGTCACTTAATATGTCCTTAAAAACCAGATTTGCAAACTTATCCATTCTTTATCTCACCCCACTTTAAATGAGGACTTCCCGCTGTTAGCGACTCTATTATAATTTTGCGATCACGCATAGCATTGTGAAATGGTAAAAAATAAAAATTAAATTCATAATTGCTAATGTTATATTGATTTATATAGTCGATTATTTCTACTTGATGCTCAAGAACTTGCTTTATATTCTCGTCTATGATTCTTTTATCGTATTCATCAGGGATATCGCCTTCGCCGTTATAATCTATACTGTAACCGATAAATATACCAAATAGTGTTTCTTTTTTCTTTCTAGGAACAGATAAGATATACTCTTTAAGAATTCTCGCCTCTTCTTCATCAATCAACTGACTTGTTAGATGCGTATCTAATAGGTTTCTGTCCTGAATATTTTCAGTTAAATATGTATTGACAGAAGCAAACGCTGCTTTAATTCCATCTGATAGCTTGTTTTGTATCTTAGCTTCGCCAACAACAAGCTGTAATACCTTTTTCCCATCAGGTGTTTCTCTAAATCTAAAATGTATGCCGTCACTGCCTTTAATATAATCCCTTGCCCCGGTTTTCAATTCAACCTTACTAAACAATTTCGGGGCTTGCAGATCTTGTTCTAGGAACAAATATAGTAATATTTCTCCTAATTCTCCTCCAGCCCCTTTGTCCTTATCAGATGTAATATCTCTTAGATGGCTGATAGCCTCAAGGGTGGCTTGATTTCTTTTTAGCGGATCGTTCTCAATCTCCGTGTTCTTTCTTCTGTCAAAAACATATTTGACTATATTAGATAGAACATACCGATACAATTCGTCATAATTAAACAGCTTATTCTCTGTATTCAACATAAACAGTCTGAGTTTGTTTTTATTCACAACGTCAAACTCCACTTCGGAAACTTTGTTGAATATCCCAAACCCTTCAGAAAAAGATGTGTTCTTGAAATCAGCCATTTATAAACTCCTTTTGATGTATCAGCATTCTATCGCGTAGACACACTGCCGATAACTAACCTACAATTCAATCCGATCCGTCAAACAATTGTTGCGTTTATTGTAGGGGTTTACTTCTTATATTGTTCAGCCACTCACCTTTGTATTTGAAATATCGAGGACCGGCTAACGGCTTTTTTCCTGTAAAGAATTGTGCTAAGGCAGTTAGTGACCATGTTTCGTTTCGATACTCGACGTGCTTATCATCGATTACCGTGCAGATTGTGCCGTCATTTTCATTTCCCTTGCAAGAAAACTCAATCTGCTCTCCGACAGCAATATTGCACATGGAAAAAGCAAACGGGGCAAGGCGCTCCTGATGTGCTTCGCTGATTTCTTTTGCGGTTTCTTCCTCTTTTTGCTCTTCGTTGGTGGCTTTCCACTTTTTCAGTCGGTGCTTAAAGCCGTTGATTTCAGCAATCGCGTCGAGAATATCGTAGGCGTCCTCCGGCGTCATGGCATAGAACTCCCGCACGCGCTTCTTGCCGTTGATTTCTTCAGTAGAGCGAAGCTCCGGATTCAGCTTGTCCAAAATGGAATGTAGTTTTTTATCAGAAAGCTCAGAATCGACTTCATATGTAGCATAAATACGGAAGGCAAACGGTACCGCTGAACTGCGGTTCAGCTCGTCAAGCCGCTGCTTAACGTCTTTTGCATACCCGATCTTTACATATTCCGGAAATGACGGGTTTGTCATAACGTAAACGTAACCCATAAAAACCTCCACTTATTTCGTATCAAAAAGAATTGCAGAACACGTGACCAGCGCAGGCTGCGCTATCTCGGGGAGATCGCCCCATAATACCAGCTTGAAAACCATCGGCCAGCTCCATTCCCACCTCGCCGACGTCGAAGAACAAGCCAACGCTCTCTTACTGCGGTTAGTCAAAGACTATGCCGCATCCGAAGACGTCACCGAGCAGCTCAAGGCGCAGGATCCCACAAAGTGGGACGGTGGATGAATGGCATTAAGGCGAGAACGATTGATGTAGTAAATGATACTCTTGTATATGGCAGTTGATACTCTTTATGAAATATCGCTCGAAAGCATTCTCTCTAATAATGATGCGAGCCCATATATAAACCCAGATTTTTCCTTAATTAGAACATCATCTATGTTCTCAATAATCTCTGGTATTGATTCAGCCACAGCCATTTTTATGTTCTTTTCGATTGTATCTGTCCATCTACCACCCTGTCGCGTCCTGACATCTCTAATTCTATCCGACCATTTTTTGTTATTCCGAAACTCTGGGACATTTATGTTTATGCCGAATTTACTGTTCAGGATATCTTCATATACTGTCTTATTAATGCAGTCTTCAAATTCTGACTCTGGTGATCCCGGACAGCTAGTGACTTTATAGTTTGCCTCTGATAGCAACCCAGCATTTATTGCTTTTTCTATGGCTAAGAGTCCAGCATTATCGTTATCTAGAAGAGCGACATACTGACAAAGACTATTCCTTAAATCCAATAAATCATGTGCCAAATTACTTGCTCCGAATAAAGGCTTAATAATCAGTTTATTGCTTTTCAATGCCAGCCCCACTGTTTCACTAACAACAGGTAATATTCTAGCTAAAGATAGTTTGTCATCCTCTCCTTCAACGACCAAAACATATCTTGCATTTCTTAGATTATCAGATGGTAAAACTCCTAGGATGCTTCTGATCTCTTCAATTGATTTGGCTGATTGAGCAGTTCCGTTGTTTACAATTACATTTGATTTTACACTGTTCTGCTGGACAAAAAGAGGATTGTGGGTAGTAATTATAACTTGATTGTTCTTAGATATTTCGTTTATTACCTCAACCAACTCATGTATAGCACCAGAATGAAGGTGTGATTCTGGTTCTTCTATTGCAATAATAGAAGCTGGAACATCAGAACGACGATCTTTAAGAATTGCAAGTGCAACCAGACTCTTTATTCCATCACCTTTATAGCTTATGCTGGTTGGTATTCCATCATCAATGATCACATCGATATCATTACGCAAGAGCCTTGTGATATTATTCTCATATTCTTTTGTGATTTTTACACTCTTTAATTGCGGAAGAAAGACCTTCAAAGGAGCATAGAGTTTTTCTGAAATATTATTGAGAATGTCTTGTTGGAGTGAATTGATTTTACTAAGCGCTTCATTATATTCGGTATTGTTAGCAAGAGTTCTAAGCTCATCATAGATTACATCTTGCAATCCATTAAAAGCCATGTTTTCTGTTCTTACAGCCTTTATGTAATTAAATGAAATACGCTGAGAAATAAAACTAGCAATTTGCGCTGACTTTTTATTATATGAGGATGAACCTCTTTTGGGCACCTCAATTTTAGGTGAATTAGCTTTTCCGATCTTTACTACAATAGGAATATCCTCGTTGCCACGTATACCTGTTAAATTATGAAATTCCAGTAATTCATCACTTTCCAGCCTGAATTCCATTCTAAAGATTGATTCTAATCCACTTTTTCTGTTCTTTAATTGAACCGGGAAATCGCGTTCCCATTCATATATATCACGAGTACAAAAAGGACGAAATGCACCTTGATTTCCAGGAATTCTACTGTGGAACATAAGTAGTGTCATTGAAGCGTTTAGCGCAGTCAGTAGATTTGACTTTCCTTCATTATTCTTGCCAACAAGCACAGTTAGGCTTTGTAGATTAATCTTATGAGCTGTAGTAATACTTCTATAGTTTGTTACAGAAAAACTAATAAGTTTCATCTTGATCGCTCCCTTCTTTGATGTTTTACAGCATGAGCATTACCTGTTAGCTTGATCTTTTACAAGTCCAAGCACCTAGATTTATTGAGTCGCTTCCTGAGAAGAAATATCACGTATTATTTTGCATAAATCACTTCATCATCCATTATCTTTAATGCTTGTTGCTCCAGTTTATATGCCTCATAGCGTTTTTCATTTGCTGCAAGCGCAAGATCATTGATTCGCTTTTGCGCTTCTTTGTTTTTGAGCAACGGAATGGGGATTTGGCGAACATGGTTGTCATCTATCTCGTCAACAACAGAACCATAAGTGTATCGAGTAATGAGTTCATATCCGTAATCGGAGCCCATGAAAACATATAGATATCCCGCAATATCATTCGTAGTGGGAATAACACGAATAATATGATCTGAGGGAATCCAATGTTCCCAGTGCTTTGGGACAAAAGCAACCTTACCGATTGTTCCGCTACGTGTTATTAGCACCGTGTTCTGAAGAACTTCAAGCTGATCTAAAAGTTTCTTATGTTTTGTATTTGAAAGATATTTTTTGCCTGATGGATCAAGTTCATATATTTGCTTTCCTCCAATAAGAACACGCCCATATCCTTCGTCTACATATACTCGTGCGAAGCGCGGCGGCAAAATAACACTTTTACTTATTCTTGTATCTCCTACCGTCGTTACCTCTCCGGCATATTTTTTCATATGCTCAACAATAGCATCAACAATAGGGACATGATAAGAAGCGTCAGCGCGACCGTTCATATCACTAAGTTTTACGCTGAATGTTTCGACGGGGGCCCCTTTTTTATAATCGTTTACATCGAAATCACGGATATCCGGCAAATGAAGTTCGTCGATCAATAGCTGTGTTGCTTTATCAATAAGATCGTTTGACTCATCGCGCAAAGCGTAAGATGCCACAATCAAATTGTGAATGCGCTCTTTTATTCCTTTTGGAGCGTCGGGAATCGGAACCGTGGCAAGATGCTCAGGCTCCAAATGTGTAATAACTGATCCATATCCGTTCGTTGTCAGGATTTTGTTCCCAATTTTTGATTTCAAATAAGTATAGACAAATCCGAGATTTTCTATATCTTTAAATGTCACTCGGATTACATCATCAGAGAAAACTTTTCCTTGTGTGGTTTTTGATACAAAAGATACGGTACCAATAGTTCCAGAACGCGTTAATAAGAGTGTGTTCTCTTTCAATCTAAGTTCTGCCATATCGCATTTTGTTAACGCAGATATATATTTATCTGCTTTTGGATAAATATCTGTCATTTGCGAAGGCAAATAGAACGCTTCACCGAATGTTTTATCGCAATAGATCCTTTTGAATCTGCCCGGATAATACGCCTTGTCAATTAAGCCGTGTGTGCCGCCTAAATCAACTGTGCCATATTTGCCCTTGACAACCGTATTTCGAGCCTGTTTTGCCTCCACGTCAAAAACGCTTGCTTCCAACCGTTTACCACGAGAAACAACATCAGCCAAAGAAACAGAACACCACTTCAAAGGTGCCTCGTTGATGATGGGTGTTATTTTTTCTGGAACTTGATCTTTATACGCAAGATTTGAGTTTACCATGCCAACCCCTCCTGCTTTTTCCACTCTGTGAAGATAGCGGGAACATCCGGCGTTTGATCGTCCTCGACCTTTTTCTTTTGCTCGTGAGATACCGTTCTGTCGCAGCCGCTTGTTTCATCCAACACCAGCACACTGTTTGTGTCAGGTACAAGTATCTCGTTGCCTTCCTGGTCGCGTTTGAAGATGGGATTGCCGCGTTTGTCGTGACCGACTTTTTCAACCATAGCCATGAAGATATTATAATCTGCCATAGTGCCGCTCTTTTCCTCGGAATCCTTTTGTTCCGGGGTTTTCTTTTGCAAGAAAAGAACGGATGTCTGTGTGCCGTTTCGAGGTTGGAAAGTGTCAACATGCAGGTCAATACTCGCAACAATTCTATGGTTGCGAATTAGCCACTCTCTGATATATCCAAGACCGGGAGCGCCAAGGATCGAATCCGGAAGAACAATTCCCATTCTTCCTCCCGGGGCAAGAAGTTGTGTACAACGCTCAATAAACAGAATTTCCGGCGGCACAGATGATTGTAGCCGTTCAGTCATTGTCCATGTTCCGGCTTTTTTGTTGTTTTCCCAGATATGAGCGAGTTCAAACTGCTCCAACACATTCTTGTCTTTAACAGGGATTTTACTGCCAAAAGGCGGGTTTGTTACAATAACATCAAAGAATTCAAGTGTTTTATGATTTCTGATTGCAGATTTTTCAATCCCGAGGGCTTCAGCAAGTTTTTCTCTGAATTCGTCAGTCCATTCATGAGGCGGTAGCAGAGAGTTGGTTTGCAGAATGTTTCCACTACCATCGTTGTTCATAACCATATTCATCTTTGTTGCCTTGACAAGATCTGGGTTGATATCAAATCCGAAATAGTTATGCGCTGCCATATCTGAAATCCGATCTTGGAAAGCACGAATTGAATCAGCATCCCATTTTTCGCGAGGAAGCCCAAGCTGTTCGGAAAACTCACGCTCCAATTCTCCGATAACATGTGTCATGGCGGTAACAAGGAATCCGCCGGTGCCGCACGAACTATCCAAAACTTTCTCATCCATCTTCGGATTGATCATTTCCACGACCATTTTCATTACATTTCTGGGCGTGAAAAACTCACCTCTGTCTCCACGGAGGTTTGCGCCGACTATTTCTTCGTATGCCTTGCCTTTTATATCAATATTTGTGTTGAGCAAGCTATATTTTTGAAGTTCGCTGACAATATACGCAAGACTACGCGGTGAAAGCTTGATTTCATCATTTGCATCAAAAATCTTGCCGTGTTTCTTTTTGACACGATCGAAGATCTTGGAAATGCGCTTTTTAACCGTCAATTGTCCGTCGGGGTTTGAGCGTTCCTCGGATGTCGTATAAAAATCGAGCGGTGCCGGAATATTGCGTTCATCTTCGATTTTACAGAAAATGACTTTCAGAAGTTCAAAGAAAGCGGGCTGCTTTTGCAGGCCATCATTCACGTGAATATGGTTATGGCAGGTTTTGAAAACAAACAATAGGTTATCGTCATACGCGTTTTTCAGCGAAGTACGTTTGGGGCGGTTGATTTCATCGAGATTTCCGTCTGCAGAAGGAATATCATTATATTCCATAAAGTCAACGGCGCCTTTATCATTGGTATATTTTCGGAAAACCTCCTTTTGCTTACCGTTTGTCCACATGCCCCACTCGCAATTCGGGCAAGCGGACATATAGGACTTGAGCTGTTCGACGCCATCTTTAGCATTACGAGCGTCAACGGCTTCTTTTTTGCACTCAATAATGACCTTGATTTTGTCTTGCGTTTGCTGAGTCGGATCAGTACAATCCTTTGAGAATATGACAATATCCGCACGGGGTTTTCTGGACCCGAGTTGTAACGTATATTCGATGCGCACCTGCTTCGGAAGATACTTATGCTCGTTCACAAGACGTTTTTCAATTGTCTGACGCACATATTCTTCTGGTGTGTCGTTTCTGAATTTCCCGTCGATATAGTCGCAAATCTTTCCTTCCGGAATAACGATTACTTTTGTTTCAGCCATGGGATAATTCCTCCATTTTTTCTGCTTTTCTTTTAATTTGAATTCAATTCGAACCCACAGGGTATTACGTCGGCTCTGTTTTCGAGCGTCGGGCATCATGACCAACCTGCGGGGGTTCGAATCGAGGCGGTTTTATATCTTGTCGTTCAGGTCCGAAAAATCGGTGTTGAACAGGATCTCCTTCGGCAGTTCCTGTTTTTGCAGGAACATCAGCATATAGATCGGGAAGTAGGTGACCTTGCCGTCTGTTTCGACGTTGCCGTTGCAGAAAACGTAGCCCTCTTCGATGCCGTAGTCGGTCACATTCAGCACGTTATCCATCGCGTTGTGGCGGTAGTAATCCTTGCCGGATTTGATCTCGATTGGCAGGATCCTGCCGTCCTCTTCGATCACGAAATCAAGCTCGCCGAACTTTTTGCTGTTGTAGTAATAGAGCGTATATCCGTGCGCGGTCAGTTCCTCGGCGGCGACGTTTTCGTAAATGGAACCGAAGTTTATTGTTGTTTCATGCTGCAGGATCTTGAGCTGGATCTCATTGCCGTACTGTGCGGCAAGCAGGCCGACGTCGTTCGAGAACAGCTTGAACAGGTTCTGAGATTTTGAAAGCAGCAGCGGCACTCTCGGCTCGTCGACCACGTTTGCCGGAAGCGCGACGCCGGCGTTCTTCAGCCACAGAAAGCTGTCGTAATACTTGTCGAACCGCGCTTTTTCGTTGAGATTTTTCAGGATGAAGCGCTTGTTTTTCGCGTTCAGCTCGCTGGGAATCAGATCGAAGATCTCGTTGAGATAGAGACGGTTTTTCTCGTCGTATTTTGAAATATCGCGCTTGTAAAGCCGGATGATCGCACTTTGCGCGTCGGCGACTTTGCGGAGGTTTTTCGTTTCCAGATAAGTGGAGACCGCTTCCGGCATACCGCCTACGATGAGGTAAAGCTCGAACAGCGCCGTCATGCGCTCGTGGATAAACGCGTCCACGGGCTTTTTCTGTTCGAACGAGACCCGGAGCGCGTCGATGACCTTTGCGCCGACGTTGTTCGCCCAGGCAAATTCCTCGAAATCCAGCGGGTACATCGTGATGATGTCCATATATCCCACCGGAGCGGAGATGATGTCCTTGAAAACCGTACCGAGCAGGGAACCGCTGAGGATATAGGAATAGTTGCCGTCCTGCACAAGGTACTTGATCTGCGTGATCAGCTCCTTGCACTCCTGCACCTCGTCAAAGAATATCATTGTTTTTCCCGGTATCATACGATCACCGAAAAGGGCGGAAAGGCGCAGCAAAATCTCGTCCGCACCCTGCGCGTTCTCAAAAAGCGGAATGTAATCCGGATTCTCGATGAAATCCATTTTGATCACGCTATCGTAGTGGTCGTTTGCGAACTGCTCGATTATATAGGACTTACCGACCTGACGGGCGCCGATGATCATCAGCGCCTTTTTCGGGTTGTCCTTGTAGAACTCTTCAATTTGTTTTGTGATTTTACGACGGAGCATTTTTCATCCTCCCATAAGTCTCGATGGTACTATGATAACACAAATCCGCGGAAAAATCAAGATATAATTTGCACTTTTCCATGAACTTTCGCTTTTGTTCTCCGCACTTTTCTTGATTCACTAATACGGAGTCGTTCTTTCGGGAC
>JAFRPL010000006.1 GCA_017429165.1 Clostridia bacterium
CATGATCGGCGTCAGGGTAAACCGCCCTGACCCTCGCCAGAGCGTTTTTGTGGATCTCCTCGCGCAATTTTGTCGCGTATTTCAGATCCTGTTCACTGTATTCCGGCATAATGTTGTTCCTCCGCAAATCCCGATTTGTCGGGATCATTTCTTTTTCTTGCTGTCCTTGTTTTGCTTCGCCTCTGCCGCTTTCATCGCCTCGTTGGCTTCCTCGTCCCAGACTGTTCTCTCCGGACCGAGCGTGCCGTACATCGTATTTTCAAACGAATACGTCATTTTCCCGGTTTTTATAAGTCTCTCGTTTTCAATGTCATCCGCAAAGGTGCCGAGCCGGCTGTAAATATCCGCAGTGATCTCGTAGTCGTACTGTTCGCGTCCCTCGCGGCTGGTGTACATTATCTCGGCAAAATACCTGCCATTGTTCTCGTCGTAATAAGCGGTCCAGTTGTTGCCCTTCTTTTTCGTTTTCATTACCTTCTTGACCTCCGCTCTCCGTTCCTTCGTCATACGTTTTCTTGTCATCTTGATCCTGTGCCTTTTATTCGAAATCTCGAGAAATCGCTTCAGTGTTTCGTTTGACAGGATCTGCTCGCGCACTCTCTCATTCAGAAAATTGTTTGCGAAATCATCAATGGTACAGCCTACGTAAAAGTCCCGCGGCAGAGGGTTGGCGTATTCGCCTCCACCGTAACTGCCCGCCGAGCTTCCCGGGGTGAAACAGTTGTAATGGATATCGCTTGAGCCGTTTTCATGAAAGCGCAGAGTTATAATATCGTGTTCGTGAGCGATTTCTATGTCATCGTCGGCCAGATGAATATCGCTGTGAAGAAATCTGAGACCGTTCTCATCTGCGAACCTTTCAGCAAATGTTTCGTATTCGCCGCAGATCAGGACCTTTCTTTTACGCCAGCTTTTCAGAAGTTCAGGTGAGGCGGCAACGGTTTCTACCGTACGGCTAAGGATAAGGCAGTCTATATGCGAGAAGAATTCGATATAACCATCGCCAAGTCCGGTTATTCCCTCAGTCACGCTGAGTGTGTCATATTCTTTCGCCCAGTTTTTGTCTGATTCATGCCAAAGCTTGGTGTCCTCTCTGCAGAGAAGGCCTTCGCCTTCTACCTCGAGCAGTCCGCTGTAATGGTTAATGTACGTGATTTTTTCGTTGTGTTTTGAAAAGTACATAAGGTTTCCTTCTTTTTTATATTTCCTTTGGTCGAACACCGTCACACTGAAGCAAGCCTTCGTTTTATACCTAACATGATCCGGTCTCACAGGCCGAGCTTTTCTCTGATTTCGGCAGCGCGCAGCAGGGCAAGCTCCTCATATTTTCCGTAGATATCGCGTATGTACCGGACCGTGTCGCAAAACTCGCCGAGCCTGTCCGGGGAAAGCCACTTGCCGTGTTCGTGCCCGGAGTCGACCTTGTTCACCCGGATCTCCATAACCCTAAGCGGTGTCGCTCTGACAAGGATCAGATGAATGTCGTCGGTCACGTCGACGGTGACGTTTTCCGAATAGTATGAATCATGGTTCCTTACGACGTTTATCTCCGGAAACAGACGTGCGCGGATCTCTTCGTAAGCTTTGTCGAGATCGACCTCGTATCCGTCGTCCTCCCGCAGCCCGCTGTCGCGGTAAAACCCGCTCTGCGAATAAATGAGATCTTTTACGAAAGACGTCATGCAGTTTTTCACGAAGCCGCCGTCCGGGGCGAGATAATCCCGATTGTCTTCCGCTCCGAATCTCGTGGCTGATCTGCCGACGATCATTTCATACCTGTCAAGGTTTTCGTAAAACAATCTCTGCTCCGGGCTGAGATCATTGTATTTATCGTCTTTCTTCTTTTTGCTTTCTTTGCGAAGCGTTTCGAGTGCTTTTTCCAGGACCCGGCTTACCGGGATATCGTTTTCTGCATAAAGCGCTTCAATTCTGAGGAGAAATTCATCGTGAACGTCTTCATACGGATAATTGCCTTCTTTGTAATAGGCGCCGTTCAGCAAGGCGGCAAGTCGGCTGATTCTGTCGTTCAGCTCCGGATCATCCTCCAGTTTCTCGGGCGGTATCGATTCGAATATGTCGAGAAAATCCTCTTCCGCCTGAGCAAAGTCGGAGTAGTATTCGCTTGTCGAATCTTCGAAAAAGCTGTAGTTCTCGGGATCGGGGAGATTCCTTACGACGCTTTCGAGCCCGAAAAGAATATGATCAATATCTTCCTGCACGTCCTCCGGCAGGTTTTCAAACTGACCGGGGTACGCTTCAAGGACCGCGCGGATAACGTCGCCGTCGTGTCGTAACCGCTCCGACGCGAAGCCGATAGAATCTCCGCATCTTTTTACCGCGGCAAGGACCGTCTCCTTGTCGTCCTTCAGCCGCTCCGATGCGTATTCGAGTACGTCGCCTTCATAGGCCGCGATCGCCGAAAGGACTATCTCTTTGTCGTCCTTCAATTCTTCGGACGCGAACTGAAGCGCGTAGCCGTCGTGTCCGACGGCGGTCAGGACCACATCGCGGTCACCGCGCAATTCTTCGGCGGCGTATCCGAGCGCGTTCCAATCCGAGCCGACGGCAGCCGTCACGACGTCCTTGTCGGCGCGCAGGCGTTCGCTCACGTCTTTGAGGAAACCGCCGTACATGGAAAGCGTTCTGATCGCAAACGCCTTGTTGTCCCGTATTATTTCCGGCGCGTTTTTAAGCTCAAACGGCTTTCCGCCTAGCCACGCTTCCGCCGCGTCGGCGTCGCTCTGCATCTTCTCAGTGAGAGAGGAGAATATTTCCCGGTCATTTCTGACGGCGAGGAGGGCGAGCCCTTTGTCGTTTCTGAATCTTTCGCTTACGTATTTTATCACCCCGGCGTTCAGGTTTACCGCCTGCTTGATGAACTTGCGGTCATTCTGCAGCTCCTCCGACGCATAAACGATGGCGGAGGGGCAGTTCTTTACGATCTTCAAGACCGTGCTTTGATCGGATCGCAGCGTATCGGGCGCGAACCGCAGACATTCCCCGCGGCGCAGGACAAGTTTTTTCATGAATGCCACGTCCGCTCTGTCCTCGTCGGGCGCCTGCGCGAGCCAGTCGCACCAGAGGTCCTCAGGGACTTTGCGGATCATGTCCTCTTTTTTGCAGTCGGTATACTTTTCTATCGTTTCCATAAAACCACCTGTTTTCGTATGATTTACAGGTCATACTTTTTTCTTTCTTTCCGCGCCTTTTCCTCAGCCATCTGCGTGAAACGGTCTACGTTGTCGTATACGTATTCCGCGACGCGGCAGAACTCTGTTGTCTGATCGGGGAAGAAGTACGCGGAGCATCGCTCGCAGTCACCGTTCGCCTGACACTCAAGCAGCTCGTCGTCCGTTTTTTCTGCGACGTATCCCATCCAGTCGCAGTCGTCGTCGTCCCAAAAGCCGTTGACGCGTATTCCTACGGTAGAGAATGCGTGGTGTCCCCTTAAAAGATCGAGGGACAGGATATCGTTTATCTTAACGTGTATGAACTCGGAGAAAATATATTCTTCAAGCCCGTGACTGACCTCAAAATGCTCCGCGAGTTCCTTTTTTACCGTTTCGTAGATCGGGTCCATATCGATATAGTATGGGTCCTTCGTCCACTCTCCCACGGGCTTTATAAGCTCAAACAAAAGCTCTTTCATGAACTCCTTCAAGGCGAATCTCATGTAAGGCCCGCCCGGCTGAAGGAACGCTGCCGCGTCATCGGCGCAATTGTCCTCCAGACACAGCGGAACGTATAGATCGAGCTTCTCCGTCGCTCTGTCAAATATTGCTTTTCCTTCGGTCTTTTCCATTGCTTTTTGCTCCGTAAACGAGAATTTGTTGATATCAAAGCGTCAGTATTTCACTCACGATTTCACAAACGTTCTTATTGACTGTATCCACTTTTATGGTGTCAAGTATTTGATACATGTTGATTCTTGCAACACTTCTGTCGATTACATCGTTACTGCGGATC
>JAFRPL010000007.1 GCA_017429165.1 Clostridia bacterium
CGGAGTCGTTTATTATCCGATCCGCAACCGCAACCGCATTAGCAATAATGTTCAGCTTCGCCGTGAGTGTCTCTTCCGGATCTTTCGCCGGGCTCTGCGCCGCCCGCCACTCGGCGTAAGCGCAGTCTTCAAGCGAAGCGTAAGCTTCGGGCTCGGCCGGAGCGTCGAGGATGACGCGGCAGTCGTAAGCGAATATGTTGATCTGGTATTCGCTTCCGTCGCCGGTGGAATACGGCAGTTCGAACACGCGTACCAGCCCGCCGTCCGCCGTCTTTTTAGAGACCGACGGCGCAAACCGGCTCTGGGCGAGCGGATAACCGGTTTTGTCATCCGGATCGAGCACGTCGAAGATCGCGGCTCGCAATTCAGATCCGTCGCAAAGTGTGCCGTCGCTGACGACCTCTATGCGAAAAACGTAATCGGTGTGCGGTTCGAGATCTTTCTTCGCGAATAACCACGTGCCGAAACGGTCGCGGCTGCCCGGCGCTCCCTGCCTCTTCCAATCGTCAACGGTACCGAGCTCAAACACCTCGCGGTTCGAACCGTTTTTGGTGACGAACATACGTCCGCCGTACTTGTGCATTGAACCGAACCTGAAATCTTTGGATTTGAATTCTATTATATTTTTCATAAAAAAATGCTCCTTGTTATCATTTTTAGTGACAACGGACGGAGCAGTTGTATGCAAAAGACGTATGGTACAGTCGTCGACATACACTGCCCGACCGTGTTTTACCAGCCCGCGCGCCCTTTTCGGGTACGTTGAGCCGATGGCGTTTCCTTTTGCATCCGTTACAACAATGTTTTTTGCCATGGGTTTCTCCCCCTTTGTAACCGATATATTAAATTGTCAAAGCGGTATTGCGTTTTTTATAATGGGTGTCTTCCCCTTGCCGCGCGGCGAGCCGTTTTTGTTTTATGGGTGTCGTCCCCCTGCCGCAGTTTAATTATAATACATAAGGCGTCGTTTGTCAATAAAAATATCCGCCGTCCTGCAAAAAAAGCAAAACGGCGGGTTGATCTTATCTGTTTTTAATTGTATCTTCTTCGTTTTCGAATATAAAGCTCACAAAGCGCTTTTTCGCTTTTTCAAGTTCTCCGGCGGTACGCACTGTCCACGCGACGGGGATCCCGCCCAGCGCGCGGGCGAGACGGAACGCCATGCGCCCGCTTCCGTTATGGTCGTAAGCGATAAAATCGGGGCGGGATATAAAGTTGAGCAGCATATTCCCCAAAGCCGCGAACTTGAGCTTGTTCGCAATTCCCTTTTGCTTTGGCATTTTGCACGAAAGCTGGCCGCGCACGTCGTCCGGGCGGTTTTTCTTCCACCATCCCACGTACACGGGGTTGAACGATTCCACGCAGTATTCGCCGCCGTAGCTCGCAAGCGCCTGCGCGGTGAGCGCGCATACGGAAGTATCGGAAGTAATTCCTTTTATTTCGACTATAAGCGGGACCCTTCCCGCCACGAGCGCCAGAACTTCGTCGAACGACGGTATCTTCTCTTCCGTACCGAGCAGCGAAAGCGAGCGCAGTTTGTCGAACTTCTCTTTTTCGGGCACGAGCTTTTCGCCGCACATGCGCGAGGTATCGTCGTCGTGGAACACTATGAGCTTGCCGTCTGACGTGAGATGCACGTCGAGCTCGATCCCGTAGCCTTTTTCCGCGGCCGCCGCAAACGCGGCGAGCGAGTTTTCGGGGATACTTACGTTATCGTGCAACCCGCGGTGAGCGAAATATTTGTGCTTTTCAAAGAAATCCGTTTTGCGGCGCGACGGGAATACGCAGAACGCCCAAAGGCACGCCGAAAGCAGTATTATCCCAATAATTATGTAAACCGCGATCATATCAGTCGGCGTCGGGGTCGGCGAACGATTCGAGCGTTCCCTTGCGTTCGGGCTTGTTGTCGCCGTGGCGGACAAAGATCATTGTCACGCCCGAAGCCGCCGCGAACACGACCGCGTAGGGGAACAGCGTGTCGTAGCCGATGTGTTCGAGCAGCGCGCCGGAAAGGATCGGAGTCACCACCTGCGCCGCCATAGAGAACGTGTAATAAAGCCCGGTGAATTTGCCCAGCTCGCCGCCGCTGCACATTTCCACGACCATAGGGAGCGAGTTTACGTTGATCGCCGCCCAGGCGAACCCCACGAGCACGAACATAACGTAAAGCCACGGCGCGAACGATTTTGCAAAGAAGCCGTAGACCGCCATTCCCGCAAAGCAGGCGGTGAGCAGCGCGCACCCCATGAGTATGGTGCGTTTGCGGCCTATTCTGGAAGATATTATGCCCACGGGCAGGAACGATATTATCGCACCGCCGGTGGCTATCATCATGGGGAACGCCGCGTCGCCTTTGGACATTCCCCACTGGCTGGTGGCGTACTTGCTGAACGCGGTGGTGACGGCGTTATAAGCCATGAACCACAGCGCGATGGACGCGAGTATGAACGCCAGGCTCTTGCGAACCTCGGGCGGGAGCCGGCGCTTGCCGTCGTCCGCCGCTACGGTGAGTTCGGATTCGGGATGTTCGGCATCGTATTTTACGACGTCGGCGTTATCGCGTTTTTCTTTTACGGTAAAGAACAGGATGATCACCGAAACGGCCATAAGCCCCGCTATGATAAGGAATATGGGAATGAAATCCGCGTGTTCGCCTTCCTTTACGGACGAATACAGGACCTTGATAAGTATCAGCGTGAATATTCCGCCAAGAGCGCCCATGAGGTTGATGACGGCGTTCCCTTTGGAACGCAGCGGTTTGGGGGTAAGATCGGGCATGAGCGCCACCGCGGGCGAACGGTAAAAAGCCATGGAAACAAGTAAGAACAGCAGCACGCCGATGAACAGTACGCGCTTTGCGTCCGACGCCGCGGCATAGAAGGAATTATCTATAAAAGGCAGAACGCTCATAAGCACCGCGCTGACCGCCGTGCCCAGCAGGATGAACGGCATTCGCTTGCCAATGCGGGTATCGACTTTGTCGGAAAGCGCGCCGAGAATCGGCAGCAAAAACAACGCCAGCACGTTGTCGGCCGCCATTATCACGCCCGAAAGCGTGTCGCCTATCTTGAACGTGTCGCGCAATATAAGCGGAATGGCGTAATCGTAAAGCTGCCAGAACGCAGATATCGACAAAAACGCCAGACCTATGAGCATGGTGCGCTTGTAATTGAGCTTGTATTCCATACGTTGTATCCCCTTTTGTTATATTTGCAAATAAGTTATACCATATTTGCGCCTTCAAGTCAACAAAAAAGACGCGTGAACGCGTCTTTTTGCGGGTGGTTAATTATTTGTCGGTATTGAGATACACTCTTCTGTGCTCTTTGCCGGACTGATAGATGGCGCAGACCATTTCCTGAGTCTTGTATGCGCTTTCCACGGGGATAAAGGGCTTTTCGCCGGTCTCTAAGCAGTGGTAGTAGTTCTTGATCTGCTTGACGTGGTTCACGCCCCAGTACGATTTGACGTTGCCGTAATTGAAGTTTTCGTTGGGGTTGCGGTCGACGCGGATCGTCTTGCCGTCCTTGAAAGTGACAATGGCGGAATCCGAGAACATCTTGACGAGCGCTTTTTCGCAGTCGAGTTCTATTTCGACAGGCGCGTCGTAGGAATAATAGTTGATGGCGTGGAACGCGGTGAGCAGACCGGACTTGTATTTGATTATGCCTTCGGCGGAATCTTCGACGTCGATGATCTGATGGCCGCGGTTGGCGATGGTGGCGTCGACGAAATCGATATCTTCATCCACGATATAGCGCAGCATATCGAGCGTGTGGATCGCCTGGTCGATTATGACGCCGCCGCCTTCTTTGTCCCAGGTGCCTTTCCAGTCGCTGGAAGTATAATATTTATCGGATCTGTCCCAGGTAACGGCGCATTTCGCCGATTTGATCCTGCCCAGTTCGCCTTTTGCGAGCAAGTCTTTTACAAGGACAGTGCCGGCGTTGTAGCGGTTCTGGAATATGCACTGCAAAAACTTGCCGGTGCGGTTGGCGGTGTCGATCATGGCTTTGGCGTCTTCGAGCTTTATCGCCATGGGCTTTTCGGTCATAACGTTAACGCCGTGTTCCAGCGCGTAGATCGCCACGATCGGATGAAGGTAATGAGGCAGACATATATGAATGACGTCGAGGTTTTCTTTTTCGATCATCTCTTTATAATCGAGATAATACTTGCAGCCGAATTCTTCGGCTTTTTTCTTTGCGCGGTCTTCTTTGATGTCGCAGACGGCAACGAGTTCGGCGTTTTCAACGCGGGTAATGCTGACTGCGTGCATGGGGAAAATGTTGCCGCACCCCACTACGGCGGATCTGAATTTCTTCATTGAAAAGTTCCTCCAAATAATCCATTTAGATATTCATTTGTATAATACCACGATTTTTGCAAAATGCAAGAGTATTTTGCTATTTTTTTTCTTTTTATGAGAGTTTATTATATTGACTTTTTGCCGAAAAGGTAGTATTATAAAAGTGCAGAGTAAAAGGATCTGCGTATGTCTTGCAAAAGACAGTGCCCTGCGGACGGGGAGTTGCCGCGGGGACGAAGACGGGAACGCATCCCGCGCGGTGGATCCTTTGCATCCCGCTGCACGGAGCGAGCGCTCCGCGAATACCGGGAAACCCCTCTCTGCCATTTTTAGTGAAGAGGTGTTTTTTTATGTCCGAAAAAACAAAAATCAAGATCGACAAAGCCGCCATACGGCGCATCTGCGTCACCGCGATGTGCATAGGGCTCGGCGCATTATGTAAACTGTTTTCGCTGAATATAGTCATATTCGGCGGCAGCGGCATGAAGATAGGGCTCGCCGGGATATTCACTACCCTTCCGGCGATACTTTACGGCCCGTTCTACGGCGGCGCGGCATCGGCGGCGGCGGATATCATAGGCTGCATAATCGCTCCGTCCGGACCGTACAATCCGCTTTACACGCTCACCGCGTTCGCGGGCGGGTTCGTCAAAGGGCTGGTCTGGCGCCTGCTTTCGCACGTGAACAAAAAGACTTTCCGCATCATAGGCACGGCGTGCTTCGCCCTGTTCCTTGCGCTGGGCGTTATATTCTACGCCTTCCTGGGCGCCGACGGGATCAACGGCAGAGTCGTTGCGACTTCGGAAAGCGTGCCCGAAAAAGGCGAGGTCAATTCCGCCGGGCTTTCGTTCGTTTCGCGCCTTATAACCGACCGCGTGCACACCACCGACACTTTCACGCTGACTTCCGTTCCGGATGAAGAAAACGTCGTCCTGCCTTCGGTGACGTATCTGGGCGAAAAAGTCACGGTCGCCGCGGGCAAAGGCGCGTTTGCGAACTGCGCGTCGCTCAAAAGCGTATACGTGCCCGACGCGGTGAAATCCGTCGCCTACGACGAATCACTGGCGGACGTCACGTTCTATGTTTCCGAAAACGCCAAGAGCTACGCCGCGCTCAAAGAGGCGGGCGCGAAAATTGTGACCGAGTTTGAACTCGCCCCCGTTTCGGTGGCGCTGGATTCCAAAGGCGTGTTCGAATCCGACGGATACGAGTTCGCGACCAACGATTCGTACCGCACCAATCTTGCGATGTACGTGAGCTTTGCCACGTTCGCGCTCACGCTGGCGGGACTTACGGGGCTTTTGCTCGTGCTCGCCGAATTCCTGTATTCGCGCCTGCGCAAGAGCGAACCGACCTACGCTCTGCGCGTATTTGCGTCGATATTCGTATGCGAGATGCTCGTCACCACGCTGAACACGGTGATCCTTAAAGAAATGACCTACGCTTCGTCGTGGGCGAGCTACCCGTTCATCGTCGTGTGGATACCGCGCGCCATAGAAGGGGTGTTCATCTGCGTGATCCAGGCGTACGCAATAACCGTGCTGCTCAAAGTGCTGAAACGCGCGCTCAAAGTGGATTTCGATTCGCCCCGTTCCGCGCGCAAGCGCAAAGACGCCGACGCCGGCGCGGCAGAAGGCTGAGCAAAGCCATAAAAAATGCGATCCTGGCGAAAAAAAGTATTGACAAACCGCAAATAATGTGTATAATAAATAACGCTGTCCGATGCGGACAGTGTGAATATGCGGCTGTGGCGGAACTGGCAGACGCGCACGTTTGAGGGGCGTGTGGGCAACCGTATGGGTTCAAGTCCCATCAGCCGCACCAGCAAAAGGCACGCAAAAAGCGTGCTTTTTGCAATGATATCCGTTCCTTCCCCATTCCCCAAAACTTGCTTCGCTCGTTTCGGGGGCCCCTTGGGGCGCGGGAACGTATGATATACGCTTCGCGTATGATATACGCCTGCGGCGTATTGACGGGGTCCCCACAAAACCTGCGGGTTTTGTGGGGTGTATTGACGGGGTCCCCGCAAAACCTGCGGGTTTTGTGGGGGTGTCAGTAACGGATATTATATCATATTGCGACGACGGAGCAATATATCATATTTGCGTGAGCAAATATATCATGCCACGCGGCGGTTTCGTACCGCCGGACTGCGAATGGTGGCATTTCCGCCTTAAAGACGAGCCATACCCCGACACTTATTTCGAATTCCCCGTTTCTTCGGAATACCCGAGAAGATAACTGTGATAAACACGAAAAGCAGCGGTCCCTCTGCTGACCGCCGCTTTTTTGTGTACGGCGCAGAGCGCCGCAACAGAAAGGATATGCTGTTTTATTCAGGCAGAACGTCGCTGAACATTATAAGGTTCGCGGCGACTTTTTCCTTTTCGGTAAGGGGCTTGAAAGTGCCGTCGGCGTAAAGGATGTCGAGCGCCATGAGCGCGCAAACGGTATCCACCGGAACGCTGTTGTACGAAACTATAAGATCCTGCATCTGCGGAGGATAGCGCTTGGCTTCGACAACGGCGCTTTCCAGCGCCAGAGAAGCGGCTTCGTCCAGAAGCCCCGCTTCAGGCGAAGGCAGAGCGTCTCTGAAAGCGCTTTCCGTGCCTTTGAAAATCGTCACGTTGATCCCGCCGTCTTTACCGACATAGCCGCGTTCGGCAAGTCTGGCAAACTTTTCTTCGTTGACTTTTTTATCGGTAAGCTTTCCGGTCATATACTCGTAAAGATATTCGTAATCGGTATAAAGATTGTTTTCCCATCCGCCTTTACGCGAATCATACCGGGTGTCCAGGGACCACGACGTTACGCCGTATTTGCCCGGGCCGCGCCACATACCGCCGCAGGACACGTAACTGCCGTTGTTTTTCATCTTATATTCCGGATCCGTGCATTCGCATTCGAGCGACACGCTCGCTATATAATTGCCGCCGTCCGTGGTCTTTATGAAGTATTTCGAACGGTCGGGTCCTTTGTTTTTGCCGGTGCATTTATACATCAGCGCATACATCACCGCCGCCGAAACGAAAAGCTGTCTGTTCCCGCCGGGAACGTAGACGTCTTTTACGCTTTCCGCCGCTTTTATGACGGCGGGGACGTATTCTTTCACCAACTTTTCGGCGACCTTTTGCTTACGTCCGAGCTGTTGGTCCAGCTGCTCGCGCGAATAAGTGCGCGGTCCGAAACAAACGTAAGTGGTGAACCTGTCGCCTTTGGTGCGAACAAGGAATCCGTTGCTTTCGAGAAAATTCACTTTGTCTTCGATAAACACCGGAGTCACGCCGAGTTCTTCGGCTATTTCGTTAAGATTGCGCGGCTCGATATAGCACGCGTACACTATATTGAGATTGAGCTTATCACTGAGATAATACGAAGCGTCGCGGTTATTGCCGCCGGGGTTGCCGTCGTGCGCGATCTCACGTGCTTTTACGGGGTTTATCCCCAGAGATCCGATCTTTCTTTCCATTTTCAAACCTTCTTTCAATTCGTTTCTCGCTTTGTTGAGATGCCACTTGACCGTGCCTTCCGGAAGGTCCAGCCTTGAAGCGATCTCGCGTATGGGTTCGTTTTTGTAGTAAAAACGGAAAACGATATCCCTGCGCGACGCCGAAAGGAAAGCGATCTCGCGGCGAAGGCGAATGAGCTCTTCGTCAGCTTCGCCGGTATCGAAACGTTCGTGATACGCGATATCGCCCACCGAATCGATCGAGACGCCCTCGTTTCGCTTGACCGACGCGACGTAACGCGCGTAGGTATGCTCGCAGATACGCCAGACGTAACCTTCAATATTGTAAATATCTTCTGCGGCGAGAAGCGACTTGTAAACTTCGGAGGTCATTTCGGACGCAAGTTCTTCGGTCTCGTCGTAGGAAAACGACTTTTTATAAGCGAAACCGTAGATCTTCTGAAGATATTCCGTTATGATGATATCGGCCTTTTTCTTTTCCATTTTTACTTTCTCCCGAGCGCTCTGACAGTAAAGTGCAAAAAGTTGAAAAAAGGTTGGCAAGTTTTATAACTTTTTATTTTTTTGCCGCCGGCGTGTGAAACCGGCGGCAAAAGTTTTTATACATAATTTCAGTCGAGTCTTATAAGCCCCGACGCGGTGTCTCCGTACGAGATGATGCGTCCGTAAAAATCCGTGGTGGTGTCGCTGGAAGCGTTATAATACCCGAGTATGCGTCCTCCGAAATCGGTCACGACTTTATCGCCGTTGGACTTTTCTTCAACGTATCCTTTTATCTGCCGCGCAAAATTGCGTATGGTTTTCTTTTCGCTCATTTTTGTCGCTTTCCTTTACTTTTTATTCTTCCGGCAGCTCGTACCCGATCACGCCGCCGTTGGGGATCTCTTCGCCGGTGAGCGCGAGTATCACGATCCCGTGGCCGACGACTATGACGCGCCGGTACGATCCATACTTGCGCAGCACGGCGGTCACGCGCGACCTGATATCCGAAACCGTCTCCCAGTCACGTTCCTCGCCGCGCGGATATTCGCCGCGGCACGCGAAGAACTCTTTGAGCGCGTTTATCGATTCTACGTCGCTTTTGGGCGCAAAATTCTTATCGGCGCTCCACTCGTGCAGATCGGTCTCGATCGCTATAGGGGCGCCGAGCGCTTTGGAAAGTATCGCCGCCGAATGCACCGCCCGCGTATAAGGCGAGCAAAGGATGATATCCGCGCCCTGCAGGCGTTCGTCTTTTGCGGCGTTTTCTATCTGCGCAACTCCCTCGTCGCTGAGTTTGCACAGAAACATATCGATACCGCGGTAGAATTTGCTGCCCATTTCGGCGTCGTCCGCTATTCCGTGCCTTACAAAGTAAAACATATTCGTTACCTCTCTTCAGCCCATACTCAAAAGCTCGTCAAGCGGTGCGAACGCAGCCGTCGGTTTGAGCTCTTCTTCGTGCATCACGCCGTCTTTCCAGTACGTGCGCAGAACGTACGGGCGGAATCCCGCGTCTGCGGGAGTCGACGTGATAACGCGGTATTTTTCGCCTACTAGCTCCACGGCGGCGCAGTTCGAGACCGAAAGCCCCACTTTGTTTATGTATTTAAGGCTTTTTATCTCGCTTTCGCGCTTCCATTCCGCCTGGCAGTGCGGCGAAAAATAGGCATCGACAAAGCCCAAGCCCGGGATCCGGTTTACTTCTGCATCTTTATATCCGGGAACGTTCGTGTTTCCCAAAGAAAACCAGCAAATCGCGCCGGCTGATACGCCGCACATGACTTTCCCGGATTCCCACGCGTTTTTGAGAAGCGCGTCAAATCCGGTTTTTCGCCACAGTTCGATCATGGCAACGGTATCGCCGCCGCCTTCATAAATGACGTCAGCCCAAGCGATGTCGTCTTTCGCCTTTTCATAATCACCCGTGAGTTCCGAGGCTTTCAGCCATCTGAAATCGCAGCCGTACATACCGTTGTAAACTCTGTGGATCGTCTCGTTATATCTTTTTTCATTCTCGTCTCCAAAGGAGATTTGTGCGTGTGCAAGAAAGAGAACGCGTGGGTTTTCTTTACCTGACACGCGTATGATCTCCTTGTCTATCTCGGCCAATTCATATGGCAATTTCTCGCCTTTACTGTTGATTCTTCCGTTTTCGCCTCCGCCGATAGCTATTATCTTTCTGACCGCCATAACGCACCTCTTATCTTATTATCTCCACACGGTCTTCTGCGCGTTCTTTGCGGCGGCGTAGCCGAGCGAAAGCGCAAAGCGCGGAGTGTCATGTGATTAATTCGCTTTTTCATTAACCCAATATCCCTCCAAATCAGTTTTGCATTATGCTTCACAACTGTTTCTCGACCCTTGTGCATTTTTCATTAAGGAATACATTAATCTCATTGAACATATTAACAAGGTCGTTATATTTTGGATCAGTAACAATTCGCGCGTCTAAGAGAACTCTAAAAAGCACTCCCTTGTTCTTCCCACCACGCTTATAAGCGTCAAAGAAAATACATTTGGAAGATGGCATGCAATGAATCCACTCTTCCTCATGGGAATCGTCATGTTCGCCAATTAAATATGACACAATTACTTTTTGCGTATATAAATCCAAATCGTCTTTGTTTTTATATATAACGTAATTGCCAAAACCGATTTTTTCGCTTATTCCCCATTTTTCAAAACATACTGGAATGGTCAAAAAACCTCGGTTCGACACAAGCTCATAAACACTATTTGCAACATGTTCAGCATATGAGGTGTCACACAAATACTCATTCACTTTGTATTCCAATATGTGAATGCAGCGCAAATCGCAAAGATGGTCAAATTCGCGGTCGCGCCATTTTTGAAGATAATCAGGCCCAACATATAATCGTGAGAGCTTTACGTAAACGAACCCTTCTTTTATTATCTTGCAAATATGATTATATGCCTTTATTATTTTTTTCGATTTTACTTCTTTTGACTTTGTCAAAGATAAACACTGGAAATAATCAAATGAAATATAATCAAGCGTATCTCTATAATTGAATTTTATATTGGATTCTGCAATAAAAAGCGATTTTTGATTCAGTTGAGAATGTATTTTCCCATCGCGGTCATATATCGAAAGTTCATTGCTTAAAATATAATCAACTATGGGTTGAAGGTCGCTTTCTGTAGCATAAAAATATATTGAACTCATGGCCTCACCTCGGCGTTATATGCGATAAATCTAACTTGATATGGTGTCCCGGCGGGGCTAGTCGCAATTCTCAAATCATTCATAGCTCTTACCTCTCGTGCTACCGGAATACCATTTTTGTTAATTTTTATTATATTATCTCCACACGGTCTTCTGTGCGTTCTTTGCGCGGAGGCAGGGGCGACGCGGCGTAGCCGAGCGAAAGCGCAAAGCGCGGAGTGAACCCCAGAGGCACGCCGAGGCGCGTCTTGAATTCCTGCGCCCTTTCGCCTTCGAACGCGCGGCGGAACGACGCTATGTAGCAGCTGCCTATCCCCATTGACCACGCCGCCACCGCCATATTCTGCGTGGCGTTGGCGCAATCTACGTCGCCGAACTTTTCTGTGTCGTCGGCGGAAACGATTACAGCCATAGGCGCGCCGCGGAAAGTATCCGGCATTTCGCCGCCCGCGGGCGGAACGGAGCCGTCCTTCAACATTGCTTCGGCGCATTCGGCGGAAATATCGTCGAGCAGGGCGCGGTCGTACACCACGCTGAAGAACCAGGGCTGTCTGCCCATCGCCGTGGCGGCGAACCTGCCGCATTCGACTATCTGCATAACGTCGTCTTCGGGCGGGAGCACTGACATATAGCTGCGCACGCTGCGCCGCTCGAGGATGTTCTTTACGGTCTCGTTCACAGTGAATACACCTCGCTGAATTTATTCGTAAGATATTCTACGTAACAATCGGGATCGAATTTTCCGCACACCGATTCGAAGAGCTTTCCGGGATCCATCATCCTGCCGTGGCGCCAGATCTTCTGTTCGAACCAGTCGTTTATGCGTTTGATATCGCCGTTTCGGACGGCTTTTTCAAAATCGAATTCCTTTTGCATTTCGCGCATGTATTGCGCGCCGTACGCGGAACCGATGGCGTATGACGGGAAATAGCCTATATTGCCGTCCGCCCAGTGCGAATCCTGAAGCACGCCGTGTTTGTCGTCGGGGACGTCCACGCCCAGATATTCCTTATACATACGGTTCCATTCGGCGGGCAGGTCGCGCGCCTTGAGCTCGCCGTCGAACATCTTCTTTTCGAGCTCGTAACGGATCATAACGTGCAGGCAGTAGGTCAGCTCGTCCGCCTCGGTACGGATGAGCGACGGAGTGGATTTGTTGATCATAAGGTAGAAACGATCCTCGTCCACGTCGTCGAGCATGGGCGCGAATTCGCGCTTGAGCCACGGAAAGATGAGCCCGCAAAAACCGCGGCTGCGGCCTATGACGTTTTCGTAAAACCTGGACTGGCTTTCGTGCATCGCCATAGAGGCGCCGCCGCCCACCGCCGTGAACTGCAGTTCGTCGCCGGTGTGCAGCTCGTAGAGCGCGTGACCGCCTTCGTGGATGACCGAATAGAGCGACGACGCGACAGCGTCTTCGTGGTAATGCGTGGTGATACGCACGTCGTATTTGGAAAAATCGGTGGTGAACGGGTGCTCGGTCTCGCCGAGGACGCAGTGTTCCTTATCGATACCTATGAGATCCATCACGTATTCCGAAAAAGCGCGCTGCTTTTCCACCGGGAAGATGCGTCTGAGCGGAGCGTCGTCGACCTTGTGCGCGTTTTCGCAGACGCGGCGTATGAGCGGCACGAGCTTTTGCCTCAGCGAACCGAAGAACGCGTCGCAGCTTTCACGCGTCAGACCGCGCTCGTAACCGTCGAGCATGGTGTCGTACGGATGCTTTTGCGGTTCTATGTAAAGCGCTATGCGCCTGTTTGTGTCGAACATCTTCTGCAGATACGGCTCAAACGACGCAAAGTCGCTTTTTTCTTTTGCCTCGTGCCACACGGCGTCGGATTCCGACTCCAGACGGCTGTAGGCGATATATTCATCTTTGGGGATCTTTCTGGTGCGGTCGTAATCGCGGTAAAGCAGTTCGACTTCGCGCGATGTGACTTTATCCAGCGAACCGATATCCGCTTTCAGCGTTTCGAGCGCTTCGACGATCTCGGGAGACGTGGTGAGCTCGTAGCTCATGCGGGAAAGCTCGCCCAGCGTGTTCGCACGGACCTGCGCGCTGCCCTTGGGCGCGACGGTCGCGCCGTCGTAGAACAGCATACCCTCGGCGTGCCCCAAAGCAAAGCTCGCAGTCCTGAAAGTTTTAAGTTTTTCAAGCGCCTGTGCAGTTGTCATTTCATATCCTCCGCGACTGAATATTTACACGGTCATTATACACCACCGCCGTACGGTTTGTCAATACGGAGCTTTTACGCGCAGCACGTGTTCGCCAGGCGGCAGCGCGAGCGGGAACGCGCAGGGGACGCCGTCGAGTTCGGGCGTTTCGCCGGCGGCGCGCGAAGAGATGATCTTGAGCTTACAGCCGCCGCGTTCGCAGACAAAAGTGTATTCGCATACCGGCGAGACCGAGATCTTTGAAAAGTTTTCGGAAAGCCTTATACCCATTATGACTTCGGTCATTATCTTGTAAAACCACGCCGCGCTCCCCGTGTACCAGCTCCAGCCGCCTCTGCCGTCGGGGCAGATATCGGCGGGGATGACGTAGGGTTCGAGCATATATTTTTCGGGATCGGTATGCCCGGCGGGGGTCACGGCGTTTATCAGGCGCACGGCTTTTTCGTATTCTCCGCAGACGGCAAGACCCCATATCCCCCACAGCGCGCCGTGAGTGTACTGGCCGCCGTTTTCGCGTATCCCCGGCGGATACGCCGAGACGTAGCCCGCGTCGATGGTTTCGAACGGCGGCGAAAACAGCTTGAATATCTTCTTTTCTGCGTCGTACAGCTCGCGGTATGCGGCGTTGACCGCGCTCAGCGTTTCGGGCGTTTTCCCCAAAACGACTGCGGCGAACGCCTGGCTGATGACGTCGATCGCGCATTCGCGGCTTTCTTTGACGCCGAAAAAGCTCCCGTCGTCAAAAGTCCCGCGCGGGAATCTGTCGCCTTTGAAACAGTTTCTGCCCGCGTCCGCGGCGCGCTCGCACACCGAGCGCAGCACAAAAGCGCTTTTTGCGTCGCCTGTGCGGTCACACACGCGCGCGAACTCACGGGCGGCGTACGCGAGCAGGAACGTGGTGAAGACCGATTCTCCTCTTCCCTCGCGCCCAACCGCCGAAAAGCCGTCGTTCCAGTCGCAGCTGCCCATAAGCGAAAGCCCGTGCGCGCCGGTCCTCCCCGCGCAGTAGAGCAGCGCGCGCAGGCAGTGCATATACACGCTTTCGCGTTCCGGCGTGCGTTCGGCTTTTTCGAACCGTTCGCCCCGTTCCACCGGCGGAGACGAAATATAGGGGATCTTGACTTCGAGCACCGTTTCGTCGCCGGTCTTTTCGACATAATCGGCGACAGCGAGCGGCAGATACAGCATATCGTCGGAACACGCGGTGCGCGTGCCGGTAAAGCGTTCGGTCTTGAGCCACCAGTGCATCACGTCGCCGCGCATATACTGGTGAGCGGCGCACCGCAGGATGTGCGCGCGCACGAGATCGGGGCGCGAATAGACTAGACAGAGGCAATCCTGAAGCTGATCGCGGAATCCGTACGCGCCGCCCGTCTGGTAAAACCCCGTCCTGCCCAGAAACCGCGAAAACGCGGCCTGATACGGCGCAAAATACGCGTATAGCGAATCGGTCACGCCGTTTTGCGTGAACGCCGTCTGCGGCGGGATAAACGACCGCGCGAACTCGCTCGCTTCTTTGGCAAAATCGCTTATATCGCCGGATCGCAGCGCGGAAACGACGTTGACGGCGCCGGTCTCGGTCGGGCAGGCGCCCAGGAAAAACGCGACGCGCTGCGCGTTCGCCGCGATACAGACCGAATCGCATGACCCCGCGCTTTCGCCGGTGAGCGCCAGCGTGCGGTCGGTGAAGATTTCGCATTTCGAAGCGCAAGTCACGAAACAGGTCATGCGTGAGCCGTGTTTTACCGGGACGAAAAATCCCGTGCCGCGTGTGCCGGGAGCGTAAGCGCCGAATTTCTTTTCCTGCGGCGTGACGCAGAACACCGTTTCGACATTATCGTTTTCGAATTCCGCTTCTATTATTTTGGCCGGCAGCCGCGGATGGACGAAGGTCCTTACCGTGTAACCCACGCCGCAAATACAGCCGGTGTAACGGGCGACGCCGTCGCGGTATTCCGCGGAAGCGCAGAGCGAAACGAGGTCGTACAGGTTGCCGCCGCGTTTCATGAGCAGCTCTTCGCCGTAGGCAGGAGCGTACGGATCCTGGTCGAAATACGAGATCCTACCGTCGCGCGCGGAACCGTAAAACGTGAAGCCGAGCGTCTTTTCGGTGACCAGCGTACCGAGCGCAAAGCCGGACATGACGTACGAACGCGGCAGCGGCGGAGCGCCGGATACGAACACGGAAGGCGGCGCGATCTTTTCGCACATCGGCGACACGCTGCCCCTCAGAACGCGCGCACCGGCTCCCGAATAGCCGGCGGACGGACGGAACACCGAATCGCTTTCGAACCTGAATGCCGAAAACTCCCTTATAAAGCGCAGTTCGCTTTCGTCGAAAAGCGACGAATTCGCCGCGAACACGCCGTATTTTCTGCCGCAGCAGCGGTCGAGCCCTTCAGCCGAGACGATTTCTTTCACCCATTGTGCGAGCGGCGTTTCGTATCCCGGACGCTCGTGGATGAGAAACAGCAGCTCGCTTTTATAATAAGCGCCGGCGAGCGAGCGGTACGCTCTGATGAACGACTCCGCCGGTCCGCGGTCTTTGCCGTATACTTCGAGCACGAGCAGCGGACAGTCGCCCGATACTCCTGCTTTCCACAGCGAAGCGAGGCCGGACGACGGTTTTGCGTTCGCTCCCCTTTCGAACAGACACGCCGAGACCGCCGCGGAGGCGAGAGCGTCCTCACGCGTTCCGCGCACAGCCGGGATCCCCGCTTTGCGCGCTTCCGCGACCGCGCAGGTCACTTCGCGCAAAGTATAGCCGCAAGCGATGATGAATCTTGCGTTCCCCCGCGTTGAAGGTAATACGCGGACAGTGCAGTCGGGGTCTCCGCAGACTTTGACGCCGCCGCGGCATTCGCTCAAAAAAACGCTTGACATATCGGTGCGCGAATGCGACCGCAGCGACGATCCGCAGACGCCGAATTCCATGGCGGCTTTGACGTCGCCGGACGCCACGCCTATATAGGGATACCTGCCTCCGCCCGGTTCAGAACGGCGGCGGAATATGATTATTTTTTCGTTATGCAGGAACGACGACGTGAGGAACAGGCGTGAAAAAGCCGGATGAGACGAATACGCCTGCGGTTTATCGAGTACCGGAGTGAAATGCATACAGAGCTTTTCCGCAAGCGCGGGGTCGGCGCGCAGATCGAACACGAACGCTCCGCCCGGCGACGTGATATGCCCTTTCACCGACAAGGGGCAGCGCGTATCTGACGATACGAACGCAAACGAATCTCTGCCGAACTCGGATGCGAACGGCGTTCCCGAAAAAGGCGAACAGCAAAACGCTCTGCCGTCTTTGACGGCGCCGAAAGTCACGCCCGAAATACGCGAAAAAGCCTTGAATTCCGTGCGGTCAACCGCGTATGCGCCGCAGCGCAGCGCCGTTCTGCCGTCGGAAGACGCCGCCATTGAAAGGTTGCCTTTTTTATACAGCGCGCATTCCGGGCGCGCCGTTTCGCAAAAGACGCGGTTCGGTGCAGAAACGAAATACGGTCTTTCGCGCTTTGTCTGCGGTCTTCTGCCGCGGCAGAGCTGAACGTCAGCGGGGATGCGTTCGCACAGCAGTTCGCGGCACGCCGCGATCTGTCTGTCGCGGAAGAAACGACGCCGCATTATGCCGTCGAAACACGCGTTGTCTATTGCGATCATGCTCATCCCCAGATGGTGCGCCATATAGCTGCGCACTATGCCGCCGTGTTCCGAACGGTCGGCCGCTTCGTAAAAGCCGTATTCGCCGCGCGCGCCGAGTTTTTCATATACTCCTAGCAGCCGCATGACGGATTCCGGCATACGTTCGAGCATAAGGAACGCCGAATACGGCGAAAAAACGCGCTCCGTACCCGGGTATTCCTTCAGCGCGAGCGCCGGCACTCCGTGCGCCTTGTACTGATAGTTCATATCGGCGTCGAAACAGTAATACCCGCTTTCGGAAGTCCCCCATAGTCTGTCTTTGCGGAAATTATGCTGGCAGTAAGCGGCGAACGACAGCGTTTCATCCAGGAACGAATTGGGGTACGAAGGCAGGAACAGCTGCGGCATAAAGTATTCGAACGCCGAGCCCGACCACGATATCATCCCCACGAAACCGTTCTTTTCGGTCACCGCGCGCGAAAGTGCGTTCCAGTGCGATCCGGGCGTTATACCGTACGCGCATGCCCAGTAACAGGCGGTGCGGATCTCGCTCATAAGCATATCGTAATGATGCGGCGAAAAGCCGTTCTGTTCGGAATATCCAATATAGAACAGTTCGCGTTCTCTGTCGAACAAGAACGACATATCCATATCCCGCGCCAGCTTTTCGGCGCGTATGGCGAGCGCGGAGCCTTCTTCGCCGAACGAACGCAGAGACGCCGCCAGCGTTATGAGCATAACGGCGAGATTGCCCGAATCGACGGTGGAAACGTATCTTTCGCCTATGACGTCGAGCGAACGCGTATCGTACCAGTTATACAGGTGCCCGCGGTATTTTTCCATCCTTTCGAGCGTCGAAAGGGTGTTTTCTATATCGCAAACCGCCTTTTCGCGCGGGATGAACCCCATATCGTCCGCCGCGGCGACGCACAGCAGATACAACCCGATATTGGTGGGCGAAGTGCGTTCGGCAACGACTTCCGCAGGCGAAAACTGCACGTTGTCCGGCGGCAGAAAGTTAGTCTTTTCCGTCACGCGTTCGGCAAAAAAGGCGTACTGCTCGCGTGCGTACGAAAGCAGCTTTTCCTTGGTTTTTTCGTCTATGCGCTTTTCACGCGAGCGTACCGGGCGCGAGACGAGATATGAAACGAACGGCAGAAAAAACGCCGCCGCGCCGAGTACCTTGAACACAAACCGCGGCGAAAGAAATATGAGCGCGGCCCCCGTCGCCGAACTCGCAAAAAACGCCGTTATGTTGGCGCAGACGCCGCCGGAACGCGCGTCGGTCTGGCTGAAAGTCGTCCATTCCAGCGTTCTGCGGTGCGAAACGAGCATCCTCCACCCCGCGCGCAGCGCCGCGTCGGCGGAGCGGAAGGCGTATTCGAACAGCGAGGAAAGCTCGTACGCGAGATTGAACGCGATCAGCTTTGCCGAAGAAAACATGACCGAAAAGAACCTTCTGGGCGTGAAAGCCCTGCCGAAGACCGCCGAAACGAACGAAAACGCTGCAGGGGCGAGCGTGTTCGCAAGCAGCACCAGCGCAAAGACAGCGGCTTTGTACTGACCTGGCTGCGGCAGAAACGCGTAAGCCAGCACGCCCGACGCCGCGAATACGGGCGAAAGTTGACGCAGGGCGTTTTCGCACAGCACGAACCTGCCGGCGGCGGGAATGCGGCGCGAACCGAGCAGGCAAAGGTTTTGTATATCGCCGCGCGCCCAGCGATGGAGCCGCAGGAACGCCGACGGCGGACTTTTGGGGTTGCTGTCAGAAAAAGTGACGTCAGGCACGAACATACACCTGAGTATCGCGCCTTCGGGGATATCGTGCGAAAGTATCTTCCCTTCGGGAAAAGCGCCTTCCGCGGCGGCGGCGAACGCCGCTACGTCTATAAGTCCCTTGCCGCAGAATATGCCGCTGCCGAACAGCGACTGGTAACGTTCGTACGATGCGGTGTCGTAAAGCGAGCCGAACTCAGCGCGTAAAAGCGTAAAATATGTGTCAAAGCTCTGCAAAAGCCCGGTCTTCATACGCGGCTGGAACACAGCGTGCCCCGATACAACGCGCCCGTCTTTGAGATACGGGCGGTTTGCCGGGTGAAGCGCGGTCGCCGTGAGTCTGCGCACGGCGTCGAGCGGTATGACCGTGTCGCTGTCGAGCGTCAGCAGATAGCTCGCGCCGCGCGCGAGACGGGCGTTTTGCGAATACGTGAAAACCTCTTTGCCCTCCGTGATGAACTTGACCAAGTCGCACACGGCGCCGCGCTTGCGTTCCCTGCCCTGCCAGATCTTATCGGCGGCGTTGTACGAACGCCCGCGCAGAAACAGCGCGAAACGGCCGCCGTAAGCGGCGTTGAGTTCGCTTATGCGTTTTTGCGCGTAAGCCGCGATCGCCGCGTCGTCCGGAGAAGATTCGCTTTTGCTGTCCGTAAAGTCGCCGAGCACACCGAACACGGCGTCGGCGGAGCGGTTGCGAAGATACGCATTTTCGAGCTCGTCGAACACGGAAGAATCCTTTTCCGCACCGAACAGCAGCGTGGAATACACCACCACGGTGCGCGCCGAAGCGACGTCGGAATCACTTTCGAGCCGCAGCGGCGCAAACGGCGGTACGACGCGCGAAAACACGCGGTCGCAGAGCGTCCCGCTGAGCAGAAACAAGGGCGGCAGCGCAAAAACCGCGAAAAAGCCGAACGCGTAAAACGTAACGCCCGCAAAAAGCGCGAACAGCGCGAAAAGCGATATAAAAAACGCCGCCTTATGCGTTTTGCCGGTCGCGGCGGCGTAAAGACCGCCTTTCTGCGCGCAGAGCGCACTCGCGGCTTCCGGTTCGCCCGTCCCGCGGCGGCGCGCGTATCTTATCACCGCCTCGCGGCACATGTCCTTGGACCTTTTATCGTTCTGCGCGTACAGCTCGGCTCCGGCGCGGAGTATGTTTTCGGCGCCGCAAAGTTTTTCAAAGCATTCCTCGCACCGGATATCGCGCACGCGGTGCAGCGAGATCACGCTCGACGTGAGCCTTTGCATATCGCATCTGGCTCCGCCGGCAAGCGCCGCCGTTTCCTCGCCCGCGGAGATGATGAGCGCCGCGTTAAGCGCCGCCGGGATACTGTAGATTTCGGAAAAAGAAAAATCGGCTCCTTCGAAAAAAGCGAAAAAACTTTGTTTTTCGCATACGTTTCCGTTCCTGCCCAAATACCGCGCGCATTCCGAAAACACGCGCCCGTTCATTCCGCGCGCGCGGACCGTTTCGCGATACGCCTTTTGAATGAGATAGAAATTTTCGCTCAACACGCTTCCGGCACTTTCCGGTCGGTTTACATAATGTTCTATGCTCCCGTACGCGCTCGCGAGCCGCTTTTTAAGATCCATTTGCCAAATGCCTCCGCAAAAACGTATTCGCGTTTATTATTTGCGTAAGCATGGAAAATATACCCGTTGACATTTGGGCACTCTTATTGTAAACTTTAATACGGTGATAAATATGAAATTCCTGCGTTCGCTCGAACGGCTCGTCTACCCGGACCGCTGCATAATATGCGGCGACGTCACGCTGGAAAAGGCGCCGTTCTGCAAAGACTGCATAAAAGAATTCGTTTCGCTGTTTTCGGCGGAATGCCCCTCGTGCGGGAAGACCGCGCACGATTGCACGTGCGGCGGCGGAAAGAAGGATTTTCTGTTCTTCTATTCCGCGCCTGCGGCGAAGAAGCTCATTCGAACGCTCAAGCATTCCCCTAATAAGAACGCCGCGGGATTCTTCGGCGACGTGATAGCCGAGTTTTACAAAGGCCGTAAATTCGACGCGGTCGCGTTCCCTCCGCGCACCGAACACAATATACGCAAATACGGTCTGGACCACGTAAAAGCCATAGCGGGCAGCTATTCAAAAGCGAGCGGCGTACCGCTTTGTCTCGCGCTGGAACGCACTCACCGCGCCGCCGAACAGAAACTTCTTTCGGCGACTCAGCGGCGCCGCAACGCGCTGGGACTTTATACCGCAGACAAAGAAAAACTCGGTCCCGCAAGCCGCGTGCTGCTCATCGACGACGTCCGCACCACGGGATCCACGATGAACGCCTGCGCGCTGGCGCTTCGCAAAGCCGGCGTAAAGCAGATAACGCAGTTCACGCTCGCCTACACCCCTCCCGTAAAGAAAAAATACAAAGCCAAAAAAGATATTAAAAAAGTGTGAGGTTTTTCGCGCTCACGACGTGTAAAGGGTGAAAACGCCTTAAGGTGAAAGGAGCAGACGCTATGGATAACGGCGCGAGTAGCTACCGCCGTTTCCGCGAAGACGGCGACGCCGAAGGACTTGCGGAGATAATACGCGAGTACCGCGACGGACTTATAATGTACCTTTGCACTTACGTGCACGACTTCAATACCGCCGAAGAGCTTGCCGAAGACACGTTCGTGTATCTGGGTACGAAAAAGCCGCGCGATAAAGGCGGCAGCGCTTTCGGCACCTGGCTTTACGCCATGGCGCGCCGCATAGCGCTGAGTTATCTGCGCAAGGCAAAACGGCGCGGCGAATACCTTACGGAAAACTGCGGCGAGATACCGCAGGACGAAATAACGCTTGAAGAATCGTATATCCGGGAAGAACGGCGCATAACCGTACACCGCGCCATGCGCGGATTGAAGCCCGAATACGCGCAGATACTCTGGCTGGTATATTTCGAACGTATGTCCGTAAAAGACGCCGCGCGCGTTATGAACAAGTCGGCGCACAACGCGGAAACGCTTGTTTACAGGGCGCGGAACGCGCTGAAAGCAAAACTTTTAGAGGAGGGATTTGTTTATGAGGACATATGAAGAGACCGCGCGTCGAGTGCTCGACCGCGTGGACGAATACAACGAAAAAGCAAAAAAACGGAACAAAAATTTACGCATTGGCGCGGCGTTCGCGTGCTTTGCGGTCTTCGCGGTCACGGCGGTATTCGGCGTGAAAGCGATGATGAAACCGAACGCAATAACAACGGAACACAGCGACGGCAATTCTGTTGAACCGTATCAAAAAAAGTACGCGGCGTTCACCTGCGGCTCATCCGACGGAGGAGAGATTTCCGTGATCGAAGAATACCCCGCCTGGAGCGGAAAAAACATTTTGGGATTCAGGGATGAGACCGCCCCGAAAACCGCAGCCGTCACCGTTGACGGCGTGGAATACACCGGAACCTATGAAGAATCGGCAGTTTTGAAAAACGGGATATACTCGACGTCGGTTTCTCACTCGTATTACCAAAAAGGAATGAACGATTATGACATAAGATTCTGGATAGACTCTAAAACCAACGAACTCACGCAATTTGAAGCGTACAAACCGTTATCCGAAAGCGGCGCCGTTGACGAAGAAAAATGCAGAGCCGTTGCAGAACGAACGGCAAAGTCGTATCTGGGCGACAAACTGAGCGATTACGAAATAGAATCAGGTTCAAACGACCCGTATTATTATCATTATCGCGTTTGCAAAATGATCGACGGCTATCGATCGGCGTTTACTCTGAATATAGAGGTCGACAAAAACGGAATGATCACGCTGCTTATGGTGGGAAACAAATTTGAAGGTATTGATTCGCTTCCTTTTGATAAAGAAGAAGCGGATGCGCTGATATCCGAAAAAGTCAAAGCCATAGTTAAAGACGTCAAAGGCTATTCCGGTTATGAATACCGATATATAAAGCCCGTTGCATTGAACGATGGCGAAGTCGGAGCAGTTTACGGCGTGGTGATACGTTCTTCATACGATTTTTATGACGAAGTTAAGCAAAAAACACTTACGTTCGTTTCGGATTGTATAGTTGAAATACTTGTAAAAGAGCAATAATAATCGCGCTATTCAGCCATGGCATAAAATAAGCCATGGCGTTTGCGCGTTTTCATAGTAAAGGAGTGAAAAGTACAGATATGAAAAGGATCCCTATCTGTATATGACCAATATCACATTCAAAGCCGCGACCGGTTTTTGCCGGCCGCGGCGCATTTTTTGCGCGTTTTTCAAGGAAAAATCGCTTGTCGTTGACACTGCCACGCAGCGTGTGATAAAATAAATAAAAAAATTTTTCACTTTTTGCGTGAGGTTTTTGCAGTTTGCGGCATGTAATGGGTGAAAAGCCAAAAAACTATTGCAAAAGGAGTGGGCTGTATGGATAACGGCGCAAACAGCTACCGCCGTTTCCGCGAAGAAGGCGACGCCGAAGGATTCGTTGAGCTGATACGCGATTACAGAGACGGCCTTATTTTGTATCTCGATACTTTCGTACACGATTACCGCACCGCCGAAGAGCTGGCGGAAGATACTTTTGTTATGCTGGGCGTTAAAAAGCCCAAAGACAAAGGCAAGGGATCTTTTAAAACGTGGCTTTACACCATGGGGCGGAATATCGCGCTTATGTATCTGCGCAAAAAAAGACGCCGCGGCGAAACGCCGTTGGAAGACTGCGACGCCATAACCCAAAGCGGCGAATCGCTGGAAGAATCGTATATCCGCGAAGAAGACAAAGTAACGGTGCACCGGGCGATGCGTTCGCTTTCGCCCGATCAGCGTCAGATCCTTTGGCTCGTTTACTTTGAAGATCTTTCGGTCGCCGAAGCGGCTTCGGTCATGAAAAGATCGTTACACGCCGCGGAAGCGCTGGCTTGCAGAGCGCGCAAAGCGCTTAAAGAAAAATTAATGACGGAGGGTTTTGTTTATGAAAACATATGAAATGAAAACTTATGACGAGACCGCGCGCACCGTGTTGGAGCGTGTGGAAGAATTTAACGAAAAGAAAAAAAGAAGAAACAAAACGCTGCGCATCGCCGCGATTTGTCAGATCATTGCAGTTCTGCTTGCGGGCGCCGTGGTGGCGATGGCTGTCGCGCTGCGCAGCAGTAACGATATCACAGATGAAAGCGGCTTGTCGAGCGTAAGCATAGAAAAGCCTGCGAAGCTGTATTTCGGCGGCGCGGAATACGTGCAGGCCGAAGAAGCCGCGTTGGAAGCCGGCGACGAGATCGGCAACTATATAGGCGAAGCGCCCGTCTCCGGCGGCAAAACCGGTGTGACTGCCGAGCTGTATGCGATCAACGGCGTTTCTCCGGAATTCGCCGTGGCTGCCAAACTGCCGGACGGCGGCTATCTGCTTTGCTGCAACGCCTCGTACGTCCCCGCAACGCTCGGCGAGCTTGGCAGGGTCCTGGGGTTTGACAGCGGCGGCGCAGAAGGTTTTTCCGCAAAATTCAACGCCGCGTCGGGCGCCGTGAACGCCGGCGGCGAAGAAAACGCGGATATCGGCGAAGTCACGGGCGAATACGTCCTGGATATCGCCGGAAGACAGGCAAAAATAACCTTTACTTCCGAAGGCGGCGCAATAGTTACGTTTTTGGGCGCGTGGTATGTATTCGCGCCTGAAAGTGCGGGCACGATCAAGCCTACGGTAGCATATGTTTTCAATCCTTCGCTTTCCGAGCCTACGCCGCCGTTCACCCTGCCCGAAGGCAGCAGATGGTTTGAAGACAATATGTCAAAAAATATAAATGGACATTACAGGTTTCCGATATTCGTCAAAAATGAGGACGGATCTTACACGCGCCAAGCCGACACGATACTTGCGGAATACGCAAAGACGCTCGAATCAGAAGGCTTTGCAATTTGGAAACTGAAAAACGAGTTCATAGCGTACCGGAACGACTGCTGTGTGACAGTATCAAAAAACTACAATCACTCGGCTATTCTTAAGTATTACGCCGCGACGCCAGGCAATACTCACGACGTAAAAGAAGCGGAACGCGCAGCTTCGGTCATACGGGAGTTTTATACGGACAAAAACGGAAAAACGTCGGTCCCCCGCTTTTTGCCGATAGATATCACTCCCGAGGGCTGCTGCGAAGCGACCGGCGGCAGACTTTACTATATGCCGGTCATATACGACGCGGATCAGGATTACGTCGACAGCACATGGTCGGATCTCAGAGCCGCGGATCCCGACGAAGCCGGGGTGACTTACGCTGCGCCTTTCCAAAACGCGTGGGCGTCGCATGGAGTGTTTTTCGTAGCTCCGGATCACGCGCATGCTCTTGATCTTATGTCTTTCGCCGTTGCCGATATCGATGCCGACGGGACAGACGAATTCTTTTCGCTTCATGTCACCGATGCGCCTACCGGCATGCCGCATTATGCGGTCGCTTCATACGAAAACGATACGCTGGAACAGTTCTGCCAGCTGCTCATCTACCCTAACTTTCGCTTTGTTAAATCGGATGACCGTCTTCTTTTGGAAAGCGTCATCAAGGCTGCGGACGGGACCGAAAGCCGTGTCGAATGTGAGCTTTACACCGACGAATACGGCGTTATGACGCTGCGCGACAGCGAGGGCGGAAAGATCTATACCCGGTCGCTCACGCTCCGCCAGTTCAGTTGGAGCAGCTGGATCGAGCGGCGCCCCGGCGGATACGTGTGGTATCCGGCAGGAATATCGGGCTGGAGCGACCGAATGGCGTATTACACGGGGATGGAATCATGCAGTACCACGTCGCAGATGACCGACGATATCACGGCGCTCATAGACGAACGCTTCGGCTTATACGACGGCGCCGCGTACACCATGGTGACGCCGGCGTGGATAAGCGAAATATACGGCGCGACGATATACGAACGCACCCGCGAAAACAGCGTGGAATGCTTTTTGGCGACAGGAAGCGGGATATACCCCTTCGGCGCCGATCTGCCGTATTTTTCACCGAGGAATATATACCCGTGCGACTTTGACAACGACGGGAACCTTGAACTTTTGTATTACGCGTGCTGCGGCGCGGACGGCGGCGGCTGGCGCATTGGCGTGTTCGATATGGACGATATGACCGATACAGTCGTCATCGAAAGCGATTCCGGCGGCGCTGAAAGCAGTCTTAAACGCATTAACGGCGAGTATTATCTGATGCACCGCATTATAACAGACGAAGAGCCCGATAGCTTCACGTTCGCTCTTACGGGCAGGTTCAGCGCCGAAGAAGGCGCGCCCGGCGGCGTGACTTATGAAGCTATCGAAAACGCGCCGATCTTCATATATGTGCACACGGGCCTTTTCGATCCCGACTCCGCGCAAGGCAAAAAGTTCAGCACTTTTGAACAGATCTACGAAAAGTGCGCCGAATTCGTCAAGGCAAACGCTTCGAACGGAGCTTACGTATGCGTATACAACGACTCTTACGTTATGGGGCGCGTGACCGGTCTGCCGGTTGACGGGACGTTTGTCGCCGACGTGAACAAGGTTTGGTACAACGCCATAGTCATAGAACCGGGGAAAGCCACAGACGAAGACGTTCTGAAGCTCGCCTGCGCCGCCGCGCTCGAAGGAGCCGACCAATACTGTATGTACGACAGGTTATACAGAGAGGAGTCAGGCCGCGAACCCGACAAGCACATCTATTACGCCGAAGAGTACGCGACGTATTCAGGCAAAGCGGCGGAAGCGCCGTTCGACTATACGATAATAGATTTCGGCGGCGAAAGGCTTAAAGTTTACTCCTCCGCCGACGAAAACGCCGATATCACGGCGTATCTCGCCGAAAAATATCCCGTAAAATAAAAGCGTGCAAAGAATATGCGCCGCGGCTCGCACAAGGGCCGCGGCGTTGTATTTTGCGCCTTGAAACCGCAGTTGACTTTGCGGCGCGAATTGTGATAGAATAAACAAAAGATTTTTCTCTTTTTCGTGTGAGTTTTTACAAGCGCGCGACGTCTAAAGGGTGAAACACCGAAACGTTTCGCGTGAAAGGAGCAGGCACTATGGATAACGGCGCGGGTAGCTACCGCCGTTTCCGCGAAGACGGCGACGCCGAAGGGATGGCGGAACTCGTAAGGGAATACAGGGACGGACTTATTCTGTATCTCGATACGTTCGTGCGCGATATCCCCGCGGCGGAAGAGCTGGCGGAAGACGTTTTTGTGCTTTTGGCGGTAAAAAAGCCGGTTTACAAAGCCAAAAGCTCTTTTAAGACCTGGCTTTACGCCATTGGCAGAAATACAGCTCTGGATCATTTGCGCAAGGCGCGCCGGCGCGGTGAGATCCCGCTTGAAAACTGCGGCGAATTGCACGCCGACGGCGAAACGCTGGAAGAAAGCTTTATACGCGAGGAGCGGCGCATAGCCGTTCACCGCGCGATGAGGTCGCTTCCGGCGGATCAGCGGCAGATAATATGGCTTATGTATTTTGAAAAACTGACCGCATCCGACGCCGCGCGTATAATGAAAAGGTCGCCGCACGCCGCGGAAACGCTGGCTTACCGGGCGCGAAAAGCGCTAAAGCAAAAACTTACGGAGGAAGGATTTGAATATGAAGACCTATGAGGAGACCACGCGTTCGATACTGGAACGCGCGGAAACGGAAAAAGCGCAATTAAGAAAAAAGAACCGCGTAATACGCACGGTCGCGGCTTTTGCAAGCGTGGCGATAATCGCGGCGGCGTCGGTATTCGGGATCAGAGCGTTTATGAAATCGGCGCCGCATTATACGACAGATTACAAAGCGGAATACAAGGATAGTTTTAAGGTTTCATGGGCGGAAGCTCCCGGAACGATAGACGAATGTATTGAAAGAGCGCAGATCGTGGCGGAAATAAAGATACTCGGTCTGGCGACTGTTTACACACCCGTTCTTGACACATCCGATCGAGGAGAACTCAAATTTCTGCCCGAAAGCATATACGTGGGCGAGATCGTAAAAGAATTCAAAAACGAAACGAAACAAGACGAATACGTCTACATTCTGAGGTTCGGCTCGCCCGAAGCGTCCGCGACCGGCTCGCACGTACTCATGCCCGGCGAAAGGATGGTAATGTTCCTCAAACAGACCGATTATGATAGACCCGTTGACGAATATCCTATCTATTACAACTCATTCAGCTGCCCTTTCCAGGAGCTCTATATTTACGAATACGACGGCAAAGAATACGCGGTCCCTTACACGATGCAGAATTTTATGCCGCGCAATATGGCAACGGTTTCCGCCGATATAGCTTCGGAGATCAACAGTATATCCGGTCTTTACCGTTGGTACGATGACGTTTATGAATATGACGCGGTCAAAAGTTATATAACAGACGCCGTCAATAAATGAAAAGCAATATCAAAACCGCGTCCGGCAAGACCGGACGCGGCTCTTTTATTCTATTCGGTCTTACTGAAAAAACACCCGTTTGATGAGCTCGCGGAATTCTTCGTAAGAAGACGCCGAGTTGACTTCCCTGCGGACGGAAGCGGAAGAGGGCATCCCTTTGGTGTACCACGCCACGTGCTTGCGCATGGTGAGCAGATATTCTTCGCGTGCGAAACCGCGCGCCGTTTCGAGCTGTTCGAGCAGCATTTCGCCGATACTGCGTTTTGAGGGCGGCGTGTACGGCGTTTTTTCGAACGCCGCTTTAATTTCTGCAAAGACGTACGGCCTGCCCAGGGCGCCGCGTCCTATCATTATACCGTCGCAGCCGGTCTGTTCGAGCACAGACACGGCGTCGGCGGCGCAGGCGATATCGCCGTTGGCTATCACGGGTATCCTGACGCGGCGTTTCACAGCCGCCATGACCTCCCTGTCGGCGCGTCCAGAATACATCATTTCGCGCGTTCTGCCGTGGATTGCGACCGCGTCGGCGCCGCCGGATTCGCAGTACGCAGCGACTTCATCCGCGTTGATATGCCCGGAATCGAACCCGGCGCGTATCTTGACCGTCACCGGCACGGGAACGGATCTGCGCACGGCGCGGACGAGCTTTTCACATTCCGCAGGCGTTTTCATAAGCGCCGAGCCGTCGCCGCAGGCGACCACTTTACGCACCGGACACCCCATATTGATATCGAAAAAATCGGGCGAGTATTTCATAAGCTTATACGCGGCGCGCGCCAAAAAATCCGGATCGCTTCCGAATATCTGTATGCCCGCGGGGCGGATATCGCGCTCAAGCGACGCAAGCTGATCGGTCTTTCTGTCGCCGTAGCACACGCCCTTGGCCGATATCATTTCGGTCGTGACGCATTCGGCGCCGCATTCGGCGCACACGCGCCGGAACGCGCGGTCGGTCACGCCGGCCATGGGAGCCAGGAATATTCCGTTTTTTATCTCTAAATCACGTATCTTCATTCAGTTAAGCGTGTTGCCGCGCAGGTTGTCCTGCCACAGCTTTTCGGTCGCGTCACGCAGCGCGGCGTAGTCTTCGCGTTCGAGCAGGCCGTTTTCCAAAATGACGTCCACGGCGGCGCGCGTCTGTTCCACAAGCGGCATATCGGCGCTGCTTGCGACTTTGAACCGCAGTTCGCCTGACTGGCGTTCGCCGAAGAAATCGCCCGGGCCGCGCAGTTTAAGATCGGTGCGCGCTATTTCAAATCCGTCGTCGGTACGGCACATGGTGTCCAGCCGTTCGCGCGCACGCTCGGAATTCGAGCCGCTGATGAGTATGCAGTACGACTTCTGCGTGCCGCGTCCTATGCGCCCGCGCAGCTGATGCAGCGTTGAAAGCCCGAACCTTTCGGCGTTTTCCACTACCATGACCGTGGCGTTGGGGACGTCCACGCCTACTTCGATCACGGTGGTCGAAACGAGCAGATCGAGTTCGTGCGCGCGGAAACGTTCCATAACTTCGTCTTTATCTTTTTGTTTCATTTTTCCGTGCAGGAGTCCGCATCTGAAATCCGGCAGCTCTTTTTGTATCTGCTCAAAGCGTTCTGTGGCGGATTCCGCCTCGGTCAGCTCGCTTTCTTCCACGAGCGGACAGACCACGAATATCTGGTGCCCCTTTTGCTTTTCGGATGTCAGAAATGAATTGACGGCGGCGCGTTCGGCGGAGCTCACCGCTCTGGTCACCACTTTTTGACGTCCCGGCGGACGTTCGTCGAGTATGCTTATATCGAGATCGCCGTACAGTATGAGCGAAAGCGTGCGCGGGATGGGAGTCGCCGACATTACGAGCGTGTGCGGAGTCTTTCCGCCGGCGCCCTTGTTAACAAGCGCGGAACGCTGCAGCACGCCGAAACGGTGCTGTTCGTCAGTGACGGCTAGCGCGAGATTGTTGAAATCAACGCCGCTTTGTATGACGGCGTTGGTGCCTATCACCACGTCCGCGGTGCCGTCGGCTGTGGCGGCGCGGGCGTTCCTTTTCTGCGCGGCGGTCATCCCGCCGGTGATGAGGAGCACGTTAATACCGTAAGGCGAAAGCATTTTTTCGAACGTGGCGTAATGCTGGCGCGCCAGTATCTCGGTCGGCGCCATCACCGCCGTTTGAAAGCCGTTTTTGGCGCAGAGATACGCCGCGGCGACCGAAAGCACGGTCTTGCCGCTGCCCACGTCGCCCTGCACCAGGCGCATCATGGGCACCGGGCGCTGAAGGTCGGCGAATATTTCTTTTACCGCGCGCTGCTGAGCGCCGGTAAGCGGGAAAGGCAAATTCTGGAAGAACGCGCGCACTCCGGTGTCTTTTTGAGTCAATGCGTGCGAAACGCGGTCGTCGCGCCCGCTCCTCATACGCCGGAGCGCCAGCTGGAACACCGTGAGTTCTTCGAACGCCAGCGTGCGCGAAGCGGCGGCGACGTCAGATTCGCTCTGCGGCGAATGCATAAGCTTAATCGCCTGCGGCTTATGGAGCAGCGCGAACTGGCGCTGCAGTTCTTGAGGCAGCACGTCAGGTATTTCATCGGCGAGCGGAAGCGCCTGCGACGCCGCCTTTGCGACCAGGCTCTGAGTGAGCGCGCCGCTCAGCGGATACACCGGGTAGATGCCTTTCATCCCGGGGATATACGGCTCGAGCGCGGGGTTGACGGTATCGCGCCCGTACTGCCCCATACTGATCTTGCCGTAAACGCGGAACACTCTGCCGGGAGACAGCGTTTTGGCTATCCACTTCTGGTTAAAAAAGGTCATATAAAGCGTGCCGGTATCGTCGGAAGACGAAACGCGCACATAGTATTTGCCGGATTTGCCGCGGCCTTCCTTGGGCGCGGAATCGATGCGCACCACCACGGACGCCGTCTCGCCGTCGGGAAGGTCGAACAGCTTGCGCGTTTCGCCGCGGTTTTCGTACCTGCGCGGAAAGTATTCGAGCAAGTCGCGCACGGTGAAAACGCCCGCCTTTTCAAACGCCTTGGCGCGCGTTTCGCCTATTCCCGAAATGTAACGGACGGAAGAATCGAGTTGCATTTCACTTCAGCTCCAGTTTTTTTACGTTCTGCGAAAGCGCCGAAAGCGCTATGCTTTCGCGCTCGTGGCAGGTCATTATGAATATCTGCGAATTATCCGCGCATTTTGCGATCTCGCGCAGCATATACGCCAGCCGCACGTCGTCGAGCCGCGAAAACACGTCGTCGAGCACTAAAAACGGCTTCGCGCGCGAATAGAGCAGATCTACCAGCGCCAGCCGCAGACACATATACGCCGTGTCGCGCGCGCCGGCGGAAAGATAATCCGCTTCTTTTTCGCCCCCGGATACGGAGACCGACATAGAAAGATCGTTGGAAATGGTTATTTCGTCGTATTTACCGCCGGTGGCGGGAGCGAAATAGCCGGAAGCGATCTGTGCCAGCTTGGGCGAAACGGTGGAGCGCATATATTCGCGCGATTCGTCCAGCACTTCGAGCGCCACGCCAAGCGACGCGTATTTGCGCTCGAGTTCGTCCAGCCGGTTCCTGACCGCTTCGCGCTTGCCGTAAAGCACCGAAGGCGAAGGCGAGCGGGCTTCCAGCGATGCGCGCTGTTTTTCGAGCTCCAGCTCCTGAGTGCGCAGTCCGGCGGAGGCGGAAGTATAGAATTCATATTCGCGCATCACCGCGGCGGAATCGCGCTTGGGCTCGTAAGCGTCGGCGGCAAGCGATTTGAGTTCTTCCAGATCCACGTTTGCAAGCTGCTCTTCGAGCTGCTTGCCCAGCGATATTTTTTCGGCTTTGAGCTTGCCCGCTTCTATGGAATTGTCGAGCATACGGCGCAGAAGTTCGTCGTATTCGCCCTGCGAATCGGACATATAGCTTTCTATGCGCTCGCCGATGGAGCGTTTCAGCTCCGCCGAACGTGTGCGGGCGGATTCGCATTCCTGTTCCGTGGACTTGAGTTTTTTGCGCTGCTCTTCGGCGCGCACTTTGATGAGCGGCTGTTCTTCGAGCGCTTTTTCGAGCTCGGCTTTGGCGGTGAAGCCGTATTTTTTGACGTCGCGCGGTTTACCCAAAACGAAGACGCCGAACAGCGCGGCAAACAGCGCCGCTCCGCCCGCGCAGGCGAACACGGGTATGCCCGCGCCAGACGTGAAATACAGCGTCGCGGCGCCCGCTATGCACGCGATGCACAGAGCCAGGAACAGATATCCCAGCGCAGAACGGAGCTTGAGCGACGACTTTATCTTTGCGGTATCGGCGCTGCCGAACGGATCGGATCCTTCTATGGAATCGAGCCGGCTTTTTTCTGCGCTTGCCGCGTCGGAAAGCTCCGATACGCGCTTTTCGGCGAGCGCGAGTTCGGAATTGTCGTTTATAAGCGAGCGCACCAGCTCGGTATCGGGGATATTGTCGCCGCTGAACTGCTTTACGCATTCCTCGTAACGCGCCTGCGCGTCTTTGTCGGCGCGGGCGAGCGAAAGCAGCGACGCCAGCTTTTGCTTGGCTTCGTATTTGCGCAGGTTTTCTTTTTCTTTTTCCAGCGCGTCGAGCTTGGTGCGGTTGAACGCTATCTTCTGCTTTTTTTCGCCCAGCGAAACGAGCACCGTGTCGAGTTCGTTCTTTATGCTCACCGAAGACGCCAGCTTTTCGTCGTAGGACGCAAGTTCGTTTTCGAGCGTGGGGATCATGCCGCGCTTCTGATTGTTCTTGAGCGAAGCGCGCAGTTCCTTGAGCCGCTTGACCGCGCGTTCGGTATTGGTCTTTTCGTCGGCGGAAAATATTATGTTCTGGACCTGTTCGGCGAGCGCGTCGTCGCCGTTTTTGCTCTGGTAAAGCTGCCTGAAGAACAGCACCTTTGAAAAAGTCTCTTCACCCACGCCGAAAAAGACTTCGCCGGGAACGAGACCGGTGAAAACGCTCTTGCGCGTGTAGGCGTCGTAGATATCGAGCGTCTCTTTGGCGGCGGACTGGTAGCGCTCTATGCGAAACCTTCCTTCGGGCGTGGAAAGCGTTATGCCGCCGCCCGCGCGCGAGCCGTCCCAGGGCATATAGAGCGATCTTTCGTTTTCGGCGAGCGCCTGTCTGCGCTGACCGCCGAACCCGTAGAAAATGAATTTGATGAACGCCGCGACGGTGGATTTGCCCGATTCGTTCGGCGCGGTGATGACATTGATCCCGCCCGAAGGTATGAGCGTGAGGTTCTTTACGCCGCCGAATGCGGAAATGTCTATGCGTTCTATCATTATTCTGTCAATCGTCGTCATAGTCCGCCTCCGTATCCGAAATATCGCGGTCGTACAGCGCCGCTATCCCGTATTTCAGCGCGCCGAGCAGCGTTTCGTATTCCTCGCTTGCGGGATCGGCTTTGGAGATGCGTTCGAGCATCCTGCCGTAGAACACGCCCTTGAGCGTGGTGTCTTTTTCGAGCGAAGTGAAATCGATATCCGGCACCGTGCGGTCGATAAGTTCGATCTTGCACGGATATTCGTAGCCCTTGCCTATTTCCGAAGCGCGTATGATATACGGCTCCGGCACGGTCCCGGTGACGTGCAGGCGCAATATCGTATCGTTGCCGTAGGGACGCGCCTTTGAGCGGATAATATCTATCGCCTGCTGTTTGGTGGCGGCGCCGCTTATGTCCACCGCCGAGGTCTCGTAACGGCGCTTGGAAAAACGGCAGAATTTGAGATCGGCGACCCCTTTGTCCAGCGTGCCGAGCAGCGCGCCGTGATAACCCGGCTCGTCGAAGCTGCGGCCTTCCAGGCACCCGGGATAAGCATAATATGTGTTCCCTTCCCTGAGCACTCCGCTCGGCGCGTGGATATGCCCCAGCGCGATATAATCGAAACCGCTCAGCGCTATTTCGTTCTTTGTCACCGGTCCGTATTTGGAAAGCGGCGAAGAGGTGTCGCCGTGGCAGACGAGTATGTTTATCTTGTCCGGTTCGAGCGTGCCGTAGCCGACCACCGGGCTGGACATATAAGAAGGCGAACCGAATCCCACGCCGTAAACGTTGACGCCCAGCTCGGGGATAGAGACCTTTTCCTTGGTCGGCCCGAAGATGTGCACGTTTTCGGGGAACGGCACGGTACGGTAGGGCGAAACTTCGTTGTACGGATCGTGATTGCCGGGCGATATGAAAAACCGGCAAGCGGGGAAAGCGCCGAGTTCGCTCACCAGGAGTTCGGCGGTGTCGCGCGTGACGTATTCGCTGTCGAACAGGTCGCCCGAAATAAAGAACAGCTGAGTCTGCTGCTGCTTCGCTATCATGAGCGCCGAGGTGAACGCCGAACGCAGCTCTATGCGCCGCTGCTCGGCTTTGGAAGGCGAAACGAGCGAAAAAGGCGAATCCAAGTGGAGATCCGCGCAATGGAATATCCTTACTGCCAAGTTCAAACACCTGCTTTCTGCATAGATATATATTTTATCAAGTATATTATATCAAATGAAAACCAATATATCAAGCGGTAATTTCAATAAAAAAGTTCCGCGCGTAATCGCGCGGAAACGGAAAACGGCATATAGTGAAGAGCGAATAAGGAAAAATCCTGCACTTACGCGCAGGATTTTTGGTGACCCGTAGCAGATTCGGACTGCTGTTACCGCCGTGAAAGGGCGGTGTCTTAACCACTTGACCAACGGGCCTTATATTCGCTCTGGCAGGGTTGGTAGCGGAAGTCGGATTTGAACCAACGACCTGCCGGGTATGAACCGGATGCTCTAGCCAGCTGAGCTATTCCGCCGAATGCCCCGCCGAGCGCTTGAATAGTATAGCAATAAACGTCCGGTTTGTCAATAGAATTTTATAAAAATTGCAAAAATATTTTTCGCGCTCCCGTTTTCAGGGCGCAGAGGGATAAACCGTGACCACAAAAGCGACGCGCGCGCCGGCGTAGCTTACGACTATTATTTTTATGCCGGGAGTGGACGAATAACCGCTGTATGAATAATCGTCGACCGGGAGGATATCGCCGTTGGCGTACACGATCTGCAGCTCAAAGCCCGTCATATCGAGTTCTTCGCCCTCCATATATTCGGTCTTATCGGGATACGCCATTATCGCGAGACGGCCTCTGCCGCGGTGCACATAGGGCAGCGCCGAAAGCGCGCCGGAAACATAATGCAAAAGCTGAGCGGCGTCCGCAGCGGTGACCGAACCGTCGCCGTCGATATCCGAAGCGTCGATCTGAGTATAAGAAAGGAACCCGGAACCCGCCACATAATCGAACAGCAAACGGCAGTCGTCGTAATCGATATCGCCGTCAAAATCTATATCTCCCAAGGGATTTTCGGCGTAAGCGGAAGCCGAGAGCAGACCCGCGAGCGCGCACAGGCACAGCAGCGCGCAGAGTACGCGTTTCAACTTCACGTCTTTCGCCTCCTTAGGTTTACATAATACGCTTTTATTATACGATAAAAGTCGCATTTTGTCAATACCGAAATTGACGTAAAACCGCGGATTTTGAAAATATAAGCTCTTCTTTTTTTGCGGTCGCGCGCTTTTTTGGCCCGAAAAACCATTTTTATCTTTACAACGCCGCAAATATGTGTTATATTGTAGAGTACAGTATTATATGTATTTTTAGAAATACATTTTTTGACCGAAAGGAAACCGCAAATGAAACAAACCGTGCTGGTGATGTTCGGCGGACGTTCTACAGAACACGAAGTGTCCTGCGTTTCCGCGTCGTTCGTTATAAGCAATCTCAATAAAAACAAATACGACGTTATCCCGTTGGGAATAGATAAAAGCGGACGGTGGCATATTTACCGCGGCGAGCTTGAAAACATAAAGCGGGATACGTGGAACGACGATAAAGACAATCTTATTCCCGTTTCCGGTGCCGCCCACGGCGGTGTGACCGCGTGGGACAATGAAAAAAAGATCTGGTATCTTCTGCCCGTGGACGTTGTCTTCCCCGTGCTGCACGGCAAGAACGGCGAAGACGGCACCATGCAGGGGCTTTTCACTCTGTTCGACCTGCCGTTCGTCGGATGCGGTATGTATTCTTCTGCGGTATGCATGGATAAAGTCGCCGCCAAAACGCTTTGCGAAGCCGAAGGCATAAAGACCGCGCCTTTCGCCGCGGCGAGGAACGTGCCCGGGTTCGACATGGCGTCGTTCGTCGAAGAATGCGAGCGAAGGTTCGGGTATCCAATGTTCATAAAACCCGCCAACGCGGGGTCTTCGGTGGGCATAACCAAGGCGCGCACGCGTGAGGAGTTCGAACGCGGAATAGTATCCGCATTTGAAAACGACCGCAAACTGCTCGTTGAGCAGACGATAACAGGCAAAGAGATAGAAGCCGCCGTCATAGGCAACGACATCCCGTATTCGCCCTGCTGCGGCGAGATAGCTCCCAACGCCGATTTTTACGATTACGACACCAAGTATGTGACCGACACGTCGCGCGCGTACATACCCGCCCGCATCCCGCGAGAGGTGGCGGAGCGCGTCTGCCGCGCCGCGGAAAAGGTCTATAAAGCGCTGGACTGCGCGGGGCTCGCGCGCGTGGATTTCTTCGTCGACGGCGAAAGCATCGTCTTCAACGAGATCAACACCATGCCGGGCTTCACTTCGATTTCGATGTATCCCAAAATGATGATGTATTCGGGCAAGACCGCGGGCGGTCTGCTCGACGAGCTCATCCGGCTCGCCCTGGAGGCAAAGAGATGATAGGAGTTTTCGATTCCGGCGTGGGCGGACTCACCGCCGTAAGCGCCTTCGACCGGCTTTTGCCGCAATGCGATATAGTGTATTTCGGCGACACGGCACGCGTGCCTTACGGGACCAAGAGCAAAGCGGTCATTGAAAAATACGCGTTTCAGGACTGCCGCTTTATGCTTTCGGAAGGCGTAAAAGCCATACTCGCGGCGTGCGGCACCGTCTCGTCGAACTGCTTGGACGAGCTCAAAGAAGCGCTTGAAGTCCCAGTGACCGGCGTGGTGGAACCCGCGGCGAAAAAAGCGTACGAGACAGCGGCGCGTTCCAACCGCACCATAGCGGTGCTGGGAACTTCCGCCACCGTGCGCAGCGGCGCTTACGAGCGCGAGATACGCAAATACGGCGACGGCACCGAGATCATTTCCATCGCCTGCCCGCTGTTCGTTTCGCTTGTCGAAAACGGCAGAGTAGGCGCGGACGACGAGATAGCGAATATAGCGGTGCGCGAATATCTTGCGCCAATAATACCCATTTCTCCTTCGGCTGTGATACTGGGCTGCACGCATTATCCCCTGCTTTCGGAAGTAATTGCAAAGTATCTTCCCGAAAGCGCGCTCATCAACGCTTCGGAAGAGGCGGTCAGGTCGCTCTGTTCGCTGGTGGGCGAAGACGATTCGGTCTGCGGCCGCAGCGGCGCGCGCAGGTTTTACGTCAGCGACGACCCCGAAGGTTTTGCCGAAAGCGGCAGGGCGTTTTTGGGGCACGATATATCGGACCGCGTGAACTACGTAAACATTGAGGAATTTTAAGATCACATGAAAATACCCGTAAACATTACCATAATGACAAACAAAACCGTCGACGATCCGCAGGACGGCGGCAACAGGAGCGAAGTGCGCGAGACCACCGTGAACGGCTTTATGCACACCAAAAAGAACGGGCTCACGCTTGAATACGCCGAACCCGAGGAAGGCAGCGTCCCCGTGACCACGCTCATAGACCTTCAGCGCAGCGGCATAGTGATGATGAACCGCGGCGGCGACGCCGGAATGATATTCGAGCGCGGCAAAACGCACAGCTGCGTTTTCACGAGCGGCCCGCTTCCGGTGGAAATAAGAGTGCGCACCGAGGCGCTCACCAACACGATCTCGGCGCTGGGCGGCAAGCTGGACGTGGATTACACGGTGGATATTATCGCCAGCCGCGCCGAGCAGAGCCATCTTTCGCTGAGCGTGCGGCCGGCTCAGGGCGCAACGCTGTCGTGACATAAATCAAAAAGACATTTTTCGGGAAAAGAAGACTTTTATGAAAAATTACAGGACCACCACTTCCGCGAGCGGGGATTTCGTTGTCCCGCGCGAAGCGATGAAATACATAGCCCAGGCGGACGCCGACGCGCTCAAAGTGCTGCTTTACTGTTCCGCCAACCCCGAATTCGAGCTCACGGCTGCTTCGCGCGAGTGCGGATTGGACAAGGACCGCTTTTGTTCGGCGCTTGCATACTGGACCGAAAACGGCGTGATATCCGTGGGCGAAAGACCGGCGCAGCGCAAAAAGCCCGCCGATCTGCTGCAGAATTACGAAAGCAGCGTGCTTGCCGAAGCGCTTGAAAAAGACGGCTCTTTCGCCGCGGTAAAAGACGGCGTCCAGGACCTTCTGGGCATACATCTGAACAAAAACGACATTAATCTGCTTTACAATATGTATCACTTCGCCGGCATGAACGCCGACTATATCTGCACCGTCGCCGCCTACTGCACGGCGCGCGGCAAACGCAGTATGATGAGCATAATGCAGACCGCGTTCGGCTTTTACGACGACGGCGCCGACACTTATGAAAAGCTTGAACTCATGCTTGCCGAGCGCGAGGAGCGCGAAACGGAGCGCGCGCAGTTCATATCGCTGTGCGGATTCGGCTCGCGCAAGCTCACGAGCAAGGAAAACGCCCTTATGACCAAATGGTTTTCGGAATACGAGATGCCGTTCGGCGTGGTGCGCACGGCTTATGACAAGATGGTCGACACCATCGGCGAAGTCAAACTTTCGTACCTCGACCGCATACTTTCGGATTGGTATGCAAACGGAATAAAAGACGAGCAGAACGCGAAAGCGGCGGCACAGCTGCGCAAAAACGGCGCGTCGCTACCCGAAGACAGTTTTGACGCGCGCGAATTCATTAACGCCGCGATGAAAAAAGGAGTGAAATAAATGCCTGTAAGCGAATACTCCCCCGCCGATATACTTTCGCGCCGCCGCGCTTCCGCCATAGACGCCGCCGAGCGCCGCACCGCCGAGCTGCACGAAACCATCCCCGAACTGGAGCAGCTGGACGAGCGTATCAGCGAGCTTTCGTATTACATGTTCGTCGCCGCGGGCGACGCCGCAAAAGCCGCCGAGATCAGCGCCAAACGCGAAGAACTCACCGGAAAACGCGCGGAACTGCTTGCGGCCGCTTCGTTCCCCTCCGACTACGACAAGCCGGTATTCGCCTGCAAAAAATGCGGCGACACCGGATATATAAAGCTTGAAAAATGCGATTGCCTGAAAGAGCTCGAATCGTCGGTCCTGAACAATACCGAGCTTGGCGCCGGGCTCGCGGAATGCACGTTCGAAAACTTTTCGCTCGAATATTACCCCGCTTCCGGCGGCAAGGACCGCTCGCCGCGCGACGTGATGGCCGAGATCCTTGAAAAATGCCGCACCTACGCCGAATATTTCAACGCGCACAGCGGCAACCTGCTTTTCTGCGGCGGCACGGGACTGGGCAAGACTCACCTTTCGGCAGCCATAGGGCATGAAGCCGCCAGAAAGGGCTATTCCGTGGTATACGAATCGGCGCAGAAGATAGTTTCGGAATGCCGCAGAGCGCTGTATACTTCGGCATACGACGCCGCCGACGCTTTTTACGACTGCGCGCTGCTCATCATAGACGATCTGGGTGCGGAAGTCGCCAACGATTATTCCATATCCGCGCTGACCGAACTCATAAACCGCCGTATGGTGCTGGGCAAGCCGATGATCATTTCGACCAATTTAGAGCCCGAAAAGATCCGCACCACGTACGGTTCACGCCTGTTTTCGCGTATAATCGGCGGATTCATCCCCTGTGTGTTCAAGGGAACCGACGTGCGCTATAAAAAGCTGTGATGAAAAAAGTCGAGATATTCACCGACGGCGCCTGCAGCGGTAACCCCGGCCCCGGCGGCTGGTGCGCGATACTGCGCTACGGCAAGAACGAAAAACAGATATCGGGCGGCGAAGCGCAGACGACCAACAACCGCATGGAACTGACCGCGGTAATAATGGGGCTTTCGGCGCTGAAAATGCCGTGCCGGGTGAAACTGGTCACCGATTCGCGCTACGTCGCCGACGCGGTAGGCAAGGGCTGGGTGTTTTCCTGGCGCGACAAAGGATGGAAAAAAGCCGACAAAAAGCCGGCTTTGAATGTGGATCTTTGGGAAAAACTGCTTGAACTGCTCGAAACGCACGAGGTGGAATTCGTATGGATAAAAGGTCATGCGGGGCACGAAGAAAACGAACGCTGCGACCGCGCCGCCGTTGCGGAAATAGAAAAATTCAAATGAATCATATCTTATCCGGCGTGTAATACACCTTGACGGTGTGCTGCACGCCTTTTTCTTTTTCTCCGTCTTCGCCGCGCAGGCAGTAAAGCTTCATCCCCTGCCGCAGAAAGACCGCCAGTACCGCCGCTTCGCCGCCCGTGACGTAACAGCAGACGCTGCCGCCGCACATCACCCGGAGCGTGCGTTTCGCGTCGGGCTCGGACTCAAAATACATTTTCTCATCCGCCGCGGGTTCACCGCCGTGAACGTTTACCGCGCCTATGTATTTATCCCTCATAAGGCACCTCCACTTCGCGCCCCAGCGCGAAAGACCAGAGTACGGCGCGGCTGACCTTGACGCCGGTCATGCGCTCGATCGCGCGGCAGTAATAGAGGATCTGCATGGAGTGACGCTCCTTAAGCGTCTCTTCGCCGTCTTCGCGCTTTACGCGGTCGGTCTTGTAATCGACGACCGTGTACGTGCCGTCCGGATTCCGGAAGAAACAGTCTATGACTCCCTGGATCATCACTTTTTCGCCCGCGACACCCGAAAGCAGCGCGGAATCTTCTATGATATTGAACCGCTTTTCGCGCACGACCTGCGGCGAGCTCATTATACGGCGGCAGAGCGGCGACGCAAAGAACACGCCGAGCGCGCGCTTATCCACGCGGGCCGCGTCGTCGCCGGTGATCATTTTTGCAGACGTAAGGCGTTCGAGCTCGCTTTCCACGCCGTTTGCCAGCGCGTTTTCAAAATCCGCGAACTGCATGAACAGATGCGTCGACGTGCCGATCAAGGCGGCGTCTTCGCGCGCGTCGGCGAAAGAGGGTATCTTTTCGCACTCGCTCGCCGAGATAGAACGCGTGTATTCGTCGTCTTCCAATATCCCCTTGCGGAGTTCCGAGACGGCAGCTTTTGCGGGGACCGTGCTGCTCATCGGCTCAGGATATCCGAACTCCAGCGCTCGGCGGAATACCGGTTCCGGTATCTCTTCATCCGCCGCCGAAAAGTCGCGGCCGACGGCGAATCTCTTTGGCGCAGGGTTTTCGTTCAGCACGAAGCACGGATGATTCATTTCGCCGATAACGCCGTATATCCATTCGACGGTCTTGGAGCACGCAAAGAATTCCTTCGCCTTGGGGCTTTCAAGCACGCCGGTGACGTATAGACGTTCCATCGCGCGAGTGAGCGCCACATACAGGCAGAACAGCTCGTCGATGCGCGAAGAGCGCTTTTCTTTTTCCTTTTGCAGCTCGTGCGCCGCGGGGCTCTTCTTTACGAAACCGTCGACGAGACAGCAAGTCAGGTCGCCGTGTTCGGATACGAGATACCCCGCATTCTGATCGGAATCGTTGAATTTTTTACCCGTATCGCTCACAAACACCACCGGGTATTCGAGCCCCTTGGACTGGTGTATGGTAAGTATTTTGACAAGTTCTTTTTCGTCGTCTTCGGATTCGGGGTTAAAATTCCCTTCGCCTGCGGATATTTCGAGATAGCGCAGAAATTCCGAAAGCCCGCGGAACGACGTCTTTTCGTAATCGAGCGCGAATTTATAAAGCGAATTGAGGTGGGAGACGCGCTTTTCGCCGCCTTTTTCGCAGGAGCATAGCGAAACGAGCCCCGTCTTCTGGTACATCAGCCATATAAGACGGCTGCCCGAGCATTCGGCGCCGCTTCTCTTAAGCGAAAGGAGCATGCTCAAAGCGTCGGCGCACTTTTTGCACGTTTCGTCGCCCGGACGTTCGCCCTGGCGCTGCGAATGCGAAAGGAACGCTCCGGGGCGGCGCCTGACTTCCTTTACCTTTCTGTTCGCTTTATATATATGCCCTTTTCCGCTGCGGCGCAGATATGACGCCGCCGCGTGGCGCAGACATTCGTAAAGCGAATCGTACGCGTAGTAGCGTTTTATCTCGTAAAGGTCTTCGGCGGTAAAGCGGAATACCGGACTGCGCAAAGACGCCGCGAGTGAAATATCGTCGAGCGGATCGTCCACCGCGCGAAGCACGGCGAGCGCGAGCTGTATTTCGGGGAACGAAAGGAAATCTTCTTTCTTATCGGAAGCGTACGGTATGCCCGCCGCGTCGAACGCTTTACGAAAAACTATGCCGTTGGAGCTTGTGGAACGCATTATCACGGCGATATCGCCGTATTTATACGCGCCGCTTTCGACGAGCGACCGTATCTCGGCGGCGACAAATTCCGCTTCGGTTTCCACGCGCGCGTTTTCACCGGTAAAGAGATCGACTTCGACCGGAGCCGAAACGCACGGCTCTTTTTTCTTCGGAAAGCGCAGTTTTTCGTTTTCGTACGAAAAACCCGCGGTCTGTTCGGTATAGAGTTTTTCAAACAGCAAGTTGACGAAATCGAGCACCGGCCCGCGGCTTCGGAAGTTTTCGTTGAGGAAAACCCGGCCGGTGGACGCTTTTTCGTCGAGATCGGCGAAGTTTTTGAGATATTCCATAAATATCTTCACCGAAGAGTTGCGGAACCGGTAGATCGACTGCTTGACGTCGCCCACCATAAAGCGGTTGTTTTCTTTTGAAATGAGCCGGAAAATCATATCCTGCAGCGGGTTTATATCCTGGTATTCGTCTACGTAGATCTCTTTTATCCCGGCGCGAAGCGTTTCGCAGAATTCCGTGCGGTAAAGAGTGCCGTCGGCGTTTTCCGATCCCAGCAGTTCGAGCGCCAGCTGTTCGAAATCCGCAAAATCCAAAGCGGAGCGCGTTTTTTTGGATTCGTAGTATTCCCTTTCGAATTCAAGAACGAATCCGTTAAATGCTTCGACGATCTTCGCCATACGGCAATGGTCTTCTATCGCCTCTTCTTCCGTACCGGAAAACAGCGCGGCGCTTTTTTTGACGGCGGTCTCTATTTGTTTGAACTCGCCGTTGAACAGCTCCTTGAATTCTTCGTCCTTTATTACGGCATTGCGCGGAGGCGCCCAGCTCTTGAGATATGACGCGATATCGGCGTACGAACCGCCGTCTTCCGCTACGGCGACGAACTCTTCGATAAATTCGACCGTATAATCGATCTTGCGGAAATCGCTTTCTTTTGAAAAATACGTATCGCAGGAAACGTGCAGCGAATATGCGCATTTAAGCGCCGAGCGCATACGCTCGACCGTGAGGGCTCGCGCTTCGGCGCCGCATTCGCAGGCGAAGAAACCGCCCTTTTCGGCGGCAGCCGCAGAATCGAGCGCCCGCCGGGAGGCGGCCGCCACTCTTTCGCGCCAGAAAGGCAGCGCGCGGTATTTTGCGAGCACGGCGCAGACCGCGTCCTTAAAGCCGCGGAGCGAACGGTAATCGGCGAAATTGTCGCACAAAAGCAGCGTGCGCTTATCGTTTTCGGCGAGTTTTCTTTCTATGAACTTTTCGAGACAGGTATCGAGCAGTATGGCGTTTTCGCAGGTATCGATGACGCGCACGCCGGGCGGGATGGAAAGCGCGCTGAAATTTTCGCGCACGATATCCAGGCAGAACGAATCCACCGTGGATATGCGCGCCGACGGTATGAGATACAAATTGCGCGCGACGCCCGTTTTGCCGGGGTTTTCGTTGACGTATTCCAAAAGCAGCGAATACAGTTTTGATCGAAGCGACGCCGCTGCCGAACGCAGGAACGTCACAACGAGTATTTGCGAAATATCGACGCCTTTTATAATACTTTCGAGTATGCGCTGAGTCAGCACGGTGGTCTTGCCGCTGCCCGCCCCCGCCGATACTATCAGCGTGCGTTCCGGCACAGTGATCGCCGCGAGCTGTCCCTCGTTGAACCCTGAAAGTCTGTCTTCTGCGGTCACGGCTCGTTCACCTCCCCTATAAGGCTCTTGCCGCGCTTGACTCTGAAATCGTCCGAAAGGCGGCAAAAACTCTTATGGTCGCAGTACTTGCAGGCGTCACAGCCGCCTATCTTTTTGCCTTCGCGATCTTTGATGCCGGCGGAAGAGTGGAGCGGAGATACGTCCATTTTTCCTTTGACGATCAGCGCAGCGGTCTTTTTAAGGCAGTTTTCGGTCTTTTTGAGCAGCGCGCGGAATTCTTCGCCGCTCAGTGCGGACCTGCCGGAAGACGAAGCGTCAATGCCCGAAAAACGCAGGCTCTTTGCGATGGTTTCGTTAAGCGCCGCGTCGTCGGGCGCGTCTTCGTATTTTACCGCGCTTATCCTGGCGGGATAATATCCCACCGCGGCGGGCGCATGAGGAGGATCGGAGTGCTGCTTCAGATACACGTCCATATACAGCATCAGCTGAAGGTCCAACCCGAGATCCAGCTTCTGCTTGCTGAATTTGCGGCTGCCGGTCTTGTAATCCACTATCCGCACGTACGTCACTCCGTCTTCCGTGCGCGTATCTATGCGGTCGGCGATACCCGAAAAATCCACGTTAAGCCCGCCTTCGGCGACAAAACGGTACCGCATAGGCTGTTCGAACGCCACGGGAGTAAAGTGCGATCTTTCGAGCTCGTCAGCCACGTTTTTGAAAAGCAGTTTCATAACTTTTTTGAGCCGGCCGAGCGAATATACGAGCGATTCGGGCAGTTCGCCGCCGCCGTCGGAAAGAGACACGATATAGTCTTCGGTATAACGGTCGGCAAGACGCGTGAGCTTGGCGTCGTCCAGCGGGCGGAGCGAAGCGTCGCCGACGTATTCCGAAACAAAAAGCTGCAGCAAACGGTGGACGAATATGCCCAGCTCCGGAGCGTCGAGCTTTGCTTCGGGCTTGGTCTTAAGTTTGAGTATTTCGTTTGCGAAATACGAAAACGGGCAATTGGAATAGCGCTCGAATCTGGTGGGCGAAACAGCCACCGAACCGTCGCTTATGTAATCGATGCTCGCGTTTTTGTCGCAGAGCGGGAACTCGCGCGCATTCCGCATATCGTCCAACCCCTTTTCGCGGAGCAGTTCGGCGGCGGATCCTTTCGCCATATGCGAACGTTCGCGCGCGGAAGCGGCGGAAAATACGAGCGTTTCGGGCGTTTCGCCGAAAGCGACGGTTTCCGCTTCCGGGCAGAGCCGCGCAAGGCGCATCGCGCCTATCGACGGGCGCTGCGAGCCGCCGGAGGAATATATGCACACGAGCTTTTCGCTCGCACTGCAGGAAGCGAGATAGAAGAACAGCTTTTCGTTGGCTATCTGGCGGTCGAAAGTATCTTCTATATAAATATCCTTTTCAGCCAGACGACGGACTTCGTCGCGGTCAAACACTCCGTTGACCGAAGGCGACGCCGGGAATTCGCCGTCGTTTGCTCCGAAAAGAATAACGGCGCGCGGGTTGTTCGCGCGGAAGACCGAAGCTCCGCCTATTATTACCGAATCGCACACCGCGGGCACCGCGCCCAGCGAATAGGTACCGAGCACCAGCTCGAGCCGTTTCTGCAGCACTGCGGGCGTCACTTCTCTTTCGCCGCAGGCGTCGTGGAGCTGTTCGAGCGCGCTTATAACGATATCCCAAAGCTGCGTGAGCCGCTGCGCGCCCGCGTCTTCGCCGCTTTCGCGCAATGCTTTCGCTTTGGCGCGGACCTGATCCGCGGCGTTCACCGATAAAAGCAAACCGTACAGCGCCTCGGCGCCGGACGCGTAAGTGCTGCATGAGCGCAGTTTTTCGTAAAAATCGCCGAGGACCGCCGATATCTTCCAGCGAGCGTTGTTTATGATCTCGAGCCGGCGCAGATTGTTCTTCGTATCGCGCGCGGAAAAGCCGTCCGGATTCATAAGCCACCGGACGTCGTTTATCCATTTTTTGCCTTTTATGTTCCAGGTCTGCGCATATCGCGTGACAAGCTCCGCTTCGGAAGGCGAGACCGGCATATAGCCGCTCTTTACGAGCTTTATCACCGACGAAGTCTGAAAATCGCCGGCTACGCATTCGAGCGCGGAAGTAAGAAATACCGAAAGCGGCTTGGCGAGCGTATCTTCTTTTGCAGAAAAGAAACACGGCACCGAATGTTTTTGAAGTACGGCGTCCAGCACCCCAAGGCAGCTTTCGGGCTTGCGCGCAATTATAACCATGTCGCGCCAGCGCATACCGCTCCTTGCAAACTCCATGGCGGCGTACGCCGCGGCCTCGGCCTCTTCAAAGACGGAGGCGCATTTGATAAAGCGGACGTCTCCGCATCCGCCGGCGAAAGCGGGCGCGCGGTCGTTCCAGAGATTTTGTTCTATGTAGGCAAGGCAGGGCGAAACGAAACGCCTGCCGCTCTGCATTACTATGTCTTCGTATTTTTTGTGCCGCGCCAGACGCGTATACGCGAGCGAGGGGTTGGTGAACATCTCGCTCCGGTCTTCGGCGTCATAACATATCGCAACAAAAAGTTCGTCGCACTGCGCATAGATCTCGTCGAGCACGCGCTGCTGCTGCTCGGTGAACGAGTTGAACGAATCCACGAACACCGTCTTGCCTTTGAAAAACGGCATTCGCTTTAAATTCTGAGCGTACACCGTGAGCACGTCGCGTACGTCGCGCGCGTTTTCGCCGAACATGGAATCGTATTCGCCGAGAATGATATCCGTCTCGCGCGATTTGCTGCCCAGTCTGCCGGCGCCGACGCCGGAAAGGAGCTTGTGGTCTATGCCGTTTTCTTTGAGCACACGCGAAGTTTCGATCATCTTACGGATGAACGAATTTTCGCCGCACACGGGCGCGAATTCTTCGAGCTTGCCGCGCACATTTTCGAGCGCCGAAGCCATCAATAACGCCCTGCCGCCTTCGTCGGTATAGTTTTCCGCAAGCTCGCCGTATTCGCGGTAAGTCCTGTTGGGCAGGCGGTCGAACGTGAGCACCTCGGCGCACAGGTTGGCTTTTGCGCCGAACCGCACGCACACGTCTTTTTCGTATTCCATCGATTGCTGAACCGGGACGATGACGACGCACTGCGCGCTCATTTCTATCTTTTCGCCGAGCAGAGTCTTGATATATTCGCTTTTGCCGCTTCCGGCGCGGCCGATTATTCTGTGCAGCACGTTTTTCACCTCCGCTTTATCAATAAAATCCAAACCATTCGAGCAGTTTTATCCTTATGCGCGTTCTGTTTGTCGGCTCCGCGTAACGCTCGCTTTCCGAACTGTCGCCGTCTCCGCCGGTATGCGAGCCGCCCAGGCACAGCGGCGGGAACAGCACGCACCACCAGTTTTGTCCTTCGCCTTTGCCTAAGATGACGCGCAACGAAAGATATCTGCCGGCCGGAAAAATGCGGCCGTCGTATTCGCGGGTGGGATATTCCTCTTCCCCGAATACCACGCGCGCTCCGTAATCCGCGCTGTACTCGGCAAGCACCCGTCCGGCGATCGCGAGCAGTTCCGGCTCCGACGCGCCGACTATACGCACCGCTTCGTCTATATCATCGCCCGCGAACAGCCCGTGTGAACCCGAGAGTATTGCGTCGCGCACGGCGAGCTTGAGAGACTGATCGGCTTCGTCGTCGGAATTCGCTATAACGCGGAGACGGATGACGCTGCGGTACAGTTTGCTTTCTTCAATGGGAACGAACGCCGCCGAGACGAGCGTTATCATCACCGCCGCCGTCAGAGTGAGCGCGAACGCGACGGCGCGGGATCTGTTTTTGTTTTTCACGTTTTATCACCTCGGGTGGATTATCGACGGCGACAAACGGTTTTATACGCAAAAATGCCGTGAGTTTACACGACACTTTGCGCAAAGACTGCGTAAAAATCTTTTTTAAGCGCCGATTCGGCGTTTTTCGCGCTCGCCTCGTCGGCGAATATGCCGAAACAGCCGCTTCCGCTGCCCGTGAGCGAAACGCCCAGCGCTCCGCACGTCATAAGCGCGGCGCGGCACAGGACCGTCGACGGGAAGAGCGAGCCGCAGATATCGGTGAAATCGTTGTGCAAAGCTCGCGCGGCGGCGAACGGATCGCTGCGCATCAGCGCGTCTGCCATGGCGCCGCTTTGACGTATATAAAAGCTGTATTTATCCGATTCCGCGAACATACGCGCGGTGGAAGCGCCCTCCGCGGGAGCGCAGACGCAGTAATATAACGGCGTTTTGCATTCTATGCGGCGCATATTTTCGCCTTTGCCGGTGCATAGCGCGGTCCCTCCTTGAACGAGGAACGGGACGTCGGCGCCGAGCGTGAGCGCGATACGGCAAAGTCCGTCTTTGCCGAGCCGCGTGCCGTAAAGCGAATCCAGCGCGCGCAATACCGCCGCCGCGTCGGCGGAGCCGCCGCCGAAACCGCCGCAGACGGGGATGCGTTTTTCTATTTCGATCTCGGCGCCGCCCTTTATACCGGTGCTTTCAAAAAAGACGCGCGCGGCTTTATAAGCCAGATTGTTTTCACCCGAAAGCGCCCCGCAAGATACGCTTATACCTGATCTTTTGCGAACGGCGACGTCGTCGCACAGCGAGACCGTCTGCATAACTGTTTCCAGCGAATGGTAACCGTCGGGCAGTCTGCCGGTTATGCTGAGCGTAAGATTCAGTTTTGCGTATGCTTTTTCGGTCATCATATATCCCTGTAAACCGGCTTTCTTTCCCTGAACGTGACTACGGACCTGAACCCGAGTTCCTTGAGCAGAAGACAGGTATCTTCGATATCCGCGGCGAGGTCGCACGCGTAATGCGCGTCCGAACCCACGGTAACGAGTTCGCCGCCGAGCTCGCGGTAGAATTTTATGAGGTCTGTGTGCGGAAAGGTGCAGCCGTCGTGCTGCCGCAGCCCCGAAGTGTTCACTTCGAGCGCAATGCCTTTGTGTATTATCTTTTTCAGCACCGGCTCGAACTGCTCGCGCCCTTTTCGGAACACGTCGATAACAGCTTCCCTTCCGTGGCGGTGGAAATAGCGGTACGGGTAGGTTATATGCGCCAGAGTGTCGAATCCGCCCCAATCGGTAAGCTCGTTCATTTCGGCGAGATACAGTTCCCATGAATGCGCAAGCGTGGCGTCTGAAACCGCGGGGTATTCCATATCCGAAAAATCGGGGAAACCGCGCACGCAATGCACCGAACCGATTATGTAATCGTATTTGTATTCGTTCAGTATGCTTAGAGTTTTGCTCATCTTGTGGCACGCCTGGGCGAGTTCCACTCCGTAGACGACTTCGGTCCTGCCCGAGTATTTCTCCTTGGCGGCGCAAATGTCGCGCCTTATGCCTTCGTTATCGAGCGGCGGAAAAATGTTGCCCATCGTCTGATCGATTTCAAGATGATCGGTCACGGCGATCGAGCCGAGCCCGAGTTCGACCGCGCGCGCGCAAAGCGAATCCACGGAGGCGCCGCGCGTTTTGTCGACGTCGCCGGAATACAGTGAATGACAGTGCGTTTCGTGTATCTGCATAAAAACGCTCTCCTTTAAGTTGTTTTTCAGAAAAACGAAAGCTGATCGCTTTCAGGCAGCGACCCGAGACAGCCTTTTTCCTGAAGCAGGTCGACGACGGATCTGCCCACTCCCGGGCAGACACGGAGCTCTTCCACGGTGGAAACTCCCGAACGCACCGCGTCGTATATACTTTGCGCCACCGAAAGCCCCAAACCGGAAATGGCTATGAACGGAAGCCGGATCCTGCCGTTTTCGGGTACGAACGACGAGGCCGAGGATTTGAGCACGTCTACCGGAAGAAAAGATATCCCGCGCGCGTACATCTCGTTGACTATCTGAATACAGTCTGCGGTCGCTTCTTCTTTCTGCGAAAGATCGTTGCGCTTTTTGCATTCTTCGAGATACCGCATGAGCGAAGATTTGGGCTGCATGGCGATATCGTAATCGAACCCGTCGGGGCGCGCCGAAAAATACGTGGCGTAATATTCCACGGGCTTGAACACCTTGAACCACGCGAGCCGCAGCGCCGCCAAAACGTAGGCGGCGGCGTGCGCCTTGGGGAACATATACTTGATCTTGCGGCAGGAGGCGATATACCAGTCCGGCACTTCGTGTTCGTGCATTTCGCGTTCGAATTCCTCCGAAACGCCTTTGCCCTTGCGCACCGATTCCATTATCTTGAACGCCGACGAGGGCTCGAGCCCTTTCTGCAGCAGAGTAAGCATTATGGAATCGCGCGTGCCTATGATGGTGTCGATGGTACAAGTGCCGTTTTTGATGAGCTCTTCGCCGTTGCCCAGCCAAATACCCGTGCCGTGCGAAAGTCCGGATATCTGCAGCAGGTCCGAAAAGTTCTTGGGCTTTGCCGTGAGCAGCATACCGCGCACGTACGGCGTGCCCATTTCGGGCAGTCCCAGCGTGCCGGTCTCGCACATTATCGATTCCGGCGTGACGCCGAGCGCCGCCGGCGACGTGAACAGCGAATAGACCGTCTTGTCGTTGAGCGGCACGTCGCGCACGTCTATTCCCGTGTAATCTTCAAGTATCTTATACATCGTGGGCACATCGTGGCCCAGCATATCGAGCTTGAGTATGGTGTCGTGCAGGAATTCGAACGCGAAATGCGTGGTCACCACACCGCTGGATTCTTTTTCGGCGGGATGCTGCACCGGGGTGAAATCGTAAACTTCGTATTCCTTCGGCACGACTATTATGCCGCCGGGATGCTGGCCGGTGGTGCGCTTTACGCCCACGCAGCCCGAAGAAAGGCGGTTGATTTCGGCCTTGGAAAGCGATATCCCTTTATCTTCCAGATACTTTTTGACGTAGCCGTACGCGGTCTTGAACGCGATGGTGCCGACGGTTCCGGCGCGGAAGATGTTTTCCTTGCCGAACAGTGTTTCGGTGTACTTATGAGCGTCGGATTGCACGTTGCCCGAAAAGTTGAGGTCTATATCCGGCGCCTTGTCGCCCTTGAAGCCGAGGAACGTTTCGAACGGTATATCGTGGCCGTCGCAAATCATCTTTGTCCCGCATTCGGGGCAGTTCGCGTCGTCAAGGTCGAATCCGCTGCCCACGCTGCCGTCGGTGAAGAATTCGCTGTAGCGGCAGTTGGGACATCTGCGGTGCGGCGGGAGCGGGTTGACTTCCGAAATATCGGCGAGCATGGCGACGACGGACGAGCCGACCGATCCGCGTGAGCCCACCAGATATCCCTTGCTTTCGGAATTGGCGACGAGCTTGCGCGCTATGATATACAAAACCGCGAAATGATGCTCGATTATGGCGCCCAGCTCGCGGTCGAGCCGTTTCTGCACTATTTCGGGCAGCGGATCGCCGTACAGGCGGCGCGCTTTTTCGTTGCAGCACTGCACAAGCTCTTCTTCGGCGCCTTCGATGGAAGGCGGATAAGTCCCCTTGGGTATGGGGCGTACTCCTTCTTCTATCATATCCGCCACTTTGTGCGTGTTGGTCACCACGACTTCGTATGCGCGGTCACCGAGATACGCGAATTCTTTGAGCATCTCGTCGGTGGTCTTGAGATACATACCGGTGGTGCGGAAAGCGTCGGAATACTTCTGCCCGTTCTTGAGCAGCTGACGGTATATCTCGTCGTTCGGGTCCATAAAGTGAACGTCGCCCGTGGCGACGCACGGCTTTTTCTGCTTATCGGCGATTTCCAGAACACGCCTGTTCAGGCGGTGCAGGTCTTCCGCCGACGCGAGTTTGCCTTCGTCTATGAGGAAGCCGTTGTTGCCGTCGGGCATGATCTCGAAATAATCGTAAAAATCGGCGGCTTTCATTATATCGCCGTACGGGCGGTCTTCAAGCAGGAGCTGGAATATCTCGCCGGAAGCGCAGGCGGAGCCGACGACAAGCCCTTCGCGGTGCTGTTCGAGCACGGTCTTTGGTATGCGCGGATAGCGGTAATAGTAATCAAGATACGAATACGACACGAGCTTATACAGCTTTTTGAGCCCGGTCTTGTTCTTTACGAGTATCGTGGCGTGGAAAGGCTTAAGGCGGCGCGGATCTGATTTTTCCGCCATTTCGTCGATCATCTGCCCCACGGATTCGACTCCGTCGGGTTTCATCTTGGCGACCATGCATTCAAATATGCGGGCGAGCATCTCGCAGTCGTCGGACGCGCGGTGATGGTTGAATTCGCCCAGCTTGAAATAGTCGCGCAGACTGTCGAGCCTGTGCCGTTTGAGTTCGGGATTGAGATGGCGCGACACGGCGACCGTATCTATGTAAGGATTGTTGAATCTGATTTTGTTTTCTTCCGCAACGCGGCGGATGAAGCTGACGTCGAAATTGGCGTTGTGCGCCACCAGCACGGTGTCGCCGGCAAAATCCAGAAACGCCTGCACCGCGTCGCGCTGCGAAGGCGCTCCCTTCACCATTTCGTCGGTGATGCCGGTGAGATCGGTGATGTTTTCGGGGATATGCGTTCCGGGGTCGACGAAAGTATCGAACTTTTCGGCGACGATACCGCCGCGGTATTTTACGGCGCCTATTTCGGTTATTGCGCAATGGATGGGCGAAAGCCCGGTGGTCTCTATATCGAAAACGGTGAACGTTCCTTCGGAAAAGCTGACGTCTTCGTGGCTTTCGAAGCCGTAGACCGCGCGCGCGGTGTCGTCGACGAGATAGCCTTCCATACCGTAAAGCGGCTTGACCGGCGATTTGGATTTTTCGAGCGCGGTCATTATTTCGGGGAACGCCTGGACGTTGCCGTGATCGGTCACGGCTATGGCGGGCATACCCCAGCGCGTGGCTGTCGCCACCACGTCTGCGGGATCGCAGAGCGCGTCGTTTGCCGAAAGCGTGGTGTGAAGATGCAGCTCCACGCGCTTTTCGGGCGCGGTATCGGTTTTCAGCACCTGCTTGACCAGATAAATACTGCGGGCGCGCACCGAAAGCTCGCCGTCGAAATCGTCGGTCCTGGCGGTGCCGCAGATAAGCAGCGCGGCGTTTTCTTTGAGGTGCGGAGTGAGCTCGTCGCTCGCTTTATCGACCGTGAGCTTCACGTTGACCGAGGAATCGAGATCCGTGACGCCGAGAGTATATTTCACCGAACTGCCGTCGCGGCTTTCGCGCTCGTCTTTCATAAACATACGGCACAAAAACGCGCAGCGCTTGTTTTCGGCGATATCGCGTATGGAGCAAAGCCCGGTGTTGGATTCGCAGCCGAAAATAAGCGTTTTTTCGGAAATATCAAAAGTGAGCCGCCCGCTTCGCACTATACCGTCTTCTATGTATTCCAGCGTTTCGCCCTCCATGGGGATCAGCGAACGGTTGTCGCAGCCGACGGGCTTTTCTTTTTCGGCAGCGGCGGCGACGCGGGCGCGGTAGTCTTCCTGTGCGGATCTTATGAGTTCTTCCTCGCGTTCGTTTTCAGCATCGCCTTCTTCGCTCGAGAACACGACCTTTATCTTTTCGCCGAAGCGCTTTTCAATGATCGTTTCGAAATATCCGACGAGGTCGGACATCAGTTCCACCATCAGCCCTGCGCGCAGTGAAAAGACGAGCGAATCGCCGTAAAGTTCGGCGCTGTATTCGCCCAAAAAACCCTTGGGGTACGCCTTGCCGTAATAGAGCTCCAGCGTGCGCACCAGCTCGGACGCGTACGATCTGTCGAACGCGCAATCCTTGAAGACCGGCATCAGATTGCATTCGTTGAGCGCGTAAGCTCCTTTTATGTCATTTTCGATACCGTACAGGACGTCGGCGGATATGACGGTATCGAAGACGGCGTCGATAACCACGGTCTTCTTTTCTTTGCTTATATTCGTTTTGAAGTCGATAAGATGTTCGAGCGCGGCAAACTCGCCCGGGTCGGGCGTGAAGCGCTTGAACATTTTAAGGAACGATTCTGTCATTTTACCATTTTCCTAACTTCTTCGAGCAATACCTGCACTATCTGATCCTGAGGGACTTTGCGCACGGGGACTCCCTTATAAAACAGCGTGCCTTCGTTTTTTCCGCCGGCTATGCCGATATCGGCGTCGGCGGCTTCGCCGGGCCCGTTGACAACGCAGCCCATAAGCGCGACTTTGATCGTTTTGTCTGTCTTTATTTTAGAAAGTTCCGCGTACGCTTTTCGGGACATTGGGATAAGATCTATCATCGTCCTGCCGCAGGTGGGGCAAGAAACGAATTCTATGTGCGGGCGCAGGTCGAGCGCGTAAAGCAATTCGAAGCCCGCTCTGACCTCTTTTACCACGTCGTCGCTCAGCGAAACGCGCAGCGTGTCGCCTATCCCGTCCAGAAGCAGCGCGCCGATCCCGGCGGAAGACTTGACCACCGCCTGTTCGCCGCAGCCCGATTCCGTGACTCCCAGATGCAGCGGATAAACGCAGCGTTCGGAAATGAGCCGGTTGGCTTTGACCATCGTCTTCACGTCCGACGATTTGACCGACACGACAATGTTGTCGAAATCGAACCTTTCGAGCGACGCGACTGCGCCGAGCGCCGATTCGGCTATGGCTTCGGGCGTGGGGCCGCCGTACTTTGCGAGCACGTTTTTTTCGAGCGAGCCGCCGTTGACCCCCACACGGATGGGGATATTGTGAAGGCGGCAGGTTTCGCAAACCTTTTTCACCCGGTCGGCGCCGCCTATGTTGCCGGGGTTGATGCGTATCTTGTCTATGCCGGCGGCGGCGGATTCGAGCGCGAGCTTGTAATCGAAATGGATATCCGCAACGAGAGGGGCGGAGGTGTGTTCTTTATAATACGCGATATTCTTCGCCGCGTCGTACGTGTTCACGGTAAAACGCACTATTTCGCACCCTGCGCGCTCCAGCCGCTTTATCTGCCGCAGAGTTGCGGCGCGGTCGGCGGTGTCGGTGTTTGTCATAGATTGAACGGCGACAGGATTGCCGCCGCCGATAAGAATATTGCCGATCTTTACTGCCTTTGTGTTTTTCATCAGAAAAGCCCCACCACGTCTTTGACGGTAACGAACAGCATAAACCCCAGAAGCAGTATCATAAAAGCGGTGTTGATGGCCGCCTCGGTCTTGGGCTTCATGGGTTTGCCGCGTATGAGTTCGATAACGTAAAACAGTATGTGTCCGCCGTCGAGCACGGGTATGGGAAGCAGGTTGAATATGCCCAGGCTCACCGAAATGAGCACCGCCATCATAACAAGACTTATGATGGTATCGCCGAAATTTCTGGTGGCGCTTATGACTTCGCCTATCTGCTCGCCCACGCCCACGGGCCCCGAGACCGCCGCCCAGCCGTATTCGCCGCGCACGGCGCGGAAGAGCGATTCGACGGTCATTTTGACTATGGAGACCGGCTGCCAGAACGCCTGATGCAGGACTTCGCCGAACGTCTTGTTAGCGGCGTAGACCTTGAAATCTATATCGCCCATCGCGACTCCGCCGCTGACCGATTCGGGGAACTGCACGTTTTTGATAACTATCTCTTCGCCGTTCCTAATGACCGTTACGTCGAGCGGGTTCCTGCCGCGGAGCGCCACGAGATAGTTGATATCGTTGAACACGTGCACGCCGGTGCCGTCGATGGCGACGATCTCGTCGCCGGGCATAAGTCCCGCCGCCTGAGTTACGGAATCAGCCGAAAATTCGGCGATAACAGTGCTGCCTATGCGGTTGGAAGGCATAAAAGTGACGAGCAGCGCCATGACCACAAACGCGAAAAGTATATTCGTAAGCGGACCGGCGAGCACTACAAGTATGCGCTGCCAGACCGGCTTGGTGTTGAGCCCCGCTTTGCCTTCGTCTTCAGGTTCGGGCTCGTCGTCGGGGTTTTCGCCCACCATCGAAACGTAGCCGCCTATCGGCAGCCAGCGTATGGAAACTTTATTGGTCTTGCATTTCCAGGTGTGTATGGCGGGCCCCATGCCCACGGAAAATTCGCGTATGCCAACCTTGAACGCGCGCGCAACCAGATAATGGCCGAGCTCGTGTATCGTTATAAGGATACCGAAAATGAAGATCGTTACGAGAATTGTCCATACGGACGAAAAGATATTGGTTAACATAATTATCTCCTTTTGCAGGCGGAAAGCACGTATTCCCGCGCCGCGCGGTCCGCTTCGCGCAGATCGCGGACACCGAGATCCGTGCAGAAAGGCACGCCGTAAGCCGCTTCGCTCACAAGCGTGAAGATATCGGTGAATCCAATGGCGCCTTTCAAAAACAGCGCCACCGCTTCTTCATTTGCGCCCGACATCGCGGCGGGCATCGAGCCGCCCTTTTCGATCGCCCTGCGGGCGAGTTCCAGCAGCGGGAACGTTTCGGTATCGGGCCTGGAGAACGTCAAGCTGCCCAGTTCGCACAGATCAGGCGCCGCCGTCAGCGACGGCACGCGGTCGGGATAAGTGAGCGCGTACTGTATGCAAAGGCGCATATCGGGCAACGCGAGCTGCGCGATAACGCTGTTATCTGGGAACCCGACCATTGAATGCACGATGCTTTCACGATGGACGAGCACCTCGATATTCTGCGGCGCGACGCCGAAAAGCCACACCGCCTCTATGATCTCAAGCCCTTTGTTCATCATGGTGGCGGAATCGACCGTGATCTTGGCGCCCATATTCCAGTTGGGGTGCGCCAGCGCCATCTGCGGCGTGACGGTCTTCAAAAAGCCGGCGTCTTTTCCGTAAAACGGACCGCCGCTGGCCGTTAAGAATATTCTGCTCGGCTTTCTGCTGCCCATGCATTGAAAGACAGCGGAATGCTCGCTGTCGACGGGAAGTATCTTTATTCCCTTTTCCTTTGCGCGCGCGGTGACGATGCTGCCGCCCGCGACGAGCACTTCTTTGTTGGAAAGCGCTATGTCATGGCCGCCTTCGATTGCGGCAAGAGTGGGAAGCAGCCCGCTGAGCCCCAGAAGCGAATTGCACACGATATCGCACTTGGCGTCGCGCGCGAGTTCGCACAGCGCGTCTTCGCCGGTTAGCACCTTGATGCCGGTGTCCGCAAGCGCGGTCTTTAGGTTTACATAATTATCTTCGCCGATCCACACGGAATCCGGGCGGAATTCTCTCGCCTGCCGTTCGAGCAGTTTATAATTGCCGTGCGCGGTCAGCACGCACACGTTATAGCCCAGGTGCTTTACCACCTGAAGCGTTTGCGTTCCCACCGATCCGGTGGATCCCAGAACGGCGACGGTCTTATTCAGCATATGATCTCGAGCTCCGTAAGTATGAACGCGACGAGCGTTATAAGTATGATGGAATCGAACCTGTCGAGCACTCCTCCGTGCCCCGGGAACAGATTGCCGTAATCCTTTACTTCAAAATTGCGCTTGACGGCCGAAGCCGCAAGATCGCCGAACTGCCCCGCGATCGAAAGCGGTATCGCCAAGAGCGCCAACAGCCAAAGCTGATGGTCCTGCCCCAGCGCGCAGTTGCAGATGACGCCGAAAACGACGAAGCCGGCGATACATCCGAGCACGCCGCCGATCGCGCCGGCGACGGTCTTTTTGGGCGAGATGTGCGGGCAGAGCTTGCGTTTGCCGAACAGCATCCCGCTGAAATAGGCGAACGTGTCGGTGACCCACGCCGCGACGAATATGAGCAGATAGCGCGTGGGTTCGCGGTCACGAATGAGCACTATGAGCCCTATGCCGAATATGGCGGCGGCCGCCTGGGCGAAGGTGATCCCGAGCGTTTTGCTTTCGTATTTATTGAAATCGAGCACTTCGGCGACAAGGACCGCGCAAAGCAGCAGTCCCGCGCATGCGGGCAGCAACGCGGGAAGATACCGCGCCGCGAACGGAACGCCCGCCGCGAGCAGCAGCGAAACGCCGAACAGCGCGCAGCTCTTACGCGTGCCGGTGCACCCGAAAAGCTCCCATACCGCTATGCACGAAAGCAATGCCAGAACTATGGGGAAGACCACGGTGTGCGAAAACCACAGCACCGGGAAAAACACCGCGAGCGCCACAACGGCGGTTATGATGCGCTTAATCATAACGTCACCTGCCAAATCTTCTTTTTCGCTTTGAATAGTCTTCTATCGCCGCCATAAGCTCGGATCTGCCGAAATCCGGCCACAGCGTGTCGCAGAAATACAGTTCGCTGTAAGCGCACTGGTACAGCAAAAAGTTGGAAAGCCGCTTTTCGCCGCCCGTGCGTATGAGCAGATCGGGGTCGGGGATGCCGGCGGTATAGAGATACCTGCCGATCGTTTCGTCGTCGAATTCCCTTTCGCCGGCTGAGACCGCGGCGTTGACCGCCTGCGCGAGCTCGTGCCTGCCGCCGTAGCAGAACGCTATGCAAAGCGTCATTCCGGTGCAGTCTTTAAGCTTTTGCTCTGCGGCGCGTATTTTCTGCAGAAGCGGTCCGCCGATCATAGACACGTCGCCTATGACCTTTGCGCGGATGTTCTTTTTGAGCAGCTTTTCTATATATGTATCTATCGCATTATAGGCGAGCGAGAACAGACCGCTGACCTCCTCGGCTGAGCGGTTGATGTTTTCGGTGGAAAAAGCGTATACCGTAAGGTATTTCACGCCTATATCCGAACATATCTCGGCGATCTCGGCGAAGCGTTTGAGCCCCGCCGCGTGGCCCGCGGTCCTCGGAAGCAGGCGTTTGCCCGCCCAGCGGCCGTTGCCGTCCATTATGACGGCTATATGCCCGGGAAGCGTCTGATTATCTTTCATTATACTTCGAGTATATCCTTGTTCTTTTTGGCGACGACCACGTCTACTTCTTTGATATACTTATCGGTGAGCTCCTGAACGCTCTTTTCGGAAGCGGTCTGCTCGTCTTCGGTCATTTCTTTGGAGTTCTTCATATCTTTGATCTTTTTATTCGCGATCTGACGGATATTGCGGAGCGCGACCTTGGCGTCTTCGCCCATCTTGGAGCACTGCTTGGTCAGCTCTTTTCTGCGCTCTTCGGTAAGGGGCGGGAAGCAGAGGCGTATCGTCTTGCCGTCGTTCTGCGGATTGATGCCGATATCCGCGGCGTTGATGGCTTTTTCGATGTCTTTGATGAGGTTGGATTCCCACGGGGTGATGGCGAGCGTTCTGGCGTCGAGCGTTTTGATGTTGGCGACGCTGGAAAGATCGGTGGGAGTGCCGTAATAGTTGACCTTGACTTTATCGAGTATGCGTGCGGAAGCGCGGCCGACGCGTACGGACGCGTAGTCGTCTTCGAGCACTTTGATGGTCTTTTGCATCTTTTCTTCAAATTCTTTGGTGTCGAGCTTCATTGTTTCTTCCTCCCGTAATTTATGTTTATTTTTTGCTTATGGATTTATTCTATTACCGTGCCTATCTTTTCGCCTTTCACCGCGCGGTAGATGTTTTCGGGGTCGGCGAGCGAGAACAGCAGCATCTTTATGCCGTTTTCACGCGCAAGCGCGGCGGAAGTAAGGTCGATAACGGCGAGCCCGTTTTTTAGTATGGTGTCGTAGCTGACTTTGTCGTAGCGGACGGCGTCGGGGAACTTGCGGGGATCTTTATCGTATACGCCGTCGACCGATTTTGCCGAAAGCACTATGTCCATGCCGAGTTCGGCGGCGCGGAGCACCACGCCCGTGTCGGTCGAAAAATACGGATACCCTACTCCGCAGGAACACAGCACGACGTAACCTTCGTCAAGCAAGTCGCGCGCGCGCTGCTGACTGTAAGGTTCGCAGAACTGCTCCATGGGGACCGCCGAAAGCACTTTGGCTCTGAGCCCTTCCTGCTCTATGTAGTCCTGCATGGCGATGGAATTGATGAGCGTGGCGAGCATGCCCATATGGTCGGCTTTGAACCGGGTGACGTTGACCCCGCTCTGCCTCGCGCCGCGCCAGATGTTTCCGCCGCCCACGACGACGGCGACGCTCGCGCCCGCGTTCACGCAGCGCTTGATCTGATGCGCCACTTTTTGCAGGAATTCTCCTTTGAGTATGTTCCCGTCGCCCGAAAGCGCCTCGCCGGAAAGCTTGATAAGAACTCTTTTATACATGGTTACGGTCCTTTCTGTTTTGTTTTCAGTTATCCGAAAGACTCGCGAACTGTTCGTGGAGCGCGTCTGTGATACCGGTGAGATAAGCGGTGAAGGGCGATATGCCGTAAAGCTCTATATCGTTCCCGACCGCAGACATGATGTCGTTGGGATAATAATGCGCAAGCAGATCCGAAACTTCCTGCGCAACGTTTTCGCCGTAAAGATCGGTCGCACCGAAAAGGTGGAGCAGCTCGTGCGCGTAAGTCGCCTCGCTGCAGTAGTATTCGTATTTCTTGTCCTCGCTGCGGTAGAAGACCGCGCGTTCGCAGACGTACGTTTCCCAGTCGAAATCGCCGGTGTCGCACTCCAAAGCGTAAGACCTGCCCGCTTTGTTTAGATGCAGGAGCACGCAGTAGTTATCGTATACGCCCGTATCGTAGTATTCCATGATATAGTTCTGCAGACTGCCGAACACCGTAGTGCCGAAAAGCAGGTCTATTCTCACGAACCCTTCGGGCGAATCGGGCAGCTTTTCGGCTGTGCTCAGCCGCGGAGACGCGGCGGCGGAGCTCACGATCAATTCGGCGCCGCCTCCGTACCCGGAGACGAAACGGCCTATAAAATCGGCGGCGGCGCGCACTTTGTTCACCGTCTCTTCGACCGCGCCGTCGTCCCATTCCGATTCGCTGTCCGAAATGAAAACGTTTATAAGAAGGCATCTGCCGCGAAGCGCCGAAGCGCTGCCGACGTTCATAGTGGTGAACAGCGGATGATATCCGTTGCCGCGGGTCGCGAAGAAGTACGCGCGGTCGATCCGCCAGCCCTCATCGGTAAGCGTGAACGACACTTCGTGCTCCTCGCCCGAAATATCCGGGATCGCGAGCACCGCGGAGTTTTCGCCGAATTCTTTTAAATACGCGCTTTCATATAACGGGGTCAGCGGCGGAGCGGGGTCGAAATGATGCGAATATTTCGCGATCTCTCCCGTGAGGTCGACGAATTTGACGCCGTAATCCGGGTATGAACCGAATTCCTCCGCGCCTTCCGGCGTATATACCGCCGCGAGTTCGTCTTTAAGCGACTGCGAAAGGTAATAGCGGTTCTGCGGCGACACGGTGTGGGACGCATATTTGTCTTCCGGCGCGTTGTCGCGCGCGAGCACGCCGCCGGTTATGAGAAGTTCGGTGTAATACGAATCGCGCTCCAGCAGCGATCGCGCCTCGGCGAGGAACAGTTCGCGCTCGTCGGGCTCCTGAACGGAGCTCGATTCGATCTGCGAAGACGGCTCTTCGCTTTCGGCGGGAAGTTCCGAAACTGATTCCGAAACATCTTCCGAAACGGCTTCGCTTTTCCCGCAGGCGCACAGCAGCAGGCATATCGCCAGCGCCGCGGCAAAAGCCGACATGTATCTCTTTTTCATTATAACATCACCAATTTAATAATGCAAGTTTTTTTGCGCGCCGGAATGAGCATTTTTGCTTTTTCAGACGAGCTCTTCACCTTCCGCCGTGAGCAGCGCCGTACGCACCACTCGGCTGTCGGTTATCATATCGCCCAGAAAGTCGGTAATATACCGCAGATTGAGGTGTTCCCCGCTTCCGCACGCACACCGGATATACACACGCACGCCCGGACCGATCTGTTCAAACCGCATGGAACGTATCAGCGGCGAAACGTCGGTGAGGATATCGCCTTTTTTGGACTTTTTCACTACGTTTATGCTGCCCGAAAGCGCGTCTTTTATTTCACCGGCGCTTTTTGAAGTGTATAGATCGACTATGTAATCTGCAAGCGCGAGCTCGCTCGCTTTCTTTACCGGCGCGGCGGCGCGGATCACTTCTAGGCATTCCGGAAAAGACGCCTTCAGCCTTGCCGTGATCTCATCGTAACTCAGATCGTCTTCCGTAAAGAAATCGAATATCTCGCATTCGCTTTCCTGATACACCGAAAGCGATACGGCGAACGCCAGCTTGATATGGGGGTTGAAACCTTCGGTATAGCACGGGCGGACGCCGCTGCGAAGTATGGCGCGGAACACCGTGCGCTGAAGGTCGAGATGCGAGATATAGGCGGCGACGCCCTGTTTTTTGAAGAAAACTCTTACCGGCAGCAACGTCTTTCACCTCCAAGCTGATTGGCGCCGCAAGCCGAACACTTGGTGCGGCAGTCGGGCGTCGTCTCGCCGCGACGCGCCTTTTCGCTTTCGTTTATCAAAAACCGCTTGCTCACCCCGCACGAAATGTGATCCCACGGCAGGATTTCGCCGTATTCGCGGCGGCGGTTGGCGTAGAAAGATTCGTCTATGCCGACGGAAGCGAATATGTCGTGCCAGTTTTCGGCGGAAAAGAACTCGTCCCAGCTGTCGAAACGCTGGCCGCGCCTGACCGCCTCGGCGACCGCTTTGCAAAGTTTTCTGTCGCCGCGCGCGAACACGCCTTCGAGATGCGAGACTTCGGCGGTGTGATAGTTATAGGTTATCATGCGCGACCTTATCTCGCTTCTCAGAAGCTGCTGCTTGCGCTTCAGCTCTTCCACCGTATCCTGAGGTTCCCACTGGAACGGCGTGAACGGCTTGGGCACGAAGCACGAAACGGACACGGTGACCCCCACCGCCCTGCCTCCGAATTCGCCTATTATACTTCCGGCGAGCTTTGCAATGCCGGTTATGTCTTCGTCGGTCTCGGTGGGGAGCCCGTTCATAAAGTAAAGTTTTACGTTCTGTCTGCCGTTTTCGAAAGCCATGCGGCAGGAGCGCAGTATTTCTTCTTCGGTGACGTTCTTGTTTATGACGTTGCGGAGCCGCTGGGTGCCCGCTTCGGGGGCGAACGTCAGCCCCGATTTGCGCACCGACATCACCTTTTTCATAAGCTCGGCGTAGAACGCGTCGATACGCATAGAAGGCAGCGAAAGCCCCACTTTTTTCTCTTCGGTCCAGGAAAGCAGCCGGTCGACGAGCTCGTCGATATGCGAATAATCTGATATCGAAAGCGACGCCAGCGACATTTCGTCGTAGCCGGTGGCGGCTATGCTCTGCCGCGCGCATTCGTCCAGCACGTCGACCGATTTTTCGCGGTAGGGACGGTATACCATTCCCGCCTGGCAGAAACGGCAGCCGCGTATGCAGCCGCGGAACACTTCGAGCGTGACTCTGTCGTGCACGGCTTCAATATACGGCATCTCGAACGCCGCGGGGAACGGCGCCTTGTCGAGATCGCCGATTATCCGCTTTTCGACCACCGCGGGGACGTCTTCATATTTGGGCGCGACCGATCCGACCGTGCCGTCCTCGTTATAAACCACTTCGTAAAGCGACGGAACGTAGGTGCCTTTTATATGCGAGGCGAGCCGCAGGAATTCCGCCTTTTTCATTCCCTTTTTGCGGCATTCGCGGTAGAGCGACGCGATTTCGCACAGATGCTCTTCGCCTTCGCCTATTGAAAACAGGTCGAAAAACTCCGCCACGGGTTCGGGATTATACGCGCACGGACCCCCGCCTATGACGAGCGGATCGTCTTCGCCGCGTTCGGCGGAATACCACGGTATTCCCGCGAGGTCGAGCATATTGACGGCGTTGGTGTACGAAAGCTCGTACTGCAGCGTGAACGCCACTATATCGAATTCGCCGAGCGGATCGCCGCTTTCGAGCGCGTAAAGCGGGAGCTTGTTTTCGCGCAGAAGCTTTTCCATATCGTCCCACGGAGCATAGGCGCGTTCGCACCACAGATAATCGAGCTTGTTCAGGCAGTGCATAAGTATCTTGACGCCGAGATTGGACATGCCGATCTCGTAGGTGTCGGGAAAGCAGAAGCACATGCGCAGATCGACCGCGTTCTTGTCTTTGTAAGTGCAGCCGAATTCGCCGCCGGTATATCTGCCGGGGCGTTCGACTTTTTTGAGCAAGGGCAGGTATTCGTCCTTTATCATTTCTTTTCAAGCACCCCTTTTAGATACTCGCCGGTGGCGGATCCTTTGCATTGCGCGACCTGTTCGGGGGTCCCGCTGGCGATGATCATTCCGCCGTTTTCGCCGCCTTCCGGCCCCAGATCTATGATATAGTCCGCTGTCTTTATGAGGTCGAGATTGTGTTCGATGACTACCACGGTGTTGCCCGCATCGACCAGTTTCTGCAGCACTTCTCCCAGCTTTTCGACGTCGGCGGAATGCAGACCGGTGGTCGGTTCGTCGAGTATATACAGCGTTTTCCCCGTTGAACGGCGCGAAAGCTCGGTGGCGAGCTTGACGCGCTGCGCTTCGCCGCCCGAAAGCGTGGTGGCGGGCTGGCCGATCTTGATATAACCCAGACCGACTTCCTGAAGCGTGGAAAGCTTGCGGTAAAGCGAAGGATAGTTCTTGAAGAACTCCAGACCCTCGTCCACGGTCATTTCGAGCACGTCGTAAATGGATTTGCCTTTGTATTTGATTTCCAGCGTTTCGCGGTTATAGCGTTTGCCCTTGCAGACGTCGCAGGTGACGTAGACGTCGGGCAGGAAATGCATTTCTATTTCTATGGTGCCGCCGCCTTCGCACGATTCGCATCTGCCGCCCTTGACGTTGAACGAAAACCTGCCGTCCTTGTAACCGCGCGCACGCGCTTCGGGCGTGGAGGCGAAGATGGAACGGATGTCGGTGAACATCCCGGTGTATGTCGCGGGGTTCGAACGCGGATTGCGCCCTATGGGCGACTGATCTATGCTTATGATTTTGTCTATGTTTTCGATCCCTTCGAGCCCGTCGTGCTTGCCCGGCAGCACCGAATAGCGGCCTAGCGCGCGCGCCGCCGCCTTGTACAGCACCGAATTGACGAGCGACGATTTGCCCGATCCGCTCACGCCCGTGACGCAGACAAAGCAGCCGAGCGGGAACTGCACGTCGATATTTTTGAGGTTATTTTCGCGCGCGCCGCGCACGGTGAGGAACAGTCCGTTCCCCTTGCGGCGGATATCCGGGACCGCGATGCGTCTGCGGCCCGAAAGGAAATCGCCGGTGACGGATCTGGTGCAGGCGGCAACTTCGTCAGGCGTCCCCGCGCAGACGATTTCACCGCCGTGGATCCCGGCGCCGGGGCCGATATCCACTATATAATCGGCTTCGCGCATGGTCTCTTCGTCGTGTTCCACGACTATGACCGTGTTGCCGAGGTCGCGCAGGCGTTTGAGCGTGGCAATTAGTTTGCCGTTATCGCGCTGGTGAAGGCCTATCGACGGCTCGTCGAGCACATACATAACGCCCACGAGCGCCGAACCGATCTGCGTGGCGAGCCGTATGCGCTGCGCTTCGCCGCCCGAAAGCGAACCGGCGGCCCGTGCGAGCGTGAGGTATTCGAGCCCCACGGCGTTAAGGAATCCCAGCCGCGCTTTGATCTCTTTGATTATCTCTTTGGAAATCTTCTGCTCGGTCGGTGTGAGTTTGAGGTTTTCGAAGAACCCGAGCGCCTTGCTCACGGTGAGCATGCAGAGTTCCATTATATTGAGCCCTCCCACGGTGACGGCGAGCGACTCTTTTTTGAGCCGCATCCCTTCGCATACCGGGCATGGGATGTTTTCCATAAATTCTTCGTAATATGCGCGCTGTTCCATGTCGGCGCACTGCTCGTAGCGGCGCTTGATGGTCGTAACGACGCCTTCGTGCTTGGGCTCGCCGAAAGCGCGCCGCCTTCCGCCCGTGTTGCGGATATTGCCGTAAAGAAGCACGTTATACGCTTCCGGACTGTAATCCTTGATGGGCGTGTGGATATCGAAACCGTAGAACTTGCCCAGCATATTGAAGAAATTGCCCGAATACGAGCCCGGCTCTATGGATTTGAACCCGTTGACGAATATGGCGCCGTTGAACAACGAACGCGTTTTGTCGGGGATTATCTTTTCCGGCGAAGGCACGTACGATTCCCCCAGCCCCTGGCACGCCTCGCACGCGCCGGCGGGCGCGTTGAAAGAAAACATACGCGGCGTGAGTTCGCCTATGGAAACGCCGTGCGTCTTGCACGCATAGTTCTGCGAATATACCGTTTCGTCTTCTTCGCCGTCCGGCAGGATCACGAGTATCTTTACTATGCCTTCCGAAAGGTTGGATGCGGTCTCTATGCTGTCGGTCAGGCGCGAACGTATTTTTTCGCGGTCCATAACGAGACGGTCGACCACCACGTCTATATTGTGCTTTTTGTTTTTGTCCAGCTCGATCTTTTCGCCTATGTCGTACATCAGTCCGTCAACGCGCACGCGCACGTAACCGGCGCGGCGGGCGTCGTCTATGACTTTGTCGTGCAGGCCTTTTTTATCCGCCACCACGGGCGAAAGCACCATGAACCGCGTGCCGTTTTCCAGTTCCAGCACGTGATCCACTATCTCGTCCACGCTCTGCTGATCTATCACTTCGCCGCATATAGGGCAATGCGGAACGCCTATGTTGGCGTAGAGCAGACGCAGATAATCGTAGATCTCGGTGACCGTGCCCACGGTGGAACGCGGGTTGCGCACGGTGGATTTCTGGTCTATGGAAATAGAAGGCGAAAGCCCTTCTATGACGTCGACGTCGGGTTTGTCGAGCTGTCCCAGGAACTGCCGCGCGTACGACGAAAGCGATTCCACAAAGCGGCGGTGGCCTTCGGCGTAGAGCGTGTCGAACGCCAGCGAAGATTTTCCCGAGCCCGAAAGACCGGTCATGACTATGAATTTGTCGCGCGGGAGCGTGAGCGAAACGTTTTTGAGATTGTGCACGCGCGCGCCTTTAATTACGATGTTTTCTGCCATATCTGCCTCACATCAGCCGCTTTATGCGGTCTCTGAGCACGGCGGCGGATTCGAAATCCAGTTCTTTTGCCGCCTGTTTCATATCCTTGGTAAGTTTATCGATGAGCTTCTTGCGTTCCGCCGCCGTGAGCTTGCCGGTGTCCACCTCTTTGATCTCTTCGGCCGCCGAAACGGCGAGCGGCATGCGGATATCCTTTACTATGGTCTTGGGAATGATACCGTGCGCCTTGTTGTACGAATCCTGTATGCGGCGTCGGCGTTCGGTCTCGCGTATCGCCCTTTCCATGGATCCCGTGACCGTGTCGGCGTACATTATGACCTTGCCGTTGACGTTGCGCGCCGTTCTGCCTATCGTCTGGATAAGCGAAGATTCGCTGCGCAGGAAACCTTCTTTGTCGGCGTCGATTATCGCGACGAGCGACACTTCGGGCAGGTCGAGCCCTTCGCGCAGCAAGTTTATGCCTATGAGCACGTCGAATTCGCCTTTTCTAAGGTCGCGCAGTATTTCCATGCGCTCGATCGTCTCTATGTCGTAATGCATATAGCGGCACTTTATGCCGTAGTTTTCCAAATAATCGCAAAGGTCTTCCGCCATATGCTTGGTGAGCGTGGTGACGAGCACTCGCTCGCCGCGTTCGGACCGCGTTCTGATCTCGCCCATAAGGTCGTCGATCTGCCCTTTGACGGGGCGGACTTCGATCTCGGGGTCGAGCAGACCGGTCGGGCGTATGATCTGTTCGGCGATCTGATAAGAGCGCTCTTTTTCAAAGTCGCCTGGAGTGGCCGAAACGTAAACGGTCTGACCTTTCTTTTTGAGGAACTCGTCGAATTTGAGCGGGCGGTTGTCGTACGCCGAAGGCAGGCGGAATCCGTAATCTATAAGATTCTTCTTGCGCGCCGTGTCCCCGCGCGACATTCCGCGGACCTGAGGCACCGTGACGTGGCTTTCGTCTATGAACATAAGATAATCGGCGGGAAGATAATCGAGCAGCGTGTAAGGCGTGGAGCCGGGCGCCCTGCCCGAAAGTATGCGCGAATAGTTTTCCACGCCCGAGCAGTAGCCGATCTCGCGGATCTGCTCTATATCGTAATTGACGCGCTCGGTGATGCGCTGCGCCTCCACGTACATTCCCTGTTCTTCGAACCAGGCGGCGCGTTCGGCTTTTTCGCTTTCTATTTCCCTTAACGCTTTTTCGCGGCGTTCCGCGCCGGTCACGTAGTGGCTGGCGGGCCAGATATCTATGTTCTTGAGCCGCGTAACGGCTTCGCCCGTGACGGTGTTTATCACCGAGATGCGTTCTATCTCGTCGCCCCAGAATTCCACCCGCACCGCGTCGGTGGAAGTGTTGGAAGGAAATATCTCGAGCGTGTCGCCGCGCGCGCGGAACGTGTTGCGGTCGAGATCGATATCGCAGCGGTTGTACTGTATGGCGACGAGCCGTTTTATGACGTCGTCGCGCGAAATATTCTGACCGGCGTAAAGCGCGACCATATGGCGCTGATACTCTTCCGGGTCGCCCAGCGAATAAATGCACGACACCGACGAAACGATTATGACGTCGCGCCGTTCGAACAGTGCCGAGGTCGCAGAATGGCGCAGCTTGTCTATTTCCTTGTTTATGGAAGCGTCTTTTTCTATATATATATCCTTGCCGGGGACGTACGCTTCGGGCTGATAATAATCATAATAGCTCACAAAGTATTCCACGGCGTTGTTGGGGAAGAATTCCTTGAATTCCGAACACAGCTGCGCCGCCAGAGTCTTGTTGTGCGCCAGCACCAGCGTGGGCTTGTTGACGTTGGCTATTACGTTAGCCATGGTGAAAGTCTTGCCCGAGCCGGTCACGCCCAGAAGCACCTGGTCGGAATATCCTTTGAGCACGCCTTCCGTGAGCTTTTCTATCGCCTGAGGCTGGTCGCCGGTGGGCGCGTATTCCGAAACGAGTTCAAAATGATCCATTCTCTGCAAGACCTCCTTTTTTTCCGATTTTTTATCAGTCTTTTATTATAACACGTTTTTGTAAAAAAATAAAGAGCTTTTGAGGAATTTTTTCGCATACGGCGTTTTGCTTTTTACACGTGCGCAAAACGGCGGCGAACAGCGATAAAACAAAAAGCGGGCGCGTGTTTTACGCGCCCGCAACGGGTGAATGGTATTGACTTTTATTTGATATTTACGCCGTTCGCGATGGCTGCGGCTTTGTATTCTTCATACAAGTTGGTTCTGACACCCGGTGTATACAAATATGTGATCATTTTTTTGTCAAAACAGATAGAATAAATATGAATGCCGCGTTCTTCTTTTTGCCGACCGTAATAATAATCCGAAAAAGTTTCATACCCGAAATCCCCATAATTGGAAGAAAAAACATAATCGGGCGTCCATATGGAATTCGTGTTATTCAAAAGGAAAAACTTGGCTCTCTGCCCGTCATCGTTCGTGCACTCGTCAAAGCACAGATCCAAAACAGCCAGAAAAACAGCGTAAATATCGTCTTCCGACACGTTTGCGGGATCCGTAACGATCATTTTCTCCGCCGATAAACCATATTCGGAATACTCTCCCAAAAAGTACAGGACGCAATCGTTGGCGGTGAATTTGATGCTGCATTCCGTTTTGAATAATCCCGCGCAAAGCAGATAGATCTCTTCAAGCGTGAACGGCTCGCCGACGCGTTCCGCTTTGAGTTTTGCCCAGTATTCTTCGAGCGAAACGACGGCGGGTCCTGCGGGATCGGGTTCCGGCTCATTCGCCGCGTCGGGACCGACGTTTTTATTTTCCGCCTCTTTATCAACTGCGGCGGCGGATACGGGCTCGTCTTCGTTTTTACTGCCACCGACTGCATAAACGACGACGCCGACGGCTATCGCGGCGACAAGGAGCAGCGTGATCGTAATAAAAATTGTTTTTTTCATAATTACCATCCTAAGGTTTTACTATAGAAAAACTATAGTATGTTGTGGCGTTGTATGAGCTTGCGTTTAAATCTGAAATTTTAACTATATAAACCGTGTCCCCTGTCAAATTGTAAGCGAAAGAGGATACCTCCCCTATTTTCATATATAGGTTAACATATTGCCGCCGGTTTGTCAACCCCCGCGCAGGTTTTTTCTGCGTTTTGCACAGATTTTGCGCGCGAAATGCGTCAACACGCACAACGTTTTCGGTAAAACGGCGCAAAAACGGCTTTGCGCGTTTATTTGCGCAAAGCCGTATGCGTTTTATTCCTTATTCCACGCCGACCGCGAGTTCGCGTATGGTGACCTGCTCGTACGCCTTGCCCGCGACATAGACCTTGACGCCGGTGACGAGCACCCTGCCGTCCTTGACGTTCTGCGCGGGGATGCCGAGCTTTGAAAGCGCTATCTTTCCCTTGAGCGTCTGGTTGGGGCCGATATCGCCGACTTCGGTGCACTGCGCGCCGATTCGGCTGTTTATCACCACGTAAGTGCCTTCCGTATACGCAGAAGGCGTGGATCCGTTGAAAAACAGGATTATACTGGCGTTAACGGCGCCCGTTGAGACGTTGTAATACAGATACCCGTCCTTGACCGATACCGAAATGGGATTGGCGGGAACGCCTTCGGCGTACGGCCACAGCCCGTTGGTGTTGGAAAAGCGCAGCGCGTTGCCGTAAGACTTTATGGTGAGCAGCGATTTGTCGGCGGTGTACCAGGCGTCGGCGCCGAGCTCGCATATATTCGCCCTGCCTTCGTCGAGCACGAGATATGTGTCTTCTTCCGAAACTTTTTGGGCTTCGGGGTCGTGTTCGTAACGCGATTCGAACCATCCGGCAAGCGTATCGGCGAATATTGCGTTGCCTCGGGCCGCGAGATGTATGCCGTCGGAAAGCAGCGTGTTGTAGTTCACGCCCTCGCACGCGGCGAACATATCTATGAGATACGCGCCGGTCTCTTCGGCGACCTTACGTGTGACGTCGTTATACACTTCCTCCCACGCGAGCGGATCGCCGCCCACGGATTCATACATGCTTTTGCTCTGCCCCTGCGCGGACCAGAATTTGCCCGGGTCGAGCGGGTTCGCGGTGAGCAGGATGGGCTCGGCGCCGCAATCGCGGACCATCTGCACCAGGGTCTTCATATTCCCGGCGAATTCCTCGGGCGTGACGCGCGGCTTTCCGGCGGCGACCATTATCATATCGTTCATACCGAACAGCAGCGTTATATAATCCGCGCCGCGGTTGGCGGCAAACGCGGGGAATCTGTCTATTCCCTGCGCGGAGGTTATTCCGCCCATTGCGCCGTTGTAATAATACATATTGAGCCGTTCGGCGGCGGTGCGCCCCCACGAACCCAGCGCGGTGATGGAATCGCCGAACACAAGCAGCTTTTTGCCGTCGATATACGGGCTTTCTTCCGAAACCTCTTCGGAGCTTTCTTCCAAACTTTCTTCTACGCTTTCTTCCGCGGAAGATTCGGGCGTGACGGAGCTCTGTTCGTTTTGGGACATAGCGCTTTCCTCCTGCCTGCTTTCTTCGTTCTCGCCGCAGGAAGCGAGCGAAACGATAAGTATGACTGCGAGAATAATGCTTACGGCTTTTTTCATAATACGCCTCAATTCTGTTTTTTAACGATTTTATATTCGTCGTAATACTCGTAATACGGGCAGTCGGCGAACGTATCCGAAAGGAATTTCATCATCTCGTCTTCGTCCAGCGACACGCGGCATTCGTAGCATTCGGCCTCTTCGTTATAATCGTAATTCACGCACGTTTCGCAGTTCGAAGCGCACGGTTTTTTTCGGTTTTCCATATGTTTCATCCCCATTGAGTGTCGAGCCACGCGGCGCGTTTTTTAAGGTAATCTTCCAGATGCTGCGCGCTTTTCGACGGATCTCCGGTCCCCCAGCGCTTACGCTCGGCGGCTATATCTTCGGGATTGTTTTGCGAAAATCCCGGCAGCATTTCCAGCATTGCGTCAAACGTCCCGTCGGAACGTATGCGGCGCCATTTTTCCTTTACGATATCGCGGAATTCCTCGCACTGGTAGAGCGTGATATACCATGTGGACGAGCGGTTGCCTGCGTAGTTGATGAATTCCTGAGGCTGCCACGCCGACACCCAGAAATGCTCGGTATCGAAACCGTAGCTCGTATCGAACGCCCAGGAAAGGTCCCACGGCGCGCAGAAGGTGAGCACGGGCGATTCGAGCGAAAGGTCGGCGTACATAAAGAAGCTCCCGACCCCTACGTCTTTGTCCGCCGCCAGTTCTTCCACTATATACATCGCGGCGGCGGCGTCGAGATCCATGACGTTGGAAATGCATTCGCCGGCGCTTGTGAATTCGGGCGCTTCGACTATATCGAGCGCGGCGTTGAGCTTGTAATATTTGCTTTTGAAAATTGCGTTATAAATTATGCGGTAGACGTTGTTCAGATATTTTTCGAGCGTTTTTACCTGCCCTGTCGTGAGCTCGTCGTATTTGACCGAAACGTTCGCATAACGCGCCGTGTGCGACACGCCGTACATATCGGTGAGCCGCACGCTGTCGTACGAAAGCCCGAAATAATGCGATGCGGTCTGCGGATAGTTTTCCAGCTCCATAAGAAAGCCCGCGTCCATAGAAGAGTCGCCGTCTTTGAGTTCGGGGATATCGATGCGGTATTTGTCGATCTGCACCTGATCGCAGACTTCGTAAACGCCCATGAATTCGCCGTTGACGAACAGCTTGGCGTAGGTGACGTCCGGGCAGAAAACGTATTTGTCGCACAGATTGCGGAACAGATAGAACGGCGCAAGTTCGCGCAGGTAGTTGCCGTCGCCGCGCAAGAGCACCCAGCTTTTGCATTCGGCGCCGCCGTTGAGCCCCAGCATAGGCGTGCGCTCTTCGAATTTAATGCGGTAATTGACCTTGTTTTTCTTTATCCATTCGACGTCGCCGTACATGGAAGAGGCGTTGCCGCGCACGCGCATGCCTGCCTCCGCTCCGGTAAAATCGTATCCGTCGCTGCCGACGACGCTTATTGTGCATCTGGAATACTCGTCGCGGCTGTAGACGCCCGCGCCGCTTTTGGTGACGACGCTTATGGCGGGCAGCTCGCCCTTATACGCGAAAAGCGCGTAAATATCGCCGCCTTTGATATCGTAATTGCGTTCGGGCTTTACCGATCCGTCGCTCCAGCCGACGAATTCCAGGTATTTGTCCGGGACCGCCTTGAGCGAGAGCGTGCGTTCGTCCTTGGCCCTGACTTCGATCTTTCCGCCTTCGCCCGGGACGGCGGGGACGGTATCTTCCGCGCCGGCGACGACGCCGAAACCGACGGTGCAGATCTGTTCTCTGACGGTCTTGCCGCACGTTCTGCAAGTTCCGCCCGCGTAATACACGGTCTCTTTCTTGCCGCTTATGAGGAAATACGAGGGGTCGGATATGTCGTGCCCTTTCGCGGGGAGAGTCTGCACGAGCGGTTTTCCGCAGCGCAGACACACATACGATACCCTGCCGCCTTCGGTGCAGGTGGGTTCGGTGCGGGAAAGCAGCACGTTTTCGTGCCCGAGCGGATCGGTGAAATCGTCGATATATTCGTCGCCGCATTTGCAGCGGTAAACGGTATATCCGCCGTTTTCGCAGCCCGGGTCGACGCGCGACGAGCTGTATTCGTGGACGTGCGACGTACCGTCCGCGCACGCGCAAAGACTCAGAAGCAGCGCACAAAAAAGTATTGCCGCGAGCGTTTTTTTCATATGACCGCACCTCCTTTTTTTATCTCTTTTTATTTTACCACTTTTTGCGGTTGAATGCAACAGAAAAAAGCGGTGTAACGCCGCTTTTTTCATGATTTGCAATAAAATCAGTCTCCGCTGAAATAATCGACCGTCGCCTGCATCGCGCTTTCCATTTTGCCTGTCGAGGATTCGAGATACGATGTATAGTTGAACGAAGATCCGTTGCAGACCTCTGCGATGAAATCGCGGCAGCCGCCCCAGTTGAAGATAGATCCGATGTCGTAGACGCGGGTCGAGAAGATGAGGTCGAGCATGTCGCTGTCTTCCTGGTCGCGCGCTTTCTGCAGTTTGAGTATACGCTCGTAGTAATCGAATTTGACGGTACTTGTAGAAGCGGCGTTGAGCGCTTCGAGCATCAGCGCGGCTTTTTCGGGTTCGGGGTGGCTTGCGGGGATGACCACGCCGGTGGCGAAAATGACCGAAATATAGGTGTAGTATCTGTCCTGGTCCTTTGAATATTTCGGGGTTATGAGCATACCGAAATTGCAGTCGTACTGCGCCATATTGAGCACTTCTATAAGCGCGGTGCTCACGAACAGGGCGCCGTCGTTGCCTAGCCTGTCGCGCGTGGCGGCGTAGCATTCCTTAAAGCCGTCTGCCTGCGCCTGAGCGTTGAAGCCTTCGTCGTAAAGGACCTTGTCGTCGTGGAAAATATCGTACACCTTTTTGGCGACGGCGGCCTGCTTTTCGCCCGCGAACGCGAGCTCGGGTATGCCTTCGCTGTTCTTTTTGACGAATTTTTCGCCGGAGGCGATATAGAGCGAATTCGCGTAGTTCCAGTTATAGAAGAAGCCGATGGTGTCCTTGTACGAAAGCCCTTCCACGCCGTCGTCGTCCTTGGTGACGGCGCGCGCCATTTCGAGCATCTTATCCATCGTCCAGTCGCCGCTTTCGACAAGCGCGTACGGGCTTTCGAGCCCGTTGCTGACGATAAGGTTCTTGTTGAAAATGAGTATGTGCGTGACGTCCATCGTCAGTAAGGAAAAGTCGCCGGTGGTCATATACAGCTTGCCGCCCAGCGAAAGGTCTTCGTCGGCGTTCTGATCCCAGTACGGGGCATTAAAATTGATGATATCGTCATAATCGTACAGGTTCAGGAACAGATCTTCCATGATGAGGGGCGCGCCCGTGGTGAGATACGGGCAGGCGATATCGAATTCCGGGATATCGAGCACCGCGTTGCGCAGAGCGGCCGTCATATTGTCGGTGCGGATCTCGGCTATTGTGCAGCCGAGTTTTTCTTCTATGAGGTTGTTCCTTTCGAGCACGGAACCGGCGATCTCGGCGCCTCTTTCCTCGTTGGGCATGATCTCGACGGAACCGTATGAGTTCGACGCGCCGTTTTCCACAAGGAACGTTATCGTCTCGCCGTTGAGCGCGAGGTCATCGAGATGGTCGAGCGGCCCACGCGAGACTTCCTCGGCGGAAGATTCGCCGGGAACGGAATCATCGGCGGACGCCGGTTCGGCGCTGCTTTCTCCGGCGGGCTGTTCGGAATTTTCATTGCCGCCGTTCGAGCAGGAAACCGCCAGAGAAACGGTAAGCAGTATCGCAAGGATGAGTGATATGATTTTGAGTTTTTTCATAAGTTGCCTCCTTGTGTTATCGTTCGATTCCCTTATAACACAAAACGCCGCAAAAGTCAATATAAAAATGGCGCCGCTATTGACAACGGGGCGGGGTTATGCTAATATCTGCTTATAGAAAAAAAGCAGGGAGATCTATTATGACAAACGGTATAAAGCCCATAACCGGCACATGGTTTTCGATCTACTGGAAAGACAGACGGCACTATTACTGGAACGGCGCCTGCCTTGAATACACCGATAAGCAATGGGAGGCGCTTATCGCCGACCTGCATTCCGCGGGCATGGAATACATCGTTATGTGCAACACGGTAGCGCTCGACGGGCTAGCCGTGTTCAGATCGCGCTACGCGCCGATGGTCGATATGGCGGCGGAAGACCCGCTCGAGACCGTGATGTGCGCCTGCGACAGACTGGATATGAAACTGTTTATGTCCAACGACTATATCGGCGAGACCGCTTTCGGCACGCTGATGAAGCCGGAAAACGTGAAACTGCGCGAGCTTTTGATGGAAGAGCTCGCCGAAAAATACGCGCACCACAAATCCTTTTACGGCTGGTACTGGGCGAACGAATCGTGGCTTTCGCCGTATTTTCAGGAAGATTTCATAGAATACATCAACGCTTCGTCGCGCCATGCGCGCCTGCTCACGCCCGACGCGAAGATACTCACGGCGCCGTACGGAACTTCCAGCGCGGTATGCGACGATAGATTCGTGCGCCAGCTCGACAAGCTGGACGTGGACATAATAGCGTATCAGGACACGGTCGGCTGCTACGCAACGGATATAGCCGGCTCCGAGCGCGCGTTCGCCGAACTGCGCAAAGCGCACGACAGAGTTCCCCGCATAGCCCTTTGGGCGGACGTGGAGACTTTCACCTGGGAAGGACGTCCCAACGATCAGGCGACGCCGCTCATACCCGCCGAATTCCCGCGCCTCGTTTCGCAGCTCAAGGCGGTATCGCCCTACGTCGACCGCACGCTGGTGTTCATCTTCCAGGGATTGTTTTCCAACCCGGATTCCATCGCCCACACCGGTTACGACAAGGCGGCGAAATACTGGAACGAATACACAACTTGGCTCAAAACGAACAAATAAACGCAAACGAAAAAAGCCGTCCGCAGGGACGGCTTTTTTTATTTTTTGAAATCGAATCTTCCGGGCAAAAGCTCGCCTAAAGTGAACGTGACGGGCTTGCCGTTTTCTTCAAGATAGATCTTGAAGTTTTTGCCGCAGAATTCGCTCATCACCTGGCGGCACACGCCGCACGGGAAACACAGATCGGTATTCCCGACTATCGCCATGGCGGAAAACTCGCGTTCGCCTTCCGATACCGCCTTGAAGAGCGCGGTGCGCTCGGCGCAGACCGTGGCGGAAAACGACGCGTTTTCTATGTTGCAGCCGGTATATACTTTTCCGCTTTTGCAAAGCAGCGCGGCGCCGACTTTAAAGCCCGAATACGGCGAATACGAAAACGCCTGCGCTTCCTTAGCCGCCTTTATAAGCTGTCTGCCGGTCATATCAGTCCACTTCCTTTGCAAGCAATTTCACAAGCGCGCTGGTCCCCAGGCGCGACGCGCCCAGATCCAGATACGTTTCGGCGTCTTCGACGCTGCGTATGCCGCCCGCGGCTTTGACCGACTTGCCCGTGCATTCGCGCACCAGCAGACTGACGTCCCCGGGCGTGGCGCCGTGTTTAGAAAAGCCTGTGGAAGTCTTTATAAAATCGGCGTCCGAAGCGGCGACCGCCTTGCAAGCCAGTACTTTTTGCTCTTCGGTGAGCAGGCAGGTCTCTATTATGACTTTGAGCAGCTTTCCGCCGCACGCGGCTTTGACCGCATTGATCTCTTCGACGGCGGCCTTGACGTTGCCGCTGACTATATGGCTTATGTTTATGACCATATCTATCTCGTCGGCGCCGTCCGCTACCGCCTGAGCCGTTTCGAACACCTTGGTCTGCGTGGTCGAATAGCCGTTAGGGAACCCTATGACGGTACAGATCGCCAGTTTGCCGCAAACATAGTCGCTCGCCTGTTTGACGAAACACGCGGGTATGCACACCGAAGCGGTGCGGTATCTCATGCCCTCGTCGCAGAGCGCGCGTATATCTTGCCACACGGAAGTCTGTTTGAGATCGGTGTGATCGCAATGCGAAAGAATGTATTCCGCGGAATATTTGCGCATGATAACAGCTCCTTTTTCAGCAAGTCAAAAAAAGTGGGCGTACGCTCACTTTTTAAGAACAGATTATTTGTATTTTCTCTTGCGAGCGGCTTCGGCCTTTTTCTTGCGTTTGACGCTGGGTTTTTCGTAATGTTCTCTCTTACGCAGTTCCGAAGGAACGCCGCTTCTGAGGTAGGATCTCTTGAATCTTCTGATCGCGCTGTCTATGGATTCATTCTCCTTGACCTTGATTTCTGCCATTTGTTTTCCCTCCCTCCGCCTGTGGCGAGGATTTCTTTGAACTTTACGCGGTCATTATAACACGGCCGCGTTTTTTTGTCAACCCGCTGCCTGTTTAAAGAGCGGCTTTGGCTTTGTCGACGAGCGACGCGAAAGCGTCTTTGTCGCTGACGGCGAGCTCGGCAAGCATTTTACGGTTGATGATGACGCCGGACTTTTTGAGACCGTTCATAAACCTGGAATAATTTATGCCGTTGACCTTGCACTGTGCGGATATTCTGGTGATCCAGAGAGCGCGGAAATCGCGTTTCTTCTGTTTTCTGCCCGCGAACGCGTAGTTGCCGGATTTCATTACGGCCTGTTTGGCCATCTTAAAGTGCTTACTCTTCGCACCCCAATAGCCTTTGGCGGCCTTTAAAAACTTTTTTCTTCTTTTTCTCGTGGTGAGAGCCGGTTTGATTCTTGCCATTTTCTATACCTCCGACCGAATTAAGAATAAGGGAGCAGACGCTTGAGATCGTCCATTCTGGTGTCGCTGACGTAAGAAGCCTTACGGAGCTGTCTCTTGCGTTTGGAATCCTTGAGGCCGAGCTTGTGACGGCGGCCGCAATGGTTCATTTTGACTTTTCCCGTGCCGGTCAGGCTGAAACGCTTAGCGCTGGCCTTGTGAGTTTTCATTTTTCCCATCTTTAGGTTTTCCTTTCTGGTTTTGATTTGCTTTATTAGGCGACACGATCATTATCATGTTGCGGCCTTCGAGCACCGGAGGTTTGTCGCAGGTGCCGAGTTCGCCGCAGGCGGCGCGGAAGCGCGCGAGAAGTTCGGTGCCGTGTTCGGTGTGCGCCATTTCGCGCCCCTTGAATTTTACCAGCACCTTGACTTTGTTGCCCTGTGTTAAAAAGCGTGTCGCATGATTGACTTTGGTGTTGAAATCGTGTTCGCCTATGGTGCAGGTGAGCTGCAGCTCTTTAAGCTCCACGATCTGCTGTTTTTTGCGGTTTTCTTTTTCTTTCTTTTCGCGTTCAAAGCGATATTTGCCGAAATCCATGAGCTTGCACACCGGCGGCTTGGCGTCGGGCGCGATCTCGACCAGGTCGAGCCCGGCTTCGTCGGCTGCGCGGAGCGCCTCTTCGAGCTTGATGATACCGAGCTGGTTGCCTTCGGGATCGATAACGCGGACTTCGGGAGCCCTGATCTCTTCGTTGATCAATGCTTTTTTACTGATAGTGGACACCTCCAAGAAATTCCCCTGTTTTATAAGGGCGGCGCGCCGCGGGAACGGTTCCCGCTGAAAGCGGCGTTTAAAAACAAAAAAACGTGCGGAAGCATAGTCCCGCACAGTCAAAAGCAGCCGATAAAACGGCCGTGCTATTGACCGCGCCTGCTCAAAGCGGCGGGTGAGAACAAAACGTTCTGCTTCCTTGTACTGCGTATAATATCACACGAAACGCCTTTTGTCAAGCGCTTTTTCAAAAAAAATATCACGTTTTTGCCTGTTTTTGAATAGAATTTATAAGAGAAAGGGTGTTTTTGCCATGCCAACAGTATATCTGAGTCCTTCAACGCAGGAATACAACGAATATTACGACAAAAGCGGCAGCGAAGAATACTATATGAACCTCATCGCGGACGCGATGGTCCCGCTGCTCGAACAGCGCGGGATAACCGTCAACCGCAATTCGCCCAATATGACCGCGAGCCAGTCGGCGGCTCAGTCGGCGTCGGGGGAAAACGGTCTGCATCTCGCCATCCATTCCAACGCCGCCGGCGTCGGCAACGCGGGCAACGTGCGCGGCGTGGACGTCTATCACTATACTCCGTCCCGCGAAGGAAAGCGCGCCGCCGAGATCATTGCGCGCAACATGCGGAACATATATCCCGACCCGGCGCTGGTGCGGGTGCTGGGCAACACCACGTTCGTGGAACTGCGCCGCACAAAAGCGCCCGCGGTGCTTATTGAAGTGGGCTACCACGACAATCCGGCGGACGCGGAATGGATAAAAGCCAACATAGACGCAATAGCCGGCGAGCTGGCCGACGCCGCGGCGGAATTCCTTGGCGCGGGCGATACGGTCCCGCCTTCCGGCTGCGCCGAACAGGCGACGGTCGATACCGGAGGCAGCCGCCTCAACTTACGGAATGCGCCTTCGTTCGACGGCGAGATAATCGGCAAACTGCCGGATGGCACCGCGGTGGGCGTGATCCGGCGCGAAGGCGCGTGGACGTACGTGGACCATTACGGCAAAAAAGGCTACGTTTATTCGCAGTACCTTACTTTGGACTGAGAAAGAACGAGCGGAGGGCGTCTGCCCTCCGCTTTGTTTGTTACTATGGCGTTTTATTTCGCCTTTTTGACAACGACCGCGCCGGCGCATGCGAGCGCAGCGACTACAGCGAATACGGCGATGCCTGCGTCGCCGCTTGCGGGAGTGTTCTTCTTGACTATGACGACCGCGGAATCTTTATCGAATTCCACAGTGCCCTGATAATTAAGTATCCTGCCGGTGACTTTGATCTTGTCGCCGACTTCGATATCGGCCGCGTCGTCGCCGACGACACGGTACGCTTTGACAGTCTTACCGCCGACTTCGAACAGTACGGTGATGTTGCCGAACTTATCCTGATACTTTTCGACTATCTTAGTGACCTTGCCGGTGAGCGAATAGGTGCCTTCGAGCGATTCGCCTTCTGCGAGCGCGAACGCGGCGGCGAGGATATCTTTTTCGGTTTCGGGTTTCTGTGCGGAAGTTTCGGGTTCGGAAATTTCGGAAGGATCGGCTTTTTCTATGATCTGCGCGGTGCAGCCGGAGATGAATTCAACGGTCCCGTTATAATTCTTGAGCACGCCGGTGACAGCGATCTTATCGCCTTTGCCGACTTCGCCGTAGCTCTGAGCTTCCATTTTGAAGCAGAGGATCTCTTTGTCGGCGACAGTCATTTTGACCTGATTGTCTTTTTCGAGCTTTTCGGTCACGGTGCCGGTAAGCGTGTAAGTGCCGGGGAGTATTTCGCCCTTGGGAAGCGCGAAAGCGGCGGTGAGGATCTCCTGTTCCGTCTTGGGCTGCGCGGGAGGAGTGCCTTTTTTGACCGTGGTGAAAGAGGCGCCCTTGTCGAATTCGACGGTGCCATTGTAGTTCTTGATGGTGCCGGTGACGGCGATGGTGTCGTTGATGCCGACGGTGGCGGCGTCTTCGCCTTTCATAAGATAGCACTGGATGATCTTTTCCGCGCCGTCGTTGCCTTTGACTTTCATGTTGACGGAAACGTCTTTTTCGGTCTCGTTATACGGATTCACCATGCCGGAAACCACGCCGGTGAGGGTCTTGGTGCCGTTCAGCGATTCGCCTTTACCGAGCGCGAAAGCGGCGTCGACGATATCGGCTTCGGTCTCGTCCTCGGGCTGGCTCGCGGGCTCGGAGGATTCTTCGCCGGAGCTTTCTTCGCTCTGCGCTTTTTCGACGATGACGGCGGTGTTGCCGCTGTCGAATTCGACGGTGCCGTTATAGTTCTTGATGGAACCCGTGACGGTGATCTTGTCGCCCACGCCTATTTCGGCGTAGTTTTCCGAATTCATTCTGTAGCAAAGTATATCTTTGCCGCCCACGGTAAAGTGGACCTGGCTGTTGCTGTCGGTCTTTGAAGTGACGATGCCGGTGAGCGAATAAGTCCCGGCGAGCGCGGTGTTGACGTCGAGCGCGAACGCGGCGGCGAGGATCTCTTCTTCTGTCTCGGGCGGCTTCTGCTCTTCGCCTTTCGCGATCGTCACGAAAGTACAGTTGGCATCGAATTCTATAAGATCCTTGCTGCCGTCTACGTAATGCTTGATAATGCCGGTGACTCTGATGGTGTCGCCGACGCCCACCGTAGCGGCGTCTTCGCCTTGCATACGGTAGCACTGGATCACTTTATCTTCGCCGGCGCTGTTTTTGACGGTGATATTGACCGTTACGTTCTTATACTGAGAATTATACGGCGTGACAATGGCTTTGACCACACCGGTGAGAGTCTTACTGCCGCTGAGCGACTGCCCGGCTGCAAGCTCAAATGCCGCGTCGACTATCTCTTCCTCTTCGCCGGCGGATACGGTCATGACACAGGCGATCAGCAATACCGCGACGAGCGCGAGACTGACAAGTTTTTTCATATATCTGTTCTCCTTTTCGTCCCGCCGCAGAGCGTGACGTTTTTATTCATATTAAATATAACATAAAGCGGCGGTTTTGTCAACACAAATCGCGCCGAAATTTGCGCCCGCGAAACCCTTTTCGCGCCTTGCTCCGAACGCGCGCCCGCCTTTTATAAAATGTAAGATTTTTACACGGCGTTTTTCGAGTTTTCTATTGTATTTTCGCAAAGATTGTGCTATAATCTATCAGAATGAGCAATATATATTCCGTAAACCAATCATTTTCCAAGGAGGATCAATAAATGGCACTTACCAAAGCTCAGATCGAACAGAAAACCAAAGAACTGCGCGAGTTCATCGCAGACCACAAGGACGTTCAGGGTCCGCTTATGCCCATAATGCAGAAAGCTCAGGAGCTTTTCGGCTACCTTTCGTTCGAGACACAGACTCTCATAGCCGATTCGCTGGGGATCCCCGTTTCGGAAGTATACGGCGTGGCAACTTTCTACGCGCAGTTTTCGCTTCAGCCCAAAGGCGACCACGTCATAAGCGTGTGCACCGGCACTGCCTGCTACGTCAACGGCGCGCAGGCGATCCTTGAAGAAGTAGAAAAACAGCTGGGCATTTCCGCCGGCGAAACCACCTCCGACGGCAAGTTTTCCATTCAGGATACGCGCTGCCTGGGCTGCTGCGGTCTCGCTCCCGTAATGGTCATCAACGGCGACGTTTACGGCCGCCTTGTTCCCGCCGACATAAAAGGCATACTCGAAAAGTACAAATAACCTCATCTTTGAGTTTTAAAGGTATATAGTTAAGATGAAAATATCCGAAGTAGCAAAAGTCTTGGACGCGCGCATACTCTGCTGCGCCGAAAACGCCGACAAAGAAGTCTGTTCCGCCTGCGGAAGCGACATGATGAGCGACGTGCTCGCATACGTCAAAAATCAGGCCGTGCTTCTTACCGGGCTGGTGAACCCGCAGGTGATACGCACCGCCGAAATGATGGATATGGTATGCATCGTCTTCGTGCGCAGCAAGGACCCTTCAAACGATATGCTAAAGCTCGCCGAACGCGCCGGCATAGTCGTCATGAGATCCGAACACCGTATGTACGAAGCGTGCGGACTGCTTTACAGCAACGGCCTGAACGGTAAAGTGATATGAGCGAACAGAACGAATGCCTTACATACTCGTTTGAAGTCGACGGCGAAAACTTCACCTCTGCGGGCGAAGCCTCGGTCCAGGTGAAACGCATACTGCGCCGCATAGGATTCGACCCGGAAACGATCAAACGCGTTTCCATCGCCATGTACGAAGGCGAGATCAATATGGTCATACACGCCGGCGGCGGAGTGGCGGAGCTTTTCGTTTACGAAGACAAAATAGTCATGAAACTGACAGACCACGGCCCCGGCATAGCCGACGTTTCGCTCGCGATGCAGGAGGGCTTTTCTACCGCGCCCGACAATATCCGTTCGCTGGGGTTCGGCGCCGGTATGGGTCTGCCGAACATGAAACGCTACACCGACGAAATGGTAATAGACACCAAGCTCGGAGAAGGAACCACCATAACAATGACTGTGAACGTCTGATATCCGTTTTGCAGTCCGAAAGGGATTCTGATGTCTGAATACAAACACTCCGTCTCGCTTGATCTGGAAAAATGCAAGGGCTGTACCCACTGCCTGCGCAGATGCCCGACCGAAGCGATTAGAATACGCGACGGCCACGCGGTTATAGACCCCGCGCGGTGCATAGATTGCGGCGAATGCATTCGCCTTTGCCCGCACAAGGCCAAAAAAGCGATCTACGACAAATTCTCGTCGCTCCCCAAAGACAAATACCTCATAGCGCTGCCTGCGCCCACTTTTTACGGCCAGTTCGAAAATCTCGACGATATCGATTACCTGCTTCAGGGACTTCTGGATCTGGGGTTCGACGACGTTTTCGAAGTCGCCTGCGCGGCGGAGCTCGTGACAGATTACACCCGCAAATTCCTGCATTCCGGCAAGGCGATCTCCCCCGTGATAAGTTCGGCGTGCCCCGTGGTGGTTCGTCTGGTGACGCTGCGGTTCCCCACGCTGGTGCCGCATCTGCTGCCGATACAGCCGCCTGTCGAACTCGCCGGCCGGCTCGCACGGCAGAAAGCCAAAGCCAAGAACCCTTCGCTCAAAGACGAAGACATAGTCACCGTTTTCATTTCGCCGTGCCCCGCAAAAGTCAGTTACGTCAAAAACAGCTCCGACGGCGGAAAAAGCAGCATAGATTACGTCGTTTCCATAAGCGATATGTATTTCGAACTGCTGAACGTTATGAAGAATAAGGTCACCCCCGTTCCCTATTCCAAGACCGGCATGGTCGGCATAGGGTGGGCGATATCGGGCGGCGAATCCTCGTCGCTGATGAACGACCATTATCTCGCCGCGGACGGCATTGAAAACGTTATAAAAGTACTTGAAGATATAGACACCGAACAGCACCCGAATCTGGATTTCGTGGAGCTGAACGCCTGCAGCGGCGGCTGCGTGGGCGGAGTCCTTACCATGGAAAACCCGTATATCTGCCGTGTAAGACTGCGCAACATACGGCGCTACCTGCCCGTTTCGCAGAACCACGCTTCCGAAGGAGACGACCTGCCCGATTACGTCAAGCTGGATCTCGATTCGGAGTACGAAGCCGTTTCCAAACTTGGCACGTCGCGCCGCCACGCCATAAAGCTTATGGCGGATATCCAGAGCGTGTTCAGCACGCTGCCCGAGCTCGACTGCGGTTCGTGCGGTTCGCCGACCTGCCGCGCTTTTGCCGAAGACGTAGTCAAAGGCAAGGCCGATTACGGCGAATGCATAGCGGTGATGCGCGAAAAGCTGCGCGAAAAAACAAACGGAGAAAAAAATGACGGTAAATGAACTCGCCGAAAAATTAGGTCTTGAACGCGTCTTCGTCGCCGAACCGGACCGCATTATAGAAGGCGCATACGCCGGCGACCTGCTGAGCTGGGTGATGGGAAGAGCCAAGCCCGGCAACTGCTGGGTGACCATAATGACCAACGTCAACACGCTGGCGGTGGCGTCGCTTCTGGATCTTTCGTGCATAATCATCTGCGAAAATTCCGAAATAGGCGCCGAGCTTTCCGACGCGGCGAGCGCCAAAGGGCTGAACCTTCTGCGCACCGGAATGAACGAATTCGAAGCGTGCGCGGCGCTGAGCAGACTTTTATGAACAGGTATTATTACGACATGCACATACATTCGTGCCTTTCCCCCTGCGCCGACGACGATATGACGGTCAACAACATAGCCGGCATGGCGGCGTTAAAAGGGCTGGGCGTCATTGCGCTCACCGACCACAATTCCTGCGCCAACTGCCCCGCTTTTTTCAAAGCGTGCAGGCGCTGCGGCGTGGTCCCCGTCGCGGGGATGGAACTGACCACCGCGGAAGAAGTGCATCTGCTGTGCCTCTTCCCCACGCTCGAGACGGCGATGGAGTTCGACGGTGAATTCAAACAGTACCGCGTAAAAATAAAAAACCGCACCGAAATATTCGGCAACCAGCTCGTGCTCGACGAAGACGACAACGTTATTTCCGAAGAAGAATTCCTGCTGCCGCCCGCGTCGTCGCTGACGCTTGAAGAAGCGGCGGAAAAAGTGCGGTCGAGCGGCGGAGTTTGTCTGCCCGCGCACATAGACAGGCCTTCCAACGGGCTGATCGGAGTGCTGGGCGATTTCCCCGAAAAACCGCGTTTTGGGTTCGTTGAGCTTTCGGCGAACGCATACGGCGGCGAATACGCCGTCGCCCTGCCAGACATAAGCGCATACGGCGTTGTTAAAAACAGCGACGCCCACCATCTGTGGGAAATAAGCGAAGCCGAAAATTACGTTACGCTCGACGACGAGCCGTACAGCGGCGACCTTATAAGGCGGCGCCTCTTTGAATACCTGAAAGGAGAAAAAGCTTGAAAGAGCTTTCGCTTAACATACTGGACATAGTTCAGAACTCGCTTGCGGCGGGCGCTTCGCACATAGCGGTCGACATCGCCGAGACCGGCGATACTCTGCGCATAACCGTGACCGACGACGGCTGCGGTATGGACGAAACGACGGTGCGCAATGTGACGAATCCGTTTTATACCACGCGCAAGACGCGTTCCGTGGGGCTGGGGATACCGTTCTTCAAGCTCGCCGCGGAACAGACCGGCGGCGACCTTACGCTAAGAAGCACGCCCGCCGGCGAAAGCGACGACCACGGCACCGTTATAAGCGCGCTGTTTTACAAAACGAGCATAGATTTCACTCCGTTAGGCGACGTCTCCTCCACGCTGTGCACGCTCGTCCAGGGCCTGCCCGACGGCACCGACATAACGTTCACCCATTCCCTTCCCGGCGGAACGATATCGTTGGACACCGCCGAGATGCGCGCGGTGCTGTGCGGAGTACCGCTTTCCACGCCCGACGTGATAGTCTTTATAAAAGACGACCTGGCGGCTCAGTACGCCGAGGCGCGGGCTTTGAAATAAGAAAATTCAATTTATAAAATAAAACCAAACCGAAAGGACACAGACAGCAATGAAATCATTGGAAGAACTTGCTAAAATCAGAGAACGCATGGCGGGCAAAGTTGCTTTGCGCGAAGGCGAAAACTCCATACGCATAGTTGTGGGTATGGCGACCTGCGGCATAGCCGCCGGTGCGAGACCGGTGCTCAACGCTTTAGTCGAAGAAGTGGCTAAGCAGGGCGTTTCGGACAAAGCCACCGTTTCGCAGACCGGCTGCATAGGCATATGCCAGTATGAACCGGTAGTAGAGGTCTTCGAGCCCGGCAAAGAAAAGACCACATACGTCAAAATGACTCCCGAAAAAGCCGTAAGAGTCGTGGCGGAACACATCAAGGGCGGCAAACCCGTCGTTGAATACACCATCGGCAACACGATAATATAAAACGGAGGATATATTTATGATACGTGCTCATGTTCTTATCTGCGGCGGCACCGGCTGTACCTCGTCCAACAGCCCCGCTATTGCGAAAGCGCTTGAAGCAGAGCTCGAAGCCAAAGGGCTTCAGGACGAGATAAAGATCGTCCACACCGGCTGTTTCGGCCTTTGCGCGCTCGGTCCCATTATGATCGTTTACCCCGAAGGTATCTTCTATTCCAGAGTGAAAGTCGAAGACGTGCCCGAGATAGTCGAAGAGCATTTGCTCAAAGGACGTCCCGTCCAACGTCTGGTATACAGCGACCCCGCCAAGAACGCGATCGTCAGCGGCGACATAACCTCGCTTTCCGAAACGCGCTTCTATAAGAGCCAGAAACGCGTTGCGCTGCGCAACTGCGGCGTTATAGATCCCGAAAATATCGACGAATACATCGCCATGCACGGCTACGAAGCGCTGGGCAAGGCGCTCACCGAAATGACGCCCGACGACGTCATAAAAGAGATACTCGATTCCGGCCTGCGCGGAAGAGGCGGCGGCGGATTCCCCACCGGCAGAAAATGGCAGTTCGCCAAAGCTTCGGTTTCGGATAAAAAATACGTCGTCTGCAACGCCGACGAAGGCGACCCCGGCGCGTTCATGGACCGTTCCGTGCTCGAAGGCGACCCCCACGCGGTGCTCGAAGCCATGGCTATCGCCGGCTACGCAATAGGCGCCGACGAAGGCTACATCTACGTGCGCGCCGAATACCCCATAGCGGTCGCGCGTCTGCAGATCGCCATCAAGCAGGCGCATGAATACGGCCTGCTGGGAAAAGACATATTCGGTACCGGTTTCAACTTTGATATCAAGCTCCGTCTCGGCGCCGGCGCGTTCGTCTGCGGCGAAGAGACCGCGCTGCTCACCTCCATAGAAGGCAACCGCGGCGAACCCAGGCCCCGTCCTCCGTTCCCCGCTGTCAAAGGTCTGTTCGGCCAGCCCACCATCATAAACAACGTCGAAACGTTCGCCAACGTGGCGCAGATCATCCTCAACGGCGCCAAATGGTTCGCTTCCATGGGCACCGAAAAATCCAAAGGCACCAAGATCTTCGCGCTCGGCGGCAAGATCACACACACCGGACTCGTCGAGATCCCCATGGGCACCACGCTCCGCACCATCATCGAAGAGATCGGCGGCGGCTGCCCCAACGGCAAGAAATTCAAAGCCGTGCAGACCGGCGGTCCTTCCGGCGGATGCATACCCGCTTCGCTCATCGACACCCCCGTCGATTACGACACGCTCACCGCAATGGGCTGCATGATGGGTTCCGGCGGTATGATAGTAATGGACGAAGACAACTGCATGGTCGATATAGCCAAGTTCTTCCTGGGCTTCATAGTCGACGAATCCTGCGGTAAATGCACTCCCTGCCGCATAGGCACCAGAAGGATGCTCGACATCCTCACCCGCATCACCGAAGGCAAGGGTCAGGACGGCGATATCGAACGCCTCGAAGAGCTCGCCAACACCATCAAGGCGACCGCGCTCTGCGGACTCGGCCAGACCGCGCCCAACCCCGTACTCGCCACCATCAAATTCTTCCGTGACGAATACGAAGCTCATATTTACGAAAAACGCTGCCCCGCCGGCCACTGCAAAGCGCTTGCGAGATACACCATCGATCCCGAAAAGTGCAAGGGCTGCTCCGCGTGCTCCAGAAAATGCCCCGTCAACGCCATCAGCGGCGTAGTCAAGTCCCCGTTCGTGATCGATCAGAACAAATGCATCAAGTGCGGCACCTGCCTGGAAACCTGCAAGTTCGGCGCCATAAGCAAGAAATAAGGGAGGAACGAAAATGAATAAAGTTAATCTTACAATAGACGGCGTAAAGGTTTGCGTTCCCGCTGACTATACCGTACTCGAAGCCGCCCGCGAAGCCAACGTCAACATCCCCACGCTGTGCTATCTCAAAGACGTACAGCAGATCGGCGCTTGCCGTATATGCCTCGTTGAAGGCGGCGGACGCGGACTTCAGGCGGCGTGCGTGCTCCCCGTTGCCGAAGGTATGGATATAAAGACCAACACTCCCAAGATCCGTGCCGCGAGAAAGATCAATCTGGAACTGCTCCTTTCCAACCATAACCGCGAATGCACCAGCTGCATTCGCAACCGCAACTGCGAACTTCAGCAGCTGTGCAACGAATACGACGTCGACGGATATCCTTTCGATTCCGGCAAGCTTCCCGAATCGAACGTCGACGACATCTCGCCTTCCATAGTCCGCGACAACAGCAAGTGCATACTCTGCCGCCGCTGCGTGGCGACCTGCAACAACGTTCAGCAGATCGGCGCCATAGGCGTTTCCAAGCGCGGTATGAAGAGCGTCGTAGGCGTTGTTTACGGCAAATCGCTCGCCGATTCGCCCTGCATCAACTGCGGCCAGTGCATAGTCGCCTGCCCGACCGGCGCTCTGCACGAAAAAGATTCCACCAAAGAAGTCTGGGCGGCGCTCGCCGATCCCGATCTCCACGTCGTGGTACAGCCCGCTCCCGCGGTACGCGCCGCGCTGGGCGAAGAATTCGGAATGCCCGTAGGCACTTCGGTCACCGGCAAGCTCGCGGCTTCTCTGCGCAGACTCGGCTTTGACAAAGTGTTCGACACCGATTTCGCAGCCGACGTCACAATAATGGAAGAAGGCACCGAATTCATCAACCGCCTCACGAACAACGGAGTGCTTCCTCTGATCACTTCCTGCTCGCCCGGCTGGATCAAATACTGCGAGACCTTCTACCCCGAATTCCTGCCCAACCTTTCCACCTGCAAATCCCCGCACGAAATGGGCGGTGCGCTCATAAAATCTTATTACGCCGAAAAGAACGGCATAGACCCCAAGAAGATATTCACCGTTTCCGTAATGCCCTGCACCGCAAAGAAATTCGAAGCCAAGCGCGAAGAACTCGGCAATAACGGCCTTCAGGACGTCGATGCGGTCATCACTACCAGAGAACTGGCGCGTATGATCCGCACCGCGGGCATCGACTTCAACCATCTGCCCGACGAAGATTTCGACGACCTCATGGGCGAATCCACCGGCGCTGCCGTTATATTCGGCGCCACCGGCGGCGTTATGGAAGCCGCGCTCCGCACCGTCTATGAAGTAGTCACCGGCAAAGAGCTCGAAAAAGTCGATTTCAAAGCCGTTCGCGGCACCAAAGGGATCAAGGAAGCCACCATCGACGTGGGCGGCAGAAAAGTCCGCGTGGCGGTCGCCAACGGCACCGGCAACGCGAGCAAACTGCTCGAAAAAGTCAAGGCCGGCGCAAAGTATGACTTTATCGAAGTCATGGGCTGCCCGGGCGGCTGCGTGACCGGCGGCGGTCAGCCGATAATCAATTCCAAGGATCTGTGCTATATCGACGCAAAAGCGCTCAGAGCAAAGGCGCTTTATACCGAAGACAAGAACAAGGGACTGCGCAAATCCCACGAGAATCCCGAAGTCAAAAAGCTTTACAAAGATTATCTCGGCAAGCCCAACGGACACAAGGCGCACGAACTGCTCCACACGCATTACGTGCCCAGACCCAAATACAAATAATAAGCGCCGGGCGGCGTAAAACCGCATGAGCGCAGACGAGTGCAGCTTTTGGCTTTGTGCAAACATACGGCAAAAGCTGCACCGTTTTATAAAAACTGAAAAAGAGGTAAAGTATATGAACGTTAAGACAGCGCTTGTCACCGGAGGAACTTCCGGCATAGGGCTCGCCGCCGCAAAAGCGCTCGCCGAAAAAGGCGTTAAGGTATACTGTATGAGCCGCCGCGCATTTGAATGCGAAGGAATGAGCCACGTGTGCGCCGACGTCACGGACTACGGGCAGGTCAAAGCCGCCGTGGACGGGATAGTCGCCGCGGAAGGCGGCATAGACCTGGTCGTCAACTGCGCGGGCAGCGGAATATCAGGCGCAGTGGAATTCACAGAACCAGCCGACGCGCGTTTCCAGCTCGAAGTCAACTTTTTCGGGACCGTCAACGTGAACAAGGCGGTCATTCCGCATATGCGCAGATCCGGCGGCGGAAGGATAGTCAACATCAGCTCGGTCGGAGCGCCTGCGGCGCTGCCGTTCCAGGCGTTCTATTCGGCCTCCAAAGCGGCGATCAACACCTACACCTGCGCGCTGATAAACGAACTGCGCCCGTTCGGCATAAGCGTGACCGCCGTGATGCCCGGCGACATAAAGACCGGCTTCACCGCCGCGCGCAAAAAGAATACCGCCGGTGACGACGTCTACGGCGGAAGGATTGAGCGCAGCGTGGCGCGCATGGAACACGACGAGCAAAACGGTATGTCGCCCGAAAAAGCGGCGAAGACGATTTGCCGCGTATGCTTCAAAAAGCGCGTTAAGCCGCTTTATGCCATAGGCTTTTCATATAAAGCGGTGTGCGTGCTTTTAAAGCTTCTCCCCTGCTCGCTGGGGAACCGCGTTATAGGCGGAATGTACGCCAAATGATCTGTGTACGGCAGTAAAAACGCCCTGCAAAGCAAACGCTTTGCAGGGCGTTTCGTTATGCGTTATATCAGCGTGAGCAGTTCGGTGTTGAGCTTGACGAACTCCTCGGTCTCTTCGGGAGTGAACCGGCGCGAAAGCATAAGCGCCGACATATAGATCTGTTTTGCCGCGAGCTTGCGGCGCGCGTCGTCGAGTTCCGGAAGCCGCGCGACCGCTTTTGAAGAAGTGTTGACGGTGAGCGTTTCGTCGGGAGCGCCGCTTTCGCCCAGCCCGTACATACGCATCATCTCACGCATACGGCGCATCTCCTCGCTGACGGTGATTACCGCTGGAGCAGAATCTTCGCCTAAAGACGCGAATTTGATATCCTCGGGCTTTTTGCCCGAAACTTCGGCGAAAAGGCTTGCGAGCGTCTCGTCGTTTTCGGCGGCGTCGCCCAGCGCTTCCACGCCGGAATCTATGCGGCGGAATTTGACTTTTTCGTTTTTGCTTTCCAAAAACTGCATAAACTGCGTGTCGACCATGCGCGGCGCTTCGACCACTTTTATCCCTTTGGCGTTGTAGGCGGAAATATAATAGCTCTGGGTTTCTTTTTCGGCGGTATAATAGACCGTGCCTTCGTCCTTGCCTTCGAGATATTCGCCCGCGGTCACGAGCTTGCCGTCGGTCAGGCGGAACATTATCGTGTCCTTGACGCGGTCGTAGAACTTTTCGTCGCGCATACAGCCGTAGCGCAGGAACAGCGAAAGATCGGCGTAATTCTTTTCGAGCTCTTCCCTTTCGGTATTGAACAGCTGAACGAAACGGTCGGCGACCTTTTTGGAAATATGCTGCGAGACCTTGTTCACGTAGGTGTTGGTCTGCAGATAACTTCTGGAAACGTTGAGCGGCAGTTCGGGACAGTCGAGCACGCCCTTGACGTAGATAAGGTAGTTTGGCAGGACTTCTTTGATGCTTTCCGAAACGAAGACCTGGTTGTAATACAGGCTGACCTTCGGCTCGACGGGTTCAAATTCGTTCTTGACGCGCGGGAAGAAAAGTATCCCTTTGAAATTGAGCGGATAATCGGCGTTGATATGGACGTACATCAGCGGCGCTTCGTAATCGCCCGTGAGCTTTTTGTAGAATTCGTCGTACTGTTCTTTGGTGCAGTCCTTGGGGTTCCTCTGCCAGAGCGGATCGGTGTCGTTGATCTGCTCGCTTTTACCGTCTTCTTCAAAAAAGACCGGCACGGGCATAAAAGCGCAGTATTTCTTGAGTATCGATTTGATCTTTTCGCAATCGAGATACGAAGTCTCGTCTTCGGAAATATGCATGATGACGTCGGTACCGCGCTCGGCGCGTTCGCATTCCGACATTTCGTATTCGCCGTTTTCGTCGCACACCCAGCGGACGGCGGGCGAGCCGTCGTACGACCTGGTGACGATCTCGGCCTTTTGCGAGACCATGAACACCGAATAGAACCCCAAGCCGAAATGGCCTATGATGCCCGACGAATTGCCGTCTTTGGATTCGTATTTGTCGATGAATTCCAAAGCGCCGGAAAGCGCGATCTGGTTGATGTAGCGCTTCACTTCGTCGGCGGTCATGCCTATGCCGTTATCCGAAACGGCGAGCGTGCCGGCGTCTTTGTCGAGCGAGACGGTGATCTTGTATTCGCCGCCGGATTCGCATTCGCCCAGCGATACCAGCCGTTTTAGCTTGGTGACCGCGTCGCAGGAATTGGAGACCACTTCGCGCAGGAAAATATCCTTATCGGAATACAGCCAGCGTTTTATGACCGGAAAAATGTTTTGTGTGCTGACGGATATACCGCCTTTTTCTTGCATAACTATTCCTTCTTTCAAAACAATAAAAATCTGCCGGGCCCCGTATGGCTGCCCGGCAAAAGTTTGGTATTTCGCTTATGTCACGAACAGCCGAAAGATCAGGCGTTTTCGTTTTCTTCGCCGCCGGGAGCGTCTTCGTCGCAGTTGCCACAGCAGCAGTCTTCGCCTTCGTTTTCGAAATTGCAGAAAACGTCGTCTTCGTCAAACGATTCGCCGAAGAGATCCTCGTCTTCTTCATCGTGCTCTTCTTCAGGGCGGCAGTTTTTCTTTTTGCCGAAAACCACGAGCAGCGCGCCGATGACTCCGCTAACGGCGGCGACCGCGGCGAAAGTTTTGGCAAGCGTGCGTTTTTTGCCCCAAAGGACTATGCTCAGCACAGTGAACACGGCGGACTGCACTATGAGCGAAATGCCCGCGATAAGACCGATCTTTTCTTCGTTTTCGATCTTGGGAAGCTCTTCTTTGATCTTGGGAAGATCCACGTTGATCTTGGGAAGTTCAACTTTAAAGTTTTTCATAAATAATCCCCCTTAAATAATTAACTCTTTACAAGCGACCTGAGGTATGCGTCTATGAAACCTTCGAGATCGCCGTCCATTACTGCGGAAATGTTGCCTGTTTCGTAGCCGGTGCGGTTGTCTTTTACCAGAGTGTACGGCATAAACACGTAGGAACGGATCTGACTGCCCCATTCTATGTTCATCTTTACGCCCTGTATATCTTCCACTTTTTCAAGATGCTCGCGCTCTTTGATCTCCAAAAGTTTGCTCTTGAGCATACGCATGGCGGTCTCTTTGTTCTGGACCTGGCTGCGTTCGGTCTGGCAGCCGACCACTATGCCCGTGGGAAGATGCGTTATGCGGATCGCAGAATCGGTCTTGTTGATGTGCTGCCCGCCCGCGCCCGAAGAGCGGTGCGCTTCGACTTTGATATCCTCGTCGCGGATCTCGATGTTTTTAAGGTCGTCGGTGAATTCGGGCATGACTTCGACCGAAGCGAACGAAGTGTGCCTTCTGCCCGAAGCGTCGAACGGCGAAACGCGCACCAGACGGTGTACGCCCGATTCGCTTTTAAGAAGCCCGTAGGCGTTTTCGCCGCTTATAAGCACCGAAACGGCTTTGATGCCGGCCTCGTCGCCGTCTAAATAGTCGAGCACTTTTACCTTGAATTTGCTGCGCTCGGCAAAACGGCAGTACATTCGGTAAAGCATCTCCGCCCAGTCCTGCGCCTCGGTGCCGCCCGCGCCGGGGTGAATGGAAAGTATGGCGTTGTTGGCGTCGTATTCGCCGGAAAGCATAACGGCTATGCGCTGCGCGTCGTACCGTTTCTCGAGCTCGGTCAGCTCGGGGATCAGCTCGTCAGCGAGTTCCTCGTCGTCGGCTTCAAGCGCCAGGTCGATCATCTCGCGCAGGTCCGAAAACGCCTTTTTAAGGTCGCAGTATTCGGTATAAGTCGCCTTTTTGCGCTTTAGTTCGGAAAGCACTTTGCGGCTGTTGTCGGCGTCGTTCCAGAACCCCGCTTCGGCGGTGACGGATTCGAGAGACGCGATATCCTCGCCCAATTTGTCGGCGTTCATGGAGCTGCCGAGCGATTCTATATTTTCTTCCAGCGCTTTGATGCGCGGCATATTCTGTTCGATCTTAATAAGCACTTCTGCGTGTTCTCCTTGCGTGAGATGACAAAGGGTCTGCGCCTTTGCTCTTTATATCATTATATAAGCGGCAGGGCGCATTGTCAAGCGATTTTGCCGCAAAATACGCAAAAACAAAAGCTTTTGCGGCACAATACACCGTTTTGAGTGGCAAACTGTCCCTGTAAGCCGGGTTCTGTTAAAAACAATCATCTATCTTGCGTTTACGTTGCCGCAAACGTCCTTGCCACCTTTGGAGCTGCCGAGCAAGCATTGACGCTCCTTATGCGGTGTTGCTCCGGATAGGGTTTACATGGCCGTACGGTCTCCCGCACGCCGGTGAGCTCTTACCTCGCCTTTCCATCCTTACCGCGGAATACCGCGGCGGTTTATTTCTGTTGCACTGGCCCTGAAGTCGCCTTCGGCGGACGTTATCCGTTATCCTGCTCTGCGGAGCCCGGACTTTCCTCACGGCAAGACCTTTCGGTATGTTGCCGCGCGATTGTTCGGAACAGTTTGTCACATTACGTATTATAGCACACATCGCGGTGTTTGTAAACGGATAATTTTTATATTTTTTATGTTGATTATTTTAAGGTTGTGATATATAATAAGTTGAATATGTTTTGGAGTGTGAGTTGAGTTTGCAAAAGGACGAACTGCTTTTTGAAAAAGACAAAAAAATAGGATTCATCGGACTCGGACGTTCCAATATGCCCGTGGCGCAAATGCTGCGCTCTCAGGGGTTCAGGGTATCGCTGCGCGACAGAAAAGAAATGCCGCCCGTTGAAGGATTCGATTGCTTTTTCGGCGAGCATTATCTTGAAAACATATATGAAGACGTGCTGTTCCTGGCGCCGGTATTAAGGCCCGACATACCAGAAGTGCTCGCTTCTCGCGAACGCGGGACTTACGTCACCACCGAGATCAACGAATATCTCCGCCGCCGCAAAGGCAAAGTCATCGCAGTAACCGGCAGCGACGGCAAGACCACCACGACCACTCTGATCAACGAGATCCTCAAACGCGCCGGCGTAAAGACGATACTCGGCGGCAACATAGGCATAAACCTGCTCACCAGCATTTATGAAGAAGACGAAGACACCGTTACGGTATGCGAACTTTCGTCGTTCCAGCTTATGAAGGTGTGCCATTCGCCCGATGTGGCGGTGATAACCAATATTTCGCCCAACCACTTGGACTGGCACAGGGATATGAACGAATATATCGACGCCAAGAAAAACATCTTCCGCTTTATGAAAAGCGGCAAAGTCGTGCTGTGCGGCGACGATTTGACTTCCGTGGGATTTGCGCACGAGATCCCCGTACCCGTGGTGTTCACCTCCGGCACGCGCGCGCTCGCAGACGGCGTGTGTTTTGACGGCGAAAACATATGCGCGTTCGGCGAAAAAGTGCTCGAATGCAAAGACATACTCATCCCCGGCAGGCACAACAGATACAATTACTGCGCCGCCATAGCCGCGGTGTGGGGACTTGCTGACAATGCCGCGGTGAAGTACGTGGCCGAAAACTTTCCCGGAGTAAAGCACCGTATCCAGCTCGTGCGCGAAAAAGACGGCGTGAAATACTACAATTCATCCATAGATTCATCCCCCACCCGCACCGCCGCCGCGCTCAATTCGTTTGCGCAGAAAGTAATAGTGATTTCCGGCGGATACGACAAGCATATCCCGCTCGAGCCGCTGGGTCCGCTTTTTGAGCAAAAGACCAAGGCCGCCGTCCTTATGGGCGTCACCGGCAAAAAGATATATGAAATTCTAAAAGACACCGGTTACACCGGCAGGATCGAGACCGCGTCTTCCATGGAAGAGGCGGTGAACAAGGCGCATTCGCTGGCGGAAAAAGGCGATACGGTCATACTTTCGCCCGCCGCCGCCAGTTTTGATATGTTCAAAGACTTTGAAGAGAGAGGAGAAAAGTTCGTTGAATGCGTAAACGGACTTTGAAAACGGCATGGAAAGATGTTTTGAACTTGCGCGGGCGCTGACCGCGCTCCCTTCGGTATCGGGCTGCGAAGAGCAGGCCTTTGAAGGACTCGAAAAGATCTGCGACGGGATCTTCGACGAATCCTACACCAATCCGGCGGAGTCTTTCGTCGGCGTGGTCCGCTGCGGCAGACCGAACGCAAAAGCGCTGCTGCTCGACGCGCATCTCGACGAGATCGGCTTTATCGTTTCGCAGGTCTTCGACGACGGGTTCCTCGCGGTCGTACGCGCCGGCGGAGTGGATCCGCGCGTGCTTTCGGCTTCGGAGGTCATGATCTACGGCAAAAAGCCGTTGAAAGGCGTGTTCATTTCCAAACCGCCTCACCTGCAGGAACCGGGCGAATCGGCAAAGAAAATAGAGCTTTCGGATCTGTATATAGACACCGGGCTCACCGGAAAAGAGCTCAAGGAGCTCGTCAAGATAGGCGATTTCTGCGAATCCGTATCGCCGGCGGTAAAACTGGCGAACGGTTTTATAATGGCAAAATCGCTCGACGACAAGATATGCATAGCGCAGATACTGCGCGCGCTGGAACTTATCGACCGCAAGAAACTCGGCGTGGACGTGTACTGCCTGTTTTCTGCCGGCGAAGAAATAGGCGGCAAGGGCGCTGTCACCGGCGCGTACGGCATCGACGCCGATTACGCCGTGGCGCTCGACGTGTGCAACGTGTATATGCCCGAGGGCAGAAAACATCTCGAAAACATCCGCCCCGGCAGCGGCTGCGTCATATCGTATTCCTCCACCACCAACCGCGCGCTGACCACCCGCCTCGTCAACACCGCGAGGAAGCACGCGATCCCGTTCCAGCTGCGCGGCGAACCGGGGCGCACCGGCACCAACGCCCATTACATACAGATCTCCCGCGCGGGGATCCCCTGCACCAATCTTTCGATGCCGCTGCGCTATATGCACACGCCGGTGGAACTTATAGACCTTAAGGACGTGATGACGGGCGCCAAGATAATCGCCCGCTTTGCCGAAGATCTGGGAGGTGAAAACGATGGTTGAACTGCTTGAAAGACTCTGCAGCGCATTCGGTCCTTCGTCGTGCGAAGACGAAGTGCGCGGCATTATTATCGAAGCGATAAAACCGTACGCTACATCTTTGCGTACCGACAAATGCGGCAACCTCGTGGCATTCAAACAGGGCAAAAAGCGCCGCGAACACAAGATGCTGCTTTCGGCGCATATGGACGAGGTGGGCTTTATGGTCACCGCCGTGAGCAACGAGGGGTTCGTGCTGTTCGACACCATAGGCGGTATAGACCGCCGCGTGGCTTCCGGCCGGCGGATAGTGCTTGGCGACAGCCGTATGCCGGCGGTAGTGGCGGCGAAAGCGATCCATCTGCAGACCGCCGAGGAACGCGGCGTCGTTCCGCCAATAGACAAGATGTTCATAGATATCGGCTGCCGCACCCGCAAGGACACGCTGCTGCGCGTTTCGCCCGGCGACGTGGCGGTGTTCGAGCCCAACTTTGAACGTTTCGGCGACCGCAAAATAAAATCCAAAGCCATAGACGACCGTTTCGGCTGCTGGGCCTTGTGCGAACTAATAAAGCGCGAACCCGAATACGACACGTATTTCGCGTTCGTCACCGCCGAGGAGGAAGGCTGCCGCGGCGCCATGAATATCGCTTATTCCGAACGCGCCGAACAGGTCGTGGTCGTGGAAGGCACCACCGCGGGCGATATCCACGGAGCGCCCGAATCACGGCTGGCGTGCATACTCGGCCAGGGCGCGGTGATATCCTTTATGGATAACGGTACGGTGTACGATCCCGACGTAGTCCGCGGCATCGTCCGGCTCGCCGAAGAAAAAGGCGTGAAATACCAGCTCAAAAACCTCGTCGCCGGCGGCAACGACGCACAGGCGTATCAGCGCAGCGCGCTCCCCGCAAAAGTGGCGGCTGTATCCGCGCCGGTACGCTACATACATTCCGCGTGCTCGGTAGCCGACGAACGCGATTTTGAAGAGATAATAAAACTGCTTGGCGTCATTATTGACCAGAGCGACATTTAAGGGGGACTGACACAATGTATAACACCGTTAAAAAATACATATCATGCTTTTCGGTCACCGGCAGCGAGAAATATCTCGCCGACGTTATAGCCGAAGACATGGCGCCTTACGCCGATTCCATAACCACCGATCCAATGGGCAACCTGATCTGCTTTAAAAAAGGCAAAGACTCGAGCAAGCGCATGATGTTCGCCGCGCACATGGACGAGATCGGCTTTGTGGTCACTTATATAGAAAAGAACGGCTATATCCGCGTTTCCAACGTAGGCGGCATCAACGCGGTCGCCTCTTCGTCGCACGAAGTGGAGTTCATCAACGGCACCAAAGGCGTGCTGATATTCGAAAGCGGCACGAGCGAATACAACGTCAAAAAGCTCTATGTGGACATAGGCGCAAAAGACAGAAAAGACGCCGAAAAGAAAGTGCATGTGGGCGATTATCTGGCGCTCACTCAGAATATCGTCCGCCTCGGCAACCGCCGCATAGCCGGCAAAGCGATGGACGACCGCCTGGGCTGCGCCGTGATCGCCGAAGCCGCCAAGCTCATAAAGACTCCGGCTTACGACACCTATTTCGTCTTCACCACTCAGGAGGAAGTCGGGCTGCGCGGTTCCAAAGCCGCTGCGAACGCCATTCTTCCCCTTTACGGCATCGCCTGCGACGTCACCCCGACCTACGATACCATCGGTTCGCAGGGCGGCGAAGTCGCGCTGGGCGGCGGCGCGGCGATAAAGGTAAAGGATTCGTCGGTCATCTGTTCCAAAAAAGTGGTCGACCGCCTTGCCGAGCTCGCCGAAAAGAACAAGATCAAATATCAGTACGAAGTCCTGCTTGCAGGCGGGACCGACACCGCTTCGATGCAGGTGGCTGGCGCGGGGTGCTATGCCGGATGCATTTCGGTCCCGTGCAGATACGTGCATCAGCCGGTGGAAACGATAGACCTTAAAGACTGCGAAGCGAGCGTAAAGCTCTTTGCCGCCATAGCCGAAGAAGGATTTGAATAATGACTGAGCAACAACTGCTTTTGCTGGCTGAAGAATGCGAAAAAGAGCTTTCGGGCGTGTTCGCCGAACTCGACCGCATTTCGTACGCCAACACATGTAAAGTGATGCGCGCGTTTGCCGAAGAAGGGCTTTCGGAACGTCATTTCAACCCCACGACCGGCTACGGCCACAATGACGACGGCCGCGATCTGGCGGATAGACTCTTTGCCCGCGCGCTCGGCTGCGAAGCCGGTTTTGTGCGGCACAGCATAGTTTCGGGTACGCACGCCATAGGCATATGTCTGTTCGGACTCCTGCGCCCGGGCGACACTCTTTACGCCGTGAGCGGCAAACCCTACGACACGCTCGAAAGCGTTATAGGATTCAATAACGAGCCCGGTTCGCTCGCCGATCTGGGCGTGAAATACCGCGAAACGCCGCTTGTGGACGGCAAATATCTCGATATTCCGCAGATACTCCGGACCGTGCGCGAAGATGAAAGCATTAAAGTGCTCCACATCCAGCGTTCCAAGGGGTACGCTTCGCGCCGGACGCTGACCGCCGATGAGATCACGACGCTTTACGATGCCGTCAAGCAGGTGCGCGACGTTTACGTCTTTGTGGATAACTGCTACGGAGAATTCACCAATGTGTCCGAACCGAAAGCGGATCTTTTAGCCGGCTCGCTCATCAAGAACATAGGCGGAGGCATGGCGGAATCCGGCGGGTATTGCTGCGGCGCGCGCGAATGCGTCGAGCTCGCGGCGACCCGACTGACCGTGCCCGGCCTGGGGTGCGAACAGGGCGCCTCGTTAGGGCAGAACAAAAGCATAATAAAAGGGCTGTTCTACGCGCCGCACACCGTGGCGAACGCAAAAAAGACCGTGCATTTCGCGGCCCTGCTGTTCAAAAAGCTGGGTTTTGACGTTTTGCCGGATCCGTTTGAAATGCGCGAAGACATAGTGCAGATAATATCCATGCGCACTCCCGAAAACCTTATCGCTTTCTGCCGCGGGATACAGTCCGGTTCGCCCGTAGATTCGTTCGCGGCCCCCGTTCCGGGAGATATGCCCGGCTACGCAGATCAGGTCATAATGGCGGCGGGCGCGTTCGTGCAGGGTTCTTCCATAGAACTTTCCGCCGACGGTCCCATGCGTCCGCCCTACGACGTTTATCTTCAGGGCGGCCTGACTTATGAAAGCGGGAAATACGGCATACTCACCGCCGCAAAACAAATACTCGGGATATGACAGATAAAATAATAAACGCGGCTTTCGGTTCGACCGAAAGCCGCGTTGTTTTGTTTTATGCTTTAATGCTTATGTACGATCATTCGTCGTCAACGACGATAACGGGAGTCACGCTGCCCCAGGTAACGTCTTTGGTTTCGGCAGTCATATTTTTAATGGCGGCGATATCATTGAGGTCGTCGCTGTCTTCGACGTCGAAGCCTTCGGAGAAATCGATACCCCAGATCTCTTCGCCGTCCTGCTCTACGCTGATATAGCCGACGTAGATGGTGCCGGAAGCAAGATAGAAGCCGATACCGAGAGTAACGACAGCGGGATCTACTTTCCTGCCGCCGTAGCTGCCGTAAGTACCGTCATGCGGGTTAAGGTTAGGGTAGTAGCTGGGGCCGCCGCTGGGATCGGAAGTGTCGATCTCTACCCATTTGCCTTTTTCAACGGTGGAATCCTTTGCGTAATCAACGAAGGTAATGAGATATGTGAAGTCATCGATCTCATCCTGTTCGTAAGAATACATGTTAAGGAACACGCAGCCGTTGTTGGGCTGGCAGTCTTCGCTGAATTTAACGAGCGCTTTGATGGTGATGGGCGCGTCTTTGATGAGCGAGCCGGGAACTTTAAAATGGATCGAGGGGTCGACGGCATCGTCGCCTACGCCGGTAAGCCAGAGATATCCTTCGGGCTCTTCGTCCGCGGGTTCGCTGGGTTCTTCGCTGGGTTCGTCATCGGAAACTTCGATGACGGCGTTGGGAGCTTCGACGCCCCAAACGGTGCCTTCATCTTCGGGACCGCAGGCGAGCCAGGCCTGGTTGGACGGAAGCAGAGGAGAACCTTCTTCGAGTTCGGGACCGTCCGCAAAATCTATGGACCAGATCTCTTCGCCGTCCTGAGTGGCGGAAAGGCGGGCAACTTTAACAGTGCCGGTGCCCATGTAGAAACCGACGCCGAGAGCTACGAATTCGGGAGTGGCTTTGCCGCCGACGGATTCAACTTTTGTGCTGCCGTAGGTGTGGTTGTAGGGGTTGCAGGTGTAGGAAACTTCTTTCCATACGCCCTTGGGAGTGTTGGAAGACGTTGCAAAGTCGTTCCAGCAAATGAGGTAATCAAAGTTTCTGTAGTTTTCTTCGCTGAAATAGGAATAGCAGTTTACGTAACCGAAACCGCTGCCCTGGATATCCTCGTCGAAATAAACGAGTGCGGTGAAAGTAACGTCGCCGTCATCAAGGATCTCACCGGGGACCTTGAAAGTGAGGTCTGCCTGGTTGCCTTCGGGAATTTCGTCGAGATGGAACCAGAAATAGCTGTCCGGTTCGTCTTCGGGTTCACTGGATTCTTCAGCGGGAGCTTCGCTGGATTCGTCGGCGGGAGCTTCGCTGGATTCGTCGGCGGGAGCTTCGCTGGATTCGTCGGCGGGAGCTTCGCTGGATTCGTCTGCGGGAGCTTCGCTGGATTCTTCAACGGGAGCTTCGCTGGATTCGTCGGCGGGAGCCTGACTCTCAGCGGGTTTCGATTCTTCGGCGGAAGTCGTACCGTTGCTGCTGCAGGATGCGAGAGCGAGCGTAAATACGAGCATAGCGCAAAGAAGAATTGCAACTATACGTTTTTTCATTTCATTTCCCTCCAATTTATTGGTGTCATTATTATAACTTTACGAAGCGGAATTGTCAAGAGGTTATACGCAAAAAAACGAAGTAAACACCTTACAAAACAGTAAAAAGGCGGCAAGATCGTCTGCCGCCCCGTATTCTTACGCTATTTGTCGAGCGAAACGGTTATGTCTTTCATATCCATAAAGTGGTTGGATAGTTTCAGTTCCCTGCCGTTTTCGCACACGAAATAGTTAGTGTAACCTATGGTTTCTTTGTATACCGCTTTTTCGGTATCGCCGCTGCTGAAGCGGATCAGCACCTTTTCGCCGCCGTGAAGTATGAGTTTTCCCACGAGATTATCCGTAAATATCACCCCGTTTTTTGTCAAAAACGGCAAGACGCGCGTCCTGCCGTTTTTGAAAAAGAATAATGAATTACTTGGATTTCTTTTCGGTCTTCTTATAAAGCTTATCTGCGTCGACAAGCGTGATGAGCGCCATTTCGGCGCCGTCGCCGCGGCGGGGACCGACTTTATAAACAGCGGTATAACCGCCGTTTCTTTCTGCATAGAAAGGAGCGATCTGATTGAAAAGCTTATAAACTACGTCTTCCTTCTGAAGGAACGCGAGAACGCGTCTCTTGGAAGCAAGGGTGTTGTCTTTGCCTATGGTGATTATCTTTTCGGCGAGAGCGCTGACTTCTTTGGCGCGGGTAACGGTAGTTTCAAGCTTGCCGTTTTCCAGAAGGAACGTGACCATGCCTTTGAGCATAGACATCCTGTGCGCGGTAACTCTGCCTAATTTTCTTGTTCCGGGCATTTCGGTTTGCCTCCTTTAAAAATATTTGCGTTATTCGTCTGATTTCTTCAGAGAAAGTCCCAGCGAGCTCAGCTTCTGGATCACTTCTTCCAAAGATTTCTTGCCGAGGTTGCGGACTTTGATCATGTCTTCCTCGGTACGGTTGATAAGGTCTTCTACTGTGTCTATACCTGCGCGTTTAAGGCAGTTGAAGGAGCGCACCGACATATCGAGTTCTTCGATAGTCATATCGAGCACTTTTTCTTTTACTGCTTCTTTGCTTTCGACCATGACTTCGGCGTTCTTCGCCTCGTCGGAAAGATCGATAAACAGATACAGATGCTCGCTGAGTATTTTAGCGGCGAGCGAAACGGCCTCTTTGGCGTTGATAACGCCGTTGGTTGTAAGGTCGAGCGTGAGCTTATCGTAATCGGTAATGTTGCCGACACGGGTGTTCTGCACGTTGAAATTGCAGTTTTTTACCGGTGTGTATATGGAATCGGTGTATATGGTGCCGATAACGGGAGCGCCGTTCTGTTTGTTCCTGTCGGAAGAAACGTAGCCTCTGCCGTGATCGAAGGTGATCTCCATATAGAACGTTGCGCCTTCTTCGAGCGTAGCTATGTGAAGTTCGGGGTTGAGTATTTCTATATCGCTGTCGCAAACAATGTTGCCGGCGGTTATTTCGGTGCAGCCGACTTCCTTGATATAAACGGTCTTGGGCGTATTGCAGTAAAGCTTGGCGACCACACGTTTGATATTGAGGACTATTTCGGTAACATCTTCCTTAACGCCTTTTACAGTGGACATTTCGTGAAGTACGCCGTCGATCTTTATGCTCGTTGCGGCCACGCCGGGAAGCGAACTGAGAAGGACTCTTCTGAGTGAGTTCCCAAGCGTAATGCCATAACCACGTTCAAGAGGTTCGATAACAAAAGTGCCGTGTTTTCCATCTTCGCTTACTTCTGCGGTAGTAATGCTCGGTCTTTCGATTTCGATCATAATGAAATCCTCCTATGGTCGTTTTTATTTGGAATACAACTCCACGATGAGGTGTTCTTCGAACGGGAAGTCCACATCTTCTCTCTTAGGTAATGCTGCGACTGTAGCGACGCCGTTTTCTTTGTCAACGCTCAGCCATGCGGGAATGGTCTTCCCGCTGATATTTTCGACAAGCATTTTAATTCTTGCGGATTTGCGGCTCTGTTCGGCAACAGCGACCACGTCGTTCAGTTTGACGATGAACGAAGGAATGTTGACCTTTTTGCCGTTTACGGTGAAGTGACCGTGACGTACGAGTTGGCGTGCTTCTCTGCGGCTTTCGGCCATACCCATACGGTAAACCACGTTGTCAAGGCGACGTTCGATAAGGGTAAGCAGGTTTTCGCCGGTCTGCCCTTCTTTTTTGTCGGCTTTTACAAAGTAGTTCTTAAACTGCTTCTCTAAAATACCATAATATCTCTTTGCTTTCTGTTTCTCGCGGAGCTGGAGACCGTATTCTTTGGGTCTTCTTCTGCCGGAGTTGGCGCCGTGCTGACCGGGAGCTTTCTGACGTCTGTCAAAAGAGCATTTGTCGGAATAGCATCTGTCGCCTTTGAGCATGAGTTTGACGCCTTCCTTGCGGCAAAGCCTGCAAGCGGGTCCTGTATATCTTGCCATTATTTAACCTCCATTTACTTTCTGTCGTTATACACGTCTTCTCTTGGGCGGTCTGCAGCCGTTGTGAGGGATAGGCGTTACGTCTTTAATAGAAGTGATGTCGAGCCCTGCGACCTGCAGCGCGCGGATAGCGGCTTCTCTTCCCTGGCCGGGACCTTTGACATAGACTTCAACGGTCTTGAGCCCGTGCTCCATAGCTGCTTTGGCGGCGGTTTCGGCTGCCATCTGAGCGGCAAACGGAGTAGATTTACGGGAACCTCTGAAATTGAGTCCGCCGGCGGAAGCCCACGAAATGGCGTTGCCCTGGGTATCTGTGATGGTAACTATAGTGTTGTTAAAGCTGGAACGAATATGCGCTGCACCGCTGGCTATATTCTTGCGCTCGCGACGTTTTTTCGAAACAACTTTTTTCTGCTGTTTTGCCATTTGGTTTTTACCTCCTTAACTCTTATTTCTTCTTGTTGGCGATCGTTTTGACGGGGCCTTTTCTGGTCCTGGCGTTCGTCTTGGTCCTCTGGCCGCGAACGGGGAGGCCTTTTCTGTGACGCTGACCGCGGTAGCAATCGATCTCGACCATACGTTTGATGTTGAGCGCGACGTCTCTTCTGAGGTCACCTTCGACGATATAATCGTTTTCGATAACGTCACGAAGCTTAGCCACGTCGTCTTCGGTAAGATCTTTGCAGCGAGTGTCGGGGTTTATACCGGTTTTCTTGAGTATTTCGTTGGAACGGCTTCTGCCTATACCGTAGATATAGGTGAGACCGATCTCAACGCGCTTTGCGTTGGGAATGTCAACGCCGGAAATACGTGCCATTGTTACACCTCTCTTTTAACCTTGTCTCTGCTTATGTTTGGGATTTTCGCAAATGACCATTACTCTGCCCTTGCGTTTGATGATCTTGCATTTTTCGCACATCTTCTTTACAGAAGGTTTGACTTTCATTAATGATACCTCCGATCGAAATATTATTTCGCTCTGTACGTTATCCTTCCCTGCGTGAGGTCGTAGATGGAAACTTCCACCGTCACCCTGTCGCCGGTAAGGATCCTTATATAATGCTGACGCATTTTACCTGAAATGTGGGCAGTCACCATATGACCGTTCGAAAGTTTAACTTTGAAAACGGTATTGGGCAAAACCTCGGTGACAACGCCTTCGAATTCTATGACATCGTCTTTAGCCAGAATGATTCCTCCTTAAATATTGTAAGAACTCGGTTGGTTCGCGGCGGTCCGCGCGCGGAAAACGGCTTTTCGTATCTGCCCGTTCGTAGCGCCCGGAACATCTGTCAGTCCGCTTTCGCAGACGACTCTTATATGCCTGATCTTTTTCTTCTTTGGTTTTTCCGCTCTGCGCCTGCGCCCGTCGGCGTACCACACGTACCCGTCCCCGGACGCAAGCACCGCGAAAAATCTGCCTTTGTCGTTCCCCTTCAGTGAAACGACTATCTGACCTGAAAAATCCTTCATATTCCGTCGGATTGCGCTCAATACGGCGTAGTCAGTATCTCGGGTCCGTTTGCGGTTATTGCCACGGTGTTTTCGTAATGGGCGGAATTTTTTCCGTCCGCGGTCACTACCGTCCAACCGTCCGAAAGCTGCCTTACTTTCCATGTCCCCGCGTTTACCATCGGCTCTATCGCCAGCGTCATACCCTCGCGCAGAAGTATTCCGCGCCCGGGACGCCCGTAATTGGGAACGCTCGGATCTTCGTGCATTTCGGTGCCTATTCCGTGCCCGACGTAGTCGCGCACAACGGAAAAGCCGTTTTGGACCACATATTCTTCTATCGCCGAACCGATATCGCCCAGCCGGTTGCCGCACAGCGCTTTTTCTATTCCTTTGAAAAAGCTTGCGCGTGTAACCTCTATGAGCTTAGCGGCTTCCTCGGTGATATCACCGACGGCGACCGTTGCTGCGCAATCGCCCTGCCAGCCCTTGTAAATGGCGCCGACATCTATCTTGACTATATCTCCGTTCTTCAATTCACGCCCGGAAGGGATCCCGTGAATGACCTGTTCATTCACCGAGACGCATGCCGAAGCCGGAAAACCGCCGTATCCGAGGAAAGACGGTCTGGCTCCGTGAGAGACGATGACCTCGTGGATCTTTTTGTTGATCTGCGCCGTGGTAACGCCCTCTTTGACCATTGCCATGCCCTCGGCTCTCGCAAGCGCCGTGATCTTGCCTGCATCACGCATTCTTGCGATCGCCTCGGGAGTTTTGATGGTTATCATGTCAAGTTCCCAACTCCGCCAGGATGTGGCGGGTGATCTCGGGGATCGTGTCGGAACCCGATACTGTCTTCACAAGCCCTTTTGCGTTATAAAACGCTTTGAGCGGCTCGGTCTGACTGTGATAAGTGTCGAGTCTGTTCATTACAACTTTGGGGTCGTCATCCTTACGAGTGATGAGCTCGCCGCCGCATTTGTCGCAGTGTACGTTGTCTTTGGTGGGATTGTACAGCAAATGGTACGAAGCGCCGCAGACGCCGCACAGGCGGCGGTTGGAAAGACGGTTTACGATCTCTTCGTCAGAAAGTTCTATCGAAAGCACCGCGTCGATCTTCACACCCATCGCGTCGAGTGCTTCCGCCTGCGGTATCGTTCTGGGGAAGCCGTCGAGGATGTAGCCGTTCGCGCAGTCGGGCTCCGAAAGCCGGTCCTTGATGATCGCGGTCACGACCGCGTCGGGGACCAGCTCGCCCGCTTCGACATACTGTTTTGCTTTCAGACCGGTGGGAGTGCCGTTTTTCATCGCTTCACGCAGCACCGCGCCGGTAGAGACCGTGGGAATGTTGAGTTTTTGGCAGATGATTTCTGCCTGAGTGCCTTTTCCTGCGCCCGGAGGGCCAAACAGAATTATATTCATAAAGGCACCTTCTTATTCAAGGAAACCCTTGTAGTTGCGCATAGTGATCTGAGCTTCGAGATCGCGGGTGGTTTCGAGCGCAACGCCCACGACGATCAGCAGCGACGTACCGGTAAGGGCGACGTTTGCAAGCAGCTGAGCGATAATGCTGGTGGCGTCGATCTCGATCCATCTGGAGATCATAACGAGGATCAGGGGGAATATCGCAACGATAGAAAGGAATACAGCGCCCATAAACGTTACTTTACCGAGCACTTTGCGGATATAATCCGCGGTGGCTTTGCCGGGTCTGTGGCCCAGGATGGTGCCGCCGTTCTTCTGCAGATTGGAAGCGACCTCCATGGGGTTGAACGATATTTCGGAATAGAAATACGCAAACGCGACGATGAGGATAAGGTAAGCTATGGCGTAGAAAGGATACTTACTGCCCGCGGAGAACCAGTCGTTGATACCGCTGCTCCAGCTCGTAAAGATGAGCGCGAGCGTGGCGGGTATCATAACGATGGACTGGGCGAAGATGATAGGCATAACGCCGGTCATATTCAGCTTAAGGGGCAGGAACGTATTGTTGCCGCCGTAAATCCTTCTGCCGACCTGGCGCTTTGCGTACTGCACGGGAAGACGTCTTTCCGCATTGGTGACGTAAATGACGAACCAGATTGAGAAGACCATAACGACCAGTGCGAGCACTACCCAGATGATGTTGATAGGGTTGCCGCCTTCGCCGAAGATGAGTTTGATGTACTGGATGATCTGACCGAGGATAACGGGGCCGCGCGCCAGGATGCCTGCGAACAGGATCATGGATATGCCGTTGCCTATGCCGTTGTTGTCGATCTTTTCACCGAGCCACATAACAATGCAGGCGCCGGCAGTCAGCGAAGCCATAATGACTATGCAGGGGAAAGTGCCGGTCGCGAACAGCATCTTCTGTCCGTCTCCGCCGCCTCTGAGCACGGTATAATAACCGTAGGAAAGGACGAGCGCGAGCACAATGGTGAGGATCCTGGTGTAGTTCTGCAGTTTTTCCTGTCCTTCGGGGCCGCTCTTGGAAAGACGTTCGAGGGCGGGGATGGCAACTGCGAGCAGCTGGATGACTATGGAAGCCGTGATGTACGGCGAGATCGAAAGCGCGAACAGCGTGCCGTTCGAGAACGATTCGCCGGACAGGAGGTTGAAATAGCCGAGCAGCGAAGTAGCGACTCCGGAATTGCTGAAATAGCTCTTGAGCGCTTCGCTGTCTATGAACGGAACGGGGATCTGAGACCCTATTCTGAACAATGCGATTATAAAGAAGGTGAATAAGAGTTTTTTACGTATATCCTGGATCTTCCAGGCGTTTTTGAACGTTTGAAACATCATACCACCTCGGCTGTTCCGCCTGCCGCCTCAATCTTCTCTTTAGCAGACTGTGAAAACACATTTGCTTTAACGGTGAGCTTTTTGTTGAGTTCTCCGTTGCCGAGCACTTTGAGGCCATCGAGTTCCTTGCGGACTGCGCCGATCCCGAGAAGAGCGTTGATGTCGACGACTTCGCCTTCTTCAAAGCAGTTGGCAAGCGTGTCGAGATTTACGATAGCATACTGTTTGGAAAAATGATTCTTGAAACCTCTTTTGGGGAGTTTTCTGTATATCGGGAGCTGGCCGCCTTCGAATCCGGGCCTTACACCGCCGCCGGAGCGAGCGTTCTGACCTTTGTGACCGCGACCGCCGGTTTTTCCGTTACCGCTGCCGGGACCTCTGCCTTTTCTGAAATTGGCTTTGGTGCTGCCGGGAGCCGGAGCGAGCTCATGAAGCTTCATAATTGTTTCCTCCTTGTTGGATTATTTGACTTCATCAACGGTGATGAGGTGGATTATAACGTTGATCTTACCTTCGAGCACGGCGTCTTTGTTGGCGACCGTGCTGTCGCCGGGTTTGCTGAGCCCCAGGGACTTTGCGGTGAGGATCTGTTTCTTTGCGCGGCCTATAAGGCTTTTAACGAGAGTGATTTTGACCTGTTCCATCATTTACCTCCCATTAACCTTTCACTGCTTCCACAGCTATGCCGCGTGCGAGCGCGACTTCTTCGGCGGTGCGAAGGCTGCGGAGCGCTTCGAAAGTGGCTTTGACCACGTTGGTGGGGTTGTTGGAACGCAGCGATTTGCCGCGTATGTCCTTTATGCCGACAGAATCGAGCACGGCGCGCATGGTGCCGCCGGCGATTATACCGGTACCGGGAGCAGCCGGCTTGAGCAGAACGCGACCGGAGCCGAATTCGCCTATGATCTCGTGAGGGATCGTGGTGCCTTTGAGCGAAACGCTTATGACGTTCCTCTTGGCGGCTTCGAGCGCTTTGCTTATGGCTTCGGGGACTTCGGCGGCCTTACCGAGGCCGTAACCCACGTGTCCGGCGCCGTCACCCACCACTATAAGAGCCGAAAAGCGGGCTATACGGCCGCCTTTAACGGTCTTGCATACTCTTTTGGTGGTCACCAGAGTTTCTTTGAGTTCAGTTTCAGCGGGATTGAATTTGTTGTTAGCCATATTTTCCTCCTTAAAACTTGAGTCCGGCTTCGCGTGCGCCGTTGGCGAGTTCCATAACGCGTCCGTGATAGAGGTAACCGCCTCTGTCGAAGACCACTTCGGAAATGCCTTTTTCGAGCGCGCGCTGCGCTACGAGCGCACCGACCTTTTTAGCGGCTTCTTTGTTGCCGCCGTCGCCGAAATCTTTTTCGGTGCTGGAGGCCGATACAAGCGTTTTGCCCACTGTATCGTCTATGACCTGTGCCTGGATGTTATCGTTGGAGCGATAAACGCAGAGTCTGGGGCGTTCGGGGGTGCCGAATATCTTGGCTCTGACTCTCTTATGTCTCTGCAGACGTTTTTCGTTGCTGTCTTTTCTGTTAACCATATTTATTCACTCCTTCCGATTATTTACCGGTCTTACCAGCTTTGCGTCTGATAGTCTCGTCGGAATACTTGACGCCTTTGCCGAGGTAAGGTTCGGGAGGACGTTTGGCTCTGATCTCTGCTGCGAGCTGGCCTACGACCTGCTTGTTTGCACCGCGGATGATGACTTTGTCGGCCTGGGGAACTTCGAACGTGATCCCTTCGGGTTCGTCGAAGATCACCTGATGCGAATAACCCAGGTTGAGCACGAGCTGTTTGCCCTGTTTGGCGGCTTTGTAACCGACGCCGACAATGTTGAGCTCTTTGGAAAACTCGTGAGTCACGCCTACGACCATATTGTTGAGCAGCGCTCTGGTAAGTCCGTGGAGCGATCTGGTCTCTTTTTCGTCGTTGGGACGTTTGATCTCGATACGGTTGTTTTCGATCTCTATGGCCATCTGCGGGCAGAGCTGCTGTTTGAGTTCGCCCTTGGGACCTTTTACGGTGACAAGGTTGTTTTCGTCGACTTTGACTTCCACGCCGGCAGGGATATCGATATGCATCTTACCTATTCTTGACATTGCATTATCCCCCTTACCATACGAAGGCGAGGACTTCGCCGCCGAGATTTTCTTTTCTTGCGCGTTTATCTGTCATAAGGCCTTTGGACGTGGAAATGATCGCAACGCCCAGACCGTTTCTGACTCTGGGGAGTTCATTGCAGGAAGAATAAATACGAAGACCCGGTTTGGAAACTCTCTTTATTCCCTGAAGGACTCTCGCTTTGTTTTCGCCGTACTTGAGAGTGACGGTGATAACGCCCTGTTTGTTTTCGGTATCCTTTACCTCAAAGCCCTTGATATAGCCTTCGTCGAGAAGGATCTGAGCGATGGCGGTCTTCATGTTGGAAGCGGGGATATCGACTGTTTCGTGCTTGGCGGAGTTGGCATTTCTGATTCTGGTGAGCATATCTGCTACAACGTCTGTGATCTGCATAATGTTACCTCCTTACCAGCTTGCTTTCTTAACGCCGGGGATCTGACCCGCATAAGAAAGGTTTCTGAAGCATATACGGCACACGCCGTATTTTCTCAAATAAGCGTGGGGTCTGCCGCAGATCTTGCATCTGTTGTAAGCTCTGGTGGAATACTTGGCAGGCCTCTGCTGTCTTAATTTCATGGATAATTTAGCCATTTACGATTTCCTCCTTACTGCTTTGCGAACGGTGCGCCGAGAAGCCTGAGAAGCTCTCTTGCTTCTTCGTCGGTGTTGGCGGTGGTCACGAAGCAGATATCCATACCGCGGATCTTTTCGATCTTATCGTATTCGATCTCGGGGAATATGAGCTGTTCTTTGAGACCGCAGGCATAGTTGCCGCGTCCGTCGAAGCTGTTGGGGTTGATGCCTTTGAAGTCTCTGACTCTGGGGAGTGCGATGTTGAAGAACTTGTAAACGAATTCATACATCTTTTCGCCGCGGAGCGTGACCTTTGCGCCGATCTTGTTGCCGGCGCGGAGCTTGAAGTTGGAAACCGACTTTTTGGCGGTAGTGATGACGCCTTTCTGGCCGGTGATGAGCGCGAGCTCGTCGATGATATTGTCGAGCGCCTTGGGGTTGTCCTTAGCCTCGCCGCAGCCGACGTTGATGACGACTTTGTCGAGCTTGGGGATCTGCATCACGTTCTTGTATTCGAACTTTTTCATAAGGGCGGGAGCAACATCGCTTTTATAATAATCTCTTAAAACTGCCATAATTACTCTCCTTCCTTAAAGTGTTTCGCCGCATTTGACGCAGGATCTGATCTTGTCGCCGTTGGGCATCGTCTTAATACGGACTCTTCTGCCCTTCTGGCATTTGGGGCAGTAAAGCATGACCTTGCTGGCGTAGATGGCGCCTTCGGTCTTGATTATGCCGCCGGTCTCGCCCTGTCTGCGCGCTTTAACGTGCTTGGAAACGACGTGTGCGCCTTCTACGATGCACTTGCCTTCCTTGGGGGAAACGCCGAGCACTTTGCCGACGTGCGGTTCTTTACCGTTGGAATCGGCTCCGCTTATGACGACGACGGTGTCGCCGGTCTTTATATGCATTTTGCTCATTTCCGTAACCTCCTTACACAACTTCCGGTGCGAGCGAGAGGATCTTCATATAACTTTTTTCACGAAGTTCTCTTGCTACCGGCCCGAAAATACGGGTACCCTTGGGGTTGTTGTCAGCGCCGAGGATGACCGCCGCGTTTTCGTCGAATCTGACGTAAGAGCCGTCTGCTCTGCGCTGCGGAGCGACCGTTCTCACTATAACAGCCTTAACGACTTCGCCTTTTTTGACGGCGCCGCCGGGGATGGCTTTTTTGACCGCGCATACGACTACGTCGCCGATGCCGGCATATCTTCTGCCTGTGCCGCCGAGAACGCGTATGCACATCAGCTCTTTTGCGCCGGTGTTGTCGGCGACTTTCATGAATGACTGTTGCTGTATCATATCTGTCCTCCCGGTTATTTAGCTTTTTCGATAATTCTCACGAGTCTCCAGCGCTTTTCCTTGGAAAGAGGACGGGTCTCCATTATTTCGACTCTGTCGCCTATTCCGCATTCGTTGTTTTCGTCGTGGGCTTTGAATTTAACGGTACGTCTTACGATCTTGGGATAAAGAGGATGCTTGACGCTGTCTTCTATTGCGACGACTATGGTCTTATCCATTTTATCGCTTACGACTTTACCGACTCTGGTTTTTCTGAGATTTCTTTTCAGTTCTTCCATTTCAGCAAGCTCCTTTCACTTACGCGTTTTCCTTAAGTTCTTTTTCGCGAAGAACGGTAAGGACACGGGCAATGTCTTTTTTGGTCTCGACGAGCTTCATGGGGTTGTCGAGCTGGTTGATGGAATGCTGGAAACGAAGGTTGAACAGTTCTTCCTTTTCTTCCCTGAGCTTCTTGGAAAGTTCGGAAGACGACAAAGCTCTGATTTCAGTAATATTCATTTGTATCTTTCCTCCTAACCTTCAAGATCCGCTTTGGTGACGAATTTGGTCTTTATGGGAAGCTTGTGGCCGGCAAGACGCATTGCCTCGCGGGCGTCGGCTTCGGCTATGCCGTCCATTTCGAACAGGACTCTGCCGGGTTTGACCACGGCGACCCAGTATTCGGGCGAGCCTTTACCGGAACCCATGCGGGTCTCGGCGGGTTTTTCGGTGACGGGCTTGTCGGGGAATATTTTGATCCAGACGTTACCGCCGCGCTTGATGTAACGCGTCATGGCGACACGGGCGGCCTCGATCTGATTGCTGGTGATCCAAGCCGGTTCGAGCGCGACCATACCGTATTCACCGTAGGTAACCTTGTTGCCTCTGGTGGCTTTGCCCTTCATACGGCCTCTCTGGACGCGTCTGTATTTGACTCTTTTAGGCATTAACATGATTATTTACCTCCTTCGTTTGAAGGACGCTTGACCTCGGGAAGCACCTCGCCCTTATAGATCCAGACTTTGATACCGATACGGCCGTAAGTGGTGTTTGCCTCGGCAAAGCCGTAATCTATGTCTGCTCTGAGCGTCTGAAGAGGGATCGTACCTTCGTGGTAATGTTCGCTTCTTGCGATCTCGGCACCGCCCAAACGGCCGCTGCACATTACCTTTATGCCTTTTGCATTGAGCTTGATCGCCTTCTGGATCGCCTGTTTCATGGCGCGGCGGAAGGAGATGCGCTTTTCGAGCTGAGCTGCAATGTTTTCGGCGGAAAGCTGCGCGTTGAGATCCGGCTGTTTGATCTCCGCAACGTTGATGGTGCAGGGATGGCCGGTGAATTTCTCGACGTCTGCTTTGAGTTTTTCGATCTCGGCGCCGCTGCGGCCGATGATGATACCCGGCTTGGCGGTGTGGATGACGAGATGGACTCTGTCGCCGTTGCGTTCGATCTCTATAGTGGGAACGCCGGCCTGATAAAGTCTCTGTTTAAGATATTTTCTGAGTTTATAATCTGCTACGAGCGTATCGCCGAATTTTTCGTCGCTTACATACCAGCGGCTTTCCCAATCTTTGATAACGCCTACGCGCAAGCCGTGAGGATTAACTTTCTGTCCCATAATTAGCCTTCCCTTTCCTTAAGAACAATGGTTATGTGCGAGGTGCGCTTGAGAATGCGGCTCGCGCTGCCTTTTGCTCTGGGCATGGTACGCTTCATATACTTGAGCATACCGGGGGTGACGAAGCATTCCGCAACATAGAGCTTGTCAACGTCCATACCGTGATTGTTTTCGGCGTTGGCGACCGCGGAAGCGAGCAGTTTGCTCACGCTTTCGCAGGCGATCTTGTTGGTGTTCTTGAGTATCGCGGCAGCTTCGGCTGCGTTTTTGTTCCTGATAAGGTCAAGGACTATCTTTACCTTGCGCGGTGTCATGCGCAGCTGTCTGAGATGCGCTTTTGCAATTTTCTGTTCCACTGTTAAGACTCCTTTCAACCTTTATCAGTTACCGTTATTGGAAGTCTTGGATCCGGCGTGGCCTCTGAAAGTTCTGGTGGGAGCGAACTCACCGAGCTTGTGGCCGACCATATCTTCGACAACATATACGGGAACATGTTTTCTGCCGTCGTGGACGGCTATCGTATGGCCTACGAATTCGGGGAATATGGTGGAAGAACGCGACCAGGTCTTTAAAACTCTCTTTTCGCCGTTCTTGTTCATGGCACAAATTCTGTCGTAGAGTTTCTTTTCTACAAACGGGCCTTTTTTGATACTTCTGCTCATATTAATTCCTCCTTACCGACTTACTTGGCATTTCTGCGTTTGACAATGAACTTGTCGGTGCGTGCCTTCTTGTTTCTGGTCTTGTAACCCAGCGTAGGTTTGCCCCACGGAGTTACGGGACCGGGACGGCCTATAGGCGATTTGCCTTCGCCGCCGCCGTGAGGATGGTCGCACGGGTTCATGACGGAACCGCGGACGGTAGGTCTGATACCCAGGTGACGCGTCTTACCGGCTTTGCCGAGCTTGATGTTTTCGTGCTCGAGGTTGCCGACCTGACCTATGGTGGCGCGGCAGTCGAGTCTTACCAGGCGGACTTCGCCGGAAGGAAGACGGACTTGAGCGACGCCGTTTTCTTTAGCCATGAGCTGAGCGGCAGCGCCGGCGGATCGTGCGAGCTGAGCGCCGCGGCCGGGATAAAGCTCGATGGAATGGATGATGGTACCATCGGGGATCTTGGCGATGGGAAGTACGTTGCCCACTTTGATATCGGCGTTTTCGCCGGTGTGGATAACGTCGCCCACTTTAAGACCGTTGGGAGCTATGATGTAGCTCTTTTTGCCCTCTTCGTTTTCGGTAAGAGCGATATAAGCGGTGCGGTTGGGATCGTATTCGATAGCGGTAACTTTGGCAGAGCCTTCGCCGCCGCGTTTGAAATCGACTATTCTGTACTTGATTCTGTTGCCGCCGCCCTGATGTCTTACGGTGATACGGCCGGTGTTGTTGCGGCCGGCGTGCTTTTTAAGAACGCAGATAAGACTCTTTTCGGGGGTGGTCTTGGTTATCTCTTCGAAAGAAGGGGTAACCATGTTTCTTCTCGAGGGAGTTGTGGGTTTATAAGTCTTGTTAGCCATGGTTCAAACTCCTTTCGAATTACATAAGACTGTCGAAGAACGGGATGGTCTTGGAATCGGCGGTAAGCTTGACGATGGCTTTTTTCCATTCGCTGGTCTTGCCTGCGACGTATCTCACTCTTCTGGGCTTGGATTTCATGGTGATGGTGGTGACTTTTTCTACCTTTACCTGGAAGATCTCTTCCACGGCTTTGGCGATCTCGATCTTGTTGGCGTCGTCAGCTACGCGGAACGTGTACTTTTTGTCGTGCATGTTCGCTATTGAAGCTTCGGTGATGACGGGCGCTATTATGATATCGTGTGCAGTTTTCATTGTGCGTAAACCTCCTCGAGTTTCATGACCGCGTCTTTGCTGATGACCAGTTTGCCGTAGTTCACGAGGTCGTAAACGTTGACGGTGTTGTAAAGGGCTGTCATGACTGTGGGGATATTTGCTGCGGAGCCGATGACGACTTTGTCGACCTTGTCGAGCACGATAAGAGTCTTGCCGGCGGCGTTGACCGCATCGAGGAATTCCACTATTGCTTTGGTCTTGTAAGATTCAAGCGCGATATTGTCGACGACAATCAGTTCGCCCGAAGCCACTTTAGACGAAAGAGCGGAAAGCATTGCGGCTCTTTTGACTTTTTTGTTGACGGACATTTTGTAGGTTCTGGGTTTGGGACCGAGCGCTATACCGCCGTGAGTCCACTGCGGAGAACGGATGGAGCCCTGTCTGGCCCTGCCGGTTCCCTTTTGTCTCCAGGGCTTTCTGCCGCCGCCGGAAACTTCGCTTCTGGTGAGGGTGGACTGGGTACCTTGTCTCTGGTTGCTGAGGTAAGCTTTAACTACCGCGTGTACCGCGTAAGTGTTTTCTTCGGCTGCGAAAACGCTGTCGTTGAGTTCGAGCGTTCCGACCTCCTGGCCTTTCATATTGTAAACTTTTACGTTAGCCATTTATGTTTCCTCCCTCCCGAATTATTTAACGGTGTTGCGGACGAACACGATACCGCCGCGCGCGCCGGGGACTGCGCCTTTTACGGCGAGAAGGTTGCGTTCCGCATCGACCTTGACGATTTCGAGATTAAGAACGGTGACCTGCACGTTGCCGTACTGGCCGGCCATCTTTTTGTTCTTCATGATCCTGGAAGGATCGCTGTTGGCGCCCATGGAGCCCGCCTGACGGTGTACGGGGCCGGTGCCGTGGGTCATTCTGAGGCGGTGGCAGCCCCATCTTTTGATGACGCCGCTGAAGCCGTGACCTTTGGAAACGCCGGTGACGTCGATCTTGTCGCCCGCCTGGAAGACGTCCGAAGTGAGGGTTGCGCCGACTTCGAGTTCGGAAGAGTTGTCGAGTCTGAATTCCTTGAGGTATTTCTTAAAAGAAACGCCCGCTTTGGTAAATTCGCCTTTTAAGGGTTTGGAAAGCTTTCTTTCCGCTATGTCTTCGAACCCGAGCTTAACGGCGGAATAGCCGTCTTTTTCCTGCGTCTTCTTCTGTACGACCACGCAGGGGCCCGCGTTGATGACGGTGACGGGAACGACGTTCCCTTTTTCATCAAAGATCTGCGTCATGCCAATCTTTTTGCCGATGAGTCCTTTTTTCATTTGTATTATCCTCCTTGGTTATTGGTCGGCTTTGCCGACGTGACCTGTATTTTGGTTGATCAGAGTTTTATTTCGATATCCACGCCGGCGGGGAGCTCTATGGACATGAGCGCGTCGACTGCTTTGGGCGACGGCTTGATTATGTCGATAAGGCGCTTGTGGGTGCGGGTCTCGAACTGTTCGCGCGAATCTTTATATTTGTGAACGGCGCGAAGGATGGTTATGATCTCTTTATCGGTGGGAAGAGGAATGGGGCCGGAAACTGCGGCGCCGTTTCTCTTAGCGGTCTCGACGATCTTTTCGGCCGCCTGATCGATAAGGGTGTGATCGTAAGCTTTGAGTCTGATGCGGATTCTTTCTTTGTTTGCCATGGTTGGGGTTTGCCTCCTGTTTTAATGTGTGTTTTTTATTTGCCCGGCCGGCGGCAAGAGCTTGAACATCTTCTCGGGTGTTTCGGAAACTCCCCTTAAAAAATGCCTCATTTCGCCAGATTCTCTGACATACTCCACCGAAGTTACCCGCGCTGTTTCAGCGGCAATCTCCGGCTTCTACGCATACCGAGCTCGAGTAGAATATCACATTTTGCAAGGTTTGTCAAGACTTTTTTTGCTTTTTTTAAAATATTGCCCGTACAAATTGTAAACATTTTATGAACACGCAAAAAAACGCCGTTTTTTTGCAAAAATCGTCTTTTTTGCGGTTTACTTTTCAAAAAAGAATGATATAATCTTTATATAAATAACGACAAGGAGCAAAAAGGAATGAAAAGAACATACGAATTCAGCGGCACCTGCAGCCGCGGCGTGACATTTGACATAGACGAAAACGGCGTTCTGCACGACATTTCGTTCATGGGCGGGTGCAACGGCAACCTCAAGGGCGTTTCGGCGCTGTGCGAGGGACTTGCCGCCGCCGAAGTGATCGAACGCCTCAAAGGCATAAGATGCGGATTCAAATCCACGAGCTGCCCCGATCAGTTCGCACGCGCGCTCGAAAAGGAGATATGCGCCGAATGAACGCCGAATATAGCAGATGGCTGGTGTCGCCGTTCATCGACGAAGAGGCGAGAAAAGAACTATATAATATAAAAGGTAACGAAGCCGAGATCGCGGCGCGGTTCGCCTGCCCCATGGCTTTCGGCACCGCGGGGCTGCGCAGTGTGATGGGCGCGGGCATCGCCCGTATGAACGTATTGACCGTCGCGCAGGCGACGCGCGCGCTGGCAAAGCTCGTGCTCGACGCCGGCGGAGGCGACCGCGGAGTGGCGATAGCGTACGACTGCCGCAACCACTCGCGCGAATTCGCCGAGACGGCGGCGTGCGTGCTCGCCGGTCAGGGGATCAAGGTATATCTGTTCGAGTCGCTACGCCCCACGCCCGAGCTTTCGTTCGCGGTGCTGCACCACGGCTGTATCGCCGGAATAAACGTGACCGCTTCACACAATACCGCCGAATACAACGGCTACAAGGTGTACTGGGAAGACGGCGCTCAGCTTCCGCCCGAGCACGCCGACGCGGTCGCCCGCGAGATGGCGCGCATTGATGTGCTCGCCCCCGCGGAACGCGATACCGGCCGCTATGTGCAGAGCGGCATGATAAAGATGATAGGCGCAGAGACCGACGAAGCGTATCTGAAAGCCGTGCTTGAATGCCGCATAGATCCCTCTCTTATAAAAGAATACGGCGATTCGCTCGAACTGGTCTATACGCCGCTGCACGGCGCGGGTTACAAGCTCGTCCCCGAAGCGCTCCGCCGCGCGGGGATAAGCAGGTTCCATTCGGTGCCAAAGCAGGATATACCGGACGGCGACTTCCCCACCGTGGCGTCGCCCAACCCCGAAAACACCGCCTGCTTTGCGTGCGCGCTGGAATTCATAAAGCAAAACCGTCTCGCCACAGACGTTATAATCGCCACTGATCCCGACGGCGACAGACTGGGAGTTGCGGTAAAGCAGAAAAACGGCGAATTCACGGCGCTGTCGGGCAACCAGATCGGCGCGCTGCTTATAGATTATATAATCAAAGCCCGCCGCAAAGCGGGCCGCCTCCCCGCAAACGCCGCCGCGGTCAGGTCGGCGGTATCTTCGGAACTGTTCGACGATATCTGCCTCAAAAACGGCGTGACGCCCGTAAAAGTGCTGACCGGTTTCAAATATATAGGCGAAAAAATAAAGGAATACGCCGCGTCCGGCGAGCACACGTTCATTTTCGGCTACGAGGAAAGCCAGGGCTTTCTTTCGGGCGGATACGTTCGCGACAAGGACGGCGTGGCGGCGGCGCTGCTTATCGCCGAGGCGGCTTGCTTTTACAAATCCGCGGGCAAAACTCTTTATGACGCGCTTTGCGATATCTTCGCAGAATACGGCTACCACGCCGAAAAGACGCTGAGCATAGCCATAAGCGGCGCGACTCCGATGACCGAGATGAAGCGCCGTATGGAAACGCTGCGTTCGCGCGCGATAGATTCGTTCGGCGGCAGCCGCGTGGCGGTTTACGGCGACTGTATCGCGCAGTCCGAAACGGTCGCCGCGACCGGCGAAAAGCGTCCTACCGGACTTCCAATAGCCGATATGCTGTATTACCGCACCGAAAACGGTTCCGCGGTGGTGATCCGTCCTTCGGGCACCGAGCCCAAGGTCAAGGCGTATATACTCGTAAAAGGCGCCGACAGTTCTGATACCGACAGACAGATAAGCGCCGTAAGCGCCGAGATAAACGCGCTTTTCGCCTGATAAAGGCAAACCATATATAATAAAAACGGAGGATTTCTTATGAACACCGTAAAACTCGCGAACAAAAACAACGTAAAAATGGTAGCGCACAGAGGCGTGAGCGGGATCGAGCCCGAAAACACCAACGCCGCGTTCATCGCCGCAGGCAACAGAAGCTATTTCGGCGTGGAGACAGACGTGCGCCGCACCGCCGACGGGCAGTTCATCCTGCTCCACGACGACAACACCGAACGCATGGGGATAGACAAGCTGTATCCCGAACAGACCACGTACGAAACGCTCCGCGCGCTGAGACTGCGCGATAAGAACGGCGTGCGGTCCAGAGCTGACCTGCGCCTTTGCTCGATGGAAGAATATATAGAGACCTGCAAGAGATACGAAAAGCGCTGCGTGCTCGAGCTCAAGGGCGGCTACACCGAAGAATGGCTGGGCGAAATGATAGAACGCATAAAGAATATCGGCTGGCTCGAAAACGTCATATTCATTTCGTTTTCGCTCGATAACCTCATAAAACTGCGTTCGCTCCTGCCCGATCAGCAGATGCAGTACCTGACCGGCCAGTTCGACGAAAACGTGTTCGACGCGATGAAAAAGTACGGCCTTTCGCTGGATATCTATATCGGCGGCCTGCACGAGGAAGACGTGAAAGTCATACACGACGCCGGACTCGAAGTCAACGTCTGGACGGTCGACCGCCTCGAAGACGCCGAGCGTATGGTATCGTGGGGCGTGGACTACATCACTTCCAATATAATAGAATAATCCGATTTAATATCATTGACAAAACCCGTCGGATATGGTAAACTTATAAGGATGAAAAATATGAAAAGGCGCTTTCTATGAAAAGGTTTATCGTATTCGACGGGAACAGCATAATCAACCGCGCATTTTACGGAGTCCGGCCCTTGAGCACTAAGGACGGGTTTCCCACGAATGCGCTTTTTGGCTTTGTCAACATACTGCGCAAAAACCTTTCGGAAGGCGGCTTCACCCACGCGGCGATAGCGTACGATCTGCCCGAAAAGACGTTCAGGCACAAAGCGTGCGAAAGCTACAAGGCCACCCGCAAGGGGATGCCCGAGGACCTTGCAAAACAGCTTCCCTTTTCCAAAAAAATAGCCGCGTCTTTGGGGCTCGCCGTGATTGAATGCCCGGGCTACGAAGCCGACGATATTTTAGGCACCGTTTCGCGCATGGCGGAATCCGAAGGCGCCGAATGCGTGCTCGTCACCGGCGACCGCGACAGTTTTCAGCTGGTGAGCGAACTCACCACGGTGCGGCTCGCCGCGAACAACGAGACAAAGCTCATCACCACTCAGGCGATAAAAGAGCTCTACGGCGTAGAGCCGAAACAACTCATAGACGTAAAATCCATAATGGGCGATACTTCCGATAACATCAAAGGCGTTCCCGGCATAGGCGAAAAAGGCGCGCTGGCGCTTATCAATCAATACGGCACGCTCGACGGCGTTTACGAACACATAGACGAAATAAAAGGCGCGAACCGCGCCAAGCTCGAAGCGGGCAAAGACAGCGCATACGAATCGCGTTTTCTGGCGACGATAGTGCGCGACGCGCCGATATCCGCAGACGCCGGCGATTACGCCCTGCGCGAGCGCGACGACGACGCGCTGTTCGAGCTCTTCAGCGAGCTGGAGTTCGGCGCGCTCATCAACGGGATGTCGCTCAAAAAGAGCGCGGTAATAGACGAAGGCGGCGAATGCGCGCAGATAAGCGCGGAAGAGCTCTGCGCGCTCGAGGCCGGAAAGTTCTACGCCGAAATAAACGGCGATACGGTTTTCATAAGCGACGGCGAAAAGCTCTTTTCCTGCCCGCTCGATGATAACGGCGCGGCGTTTTTCCGCAAAGGAAAGACGGTCGTGTTCTGGTCGGCAAAAGAAGTCATACGCGCGTTTCTGGAACGCGGCTGGACGTTCGGATGCGATTTCGAAGACGTTTCGCTGATGGCGTATATCGTGTCGCCTGCCGAAAACGGCCTCACGCCAGAAAAAGCGGTGCTCAATTACCTGGGCATAAACGAATACAGATCGCTCTGCTCGCTGCTTCCGCGGCTCGAAAGCGCGCTCGCTCCCCTGCTTGAGGAAATGCACGGCGTTTCGCTTTACCGCGACATAGAGCTTCCGCTTGCGCGGACGCTCGCGAATATAGAATACAGCGGTTTCGGCCTGGATACCGAAGGGCTCGCCGAATACGGCAAAGCGCTCGAAGTACAGATGAAAGAAGCCGAAAACGCCGTTTACGGCGCCGTGGGGCATGAATTCAACATCAATTCGCCAAAACAGCTTGGAGCGGTGCTGTTCGAGGAGCTGGGACTTCCCCACTACAAAAAGAACGCAAACGGCTATTCCACCTCGGCGGAAGTGCTGGAAATGCTTTCGCCCTACCATATCGTGCCCGATCTGGTGCTTGTGTACCGCAAGATGGCAAAACTCAAATCCACCTACTGCGACGGGATGCTTTCCGCGGTGTCCGCCGACGGCAGAGTGCACACCACGTTCCGCCAGACGCTGACCAAGACGGGGCGGCTTTCTTCCACCGAACCCAATCTGCAGAACATCCCGGTCCGCACGCCCGAAGGCAAAGAACTGCGCAAATTCTTCCGCGCCAAAGAAGGATACGTGCTGATAGACGCCGACTATTCACAGATCGAACTGCGCGTGATGGCGCACGTTTCGGGCGACGAAGCGATGATAAACGCGTTCCGCGAAGGCAAAGACATACACGCCTCCACCGCAGCAAAAGTCTTCCGCGTGCCGGAAAGTCAAGTCACGCCCGAAATGCGCAAGCAGGCGAAAGCCGTCAATTTCGGCATCATTTACGGTATAAGCGATTATTCGCTCGGCCAGGATATAGGTATGACCAAAAAGCAGGCGGGCGAATATATAAAAAATTACCTCAACACCTACCCCGACATACGCGATTATCTCGAACGCGTAAAGGCGCAGGCGCACGAGGACGGATACGTCACCACGATGTTCGGCAGAAGGCGCTACATCCCCGAGCTGCGCTCTTCCAAAAAGACGCTCATCGCGTTCGGCGAACGAGTCGCGATGAACACGCCGATCCAGGGCACCGCGGCAGATATTATAAAAATAGCCATGATAAACGCCGAAAAAGCGCTTGAAGAAGCAGGTCTCGACGCGCGCATCATAATGCAGGTGCACGACGAACTAATAGTGGAATCGGCGGAAAAAGATTCGGCGCGCGCAAAAGAGATCCTCACCTCATGCATGGAAAACGCCGCGCGGCTTGACGTTCCGCTAACGGCGGACGCCGGCACAGGCAAGACGTGGTACGACGCCAAAGAATGATTCAACCCCAAACAACATTCCCAAAACAGCACTATCAGGATAATAATATATTTGATATATAAAGGAGAACAAGGCCTTGAAATTCAAAGATCTTAAAGGCAGAAAAGCGCGAATGCTGCTCGTTTACCCCGATTACACCGACCGTTCGGTGGCGGGGAGCGGCGGCGGCAACTATTCCGAAGGGCTGGCTTCGATATCCGCCGTGCTCAAAGAGGGCGGGCACGACTGCAAGCTGTATCATTTAAAGCATTATTACGACGAAAACGAATACAAAGAAGGCCTGCTCGCGCTGGGCGAGTTCGACGTCATCGGCTTTTCCATCCGCACCACCGCCTTCCCCGATTCGCAGCTTTATATAAAATGGACCAAAGAGGTCTGCCCGGACGCGTTCATCATATGCGGCTCGTACCACGCCACTCTGGTGCCCGAGGAAGTGCTTTCCGCCGAAGGCGTCGACTGCGTGTGCATCGGCGACGGCGAATACGCCGAGCTTGAACTTCTGGACAAAATGACCGCCGGCGAGGATTATTCCGCGGTAGAATCGCTCTGGTTCAAGGACGAGGACGGCTCGTTCATAAAGAACCCCGTGCGGCCGCTGTTCGCCGATCTTGACCGCATCCCCATCCCCGATTTCGACCTTTTCGATTATGCCAATCTCGAATCGATGAAAGTCAACACCGCGATAGTGGTGGTCAGCCGCGGATGCTTTTACAACTGCACCTACTGCGGCAACGGCAACTTCCGCAAAGTATACCCTAACAAAAAGATCTACGCGCGTTTCCGCTCGCCCGAAAACGCCATCCTCTACCTCAAAACGCTGCTGGGCAAATACCCGCAGATACAGTTCATCAATTTCCGCGACGCCATATTCAATATGTTCCCGGAATGGTTCGACACCTTTATAGAGATGTACAAAAAAGAGATACATCTTCCCTGCACCGGCAACATCCGCTTTGACATACTCAAAGAAGACACCGTGCGCAAGATGAAAGAAGCCGGGTTCTACACCATAGATATGGGCCTTGAATCGGGCGACCAGGAGATGCGTTTCAAATACCTTAAGCGCTACCAGACCGACGAGATGATAATCAACTGCTCGAACTGGTTCCACAAATACGGCATCGCTCAGCTGACCTACAACATCATAGGCCTGCCGTTCGAGGATATACACAAAGCGCTCAAGACCATCAAGCTCAACGCAAGAATAAAATCCGACCGCGTCATACCCAACATATTCTATCCTTACCCCGGCACGGTGCTTTACGATATTTCCAAAGAAGCGGGATTCATCCCCGACGACCTTGACGCCAAGCGCCGCGTCCCGCTGGTACAGCCGCAGTTCCCCGAAGTGCAGGTGCTTTATATAGAAGCGTACTTTATGCACTTTGTAAAGCGCTATAAATGGGCGTTCGCCATGCCGCGCTGGCTTGGCAAGCCTTATGAAAAATGGCTCGATCACCGCGTCACCGGCAAATTTATACCGCGCAAGTTATACGTCTGGCTCCACGACGGCTACACCGCGGTCAGAAACAAGCTGAAGGATTTCCTGGTCCACCATCTGCCCAAGCTGTATCTGAAACTGCGTATGCTCAAGCACCGCAAGCGCGAAGAGAAGGCGTAAAATGAGCGCGCTGTACGTCGTCCCCACCCCGATAGGCAACCTTTCGGATATTTCGCCGCGCGTGCGTGAAACGCTTGCTGACGCCGACTTTGTGGCGTGCGAGGACACCCGCGTGGGCGGAAAGCTGCTTGCGCTGTTGGGAATGAAAAAGCCCATGGTCCCGTACCACGAGCATAACAAAAAACAGTGCGGAGCCGAACTGCTGCGCCGCATGTCCGAAGGCGCGGTCTGCGCCCTGATCACCGACGCCGGCACCCCCGCAATATCCGACCCCGGCGAAGACCTGGTCCGGCTGTGCCACGAAAACGGCGTGACCGTCATACCGCTCGCGGGCCCCTGCGCCGCCGTCACGGCTGTTTCGGCGAGCGGTATCAACTGCCGCAGGTTCTGTTTTGAAGGATTTTTGCCCGAAAGCAAGAACGAACGCCTTGCCAGACTGCGCGAGATAGCGCGCGACGAACGCGCCACCGTGTTCTATGCGCCGCCGCACGACCTTTTGCGCGTGCTCGATTCGGTGCGGACCGTGTTCGGCGACCGCCGCGCCACGCTGTGCAAGGAGCTGACCAAGCTCAACGAAAAGGTGGAATATTCCACGCTGGGCGCGCTGTGCGAACGCGTGGCGGCGGAAGAAAACGTGCGCGGCGAATACGTGCTGGTGGTGGAAGGATATACCGCGAACGACGAAGATATGTTCTGGCATTCGCTGACCGTGGAAGAACATGTGGCGCACTATATGAACGAGGGGCTTTCTAAAATGGACGCCATGAAAGCCGCCGCATCCGACCGCAACGTCGGCAAAGGCGAGATATATAAGATAATGAATAAGCAGGAATGACGTTTTTGCGCATAACAAAAGCAGGCCGATCGATCCGACCTGCTTTTTTGCCGTTTGTGTTGTTTCTATTCTTTGTTTATGTCGCCGTCCGTGCAATGGATAATGTAGTTGCCGGTATCGGAATCCCAATCACTGCCCTTGCTGATATTGTTCCACTGCGCTTTGGTGCCGGTATAGTTTATTTCGGTAACCCCGGTGCAGTTTCTGAACGCAGAATATTCTATGCTCATAACGCTGTCGGGTATCTCGATGCTCGTAAGCCCGGTGCAGTCGGAGAAAGCAGAACTGCCTATGCTCATAACGCTATCGGGGATAGTCACGCTTGTAAGTCCGGTGCAGTTGCAGAACGCATAATTGCCTATGCTCATTACGCTATCTGGGATAGTCACGCTCGTGAGTCCGGTGCAGTTGCAGAAAGCCTGGCTTCCTATACTCGAGATGCTATCGGGTATCTCGATGCTCGTAAGCCCGGTGCAGTCGGAGAAAGCAGAACTGCCTATGCTCATAACGCTATCGGGGATAGTCACTCTTGTGAGTCCGGTGCAGACGTAGAACGCATAACTGCCTATGCTCGTTACACCGTTACCGATAGACACTCTCGTGAGTCCGGTGCAGTTGCAGAAAGCCCACTCACCAATGCTCGTTACGCTGTCGGGTATCTCGATGCTTGTAAGTCCGGTGCAGTTGTAGAATGCACCATAGTCTATGCTTGAGCAAGCGTCGGTAATGATAACTGTTTTGAGAGATGCAGGCACATATTCGGAGTTGGTACCAAAACCATCGGCTCCAAAAATAAAGCCCAAATATGTGTTTGAACTACTGCCGTCACCAATAAACGGGAGAGTTATTGTCTCAAGTGAAGTGCAGCCGTAGAATGCATGATCACCTATGCTCGTGACACTGTCGGGGATCTCAATGCTCGTGAGTCCGGTGCAGTTGTAGAATGCACGTTCACCTATGCTCGTGACACTGTCGGGAATGACAACGCTCGTGAGACCGGTGCAGTCTGAGAACGCGTAGCCACGTATACTCGTAACGCTGTCAGGGATCTCGATACTCGTGAGTCCAGTGCAATTTTGGAACACGTAATAGCCTATGTACGTGACACTGTCGGGAATGACAACGCTCGTGAGCCCGGTGCAGCCGGAGAACGCATAATTGCCCATGCTTGTTACGCTGTCGGGGATCTCAATGCTCGTGAGTCCGGTGCAGTTGTAGAATGCACGTTCACCTATGCTCGTGACAATACCATCGTTGGGAATTATGCTGTTACTGCACCCCAGTATAAGTGTGCCATCGACTTTACTTATCAAACAATTGTTATATGAGGCATACACTTCGTTATTATTGTCAACAAGTATTACTTCAAGACCATTGCAATTGTAGAACGCCTTATTGCCTATGCTCGTAACGCTGTCTGGAATGGTCACGCTCGTGAGCCCGGTGCAGTTGTAGAACGCACCTTCACCTATGCTCGTTACGCTGTCAGGGATCTCGATGCTTGTGAGTCCGGTGCAGTTGTAGAACGCTTGATTGCCTATACTCGTGACGCTATTACCAATGTTCACGTCAGTAAGCCCGGTGCATTTGTAGAACGCATAATTGCCCATGCTTGTTACGCTGTCGGGGATCTCAATGCTCGTGAGTCCGGTGCAGTTGTAGAATGCACGTTCACCTATGCTCGTGACACTGTCGGGAATGACAACGCTCGTGAGACCGGTACAATTGTAGAACGCCCACTCACCAATGCTAGCAACGCTTTCGAGGATAGTTACGTTCGTAATATCTGTACAGTTGAAAAACGCAAAATCGCTGACCTTCGAACCGGTCACTGTAACATTCTTCAGACTCGACGGTATATAGTAGTAATACGATTGCAAACAGTATTTGTTGCCGCTCCAAAAGTAATTACGGCAACTGTATTGCCACGAAGTTCCGCTAGGCGTTGTTCCCGCGTTGCTATTAACAAAAGCGGTAGAACTACTAGTAACATAATTGCCGCTCTTCCATGCTGTCGTATATCCGAAGACGTATCCCAGCACAGCTTCGTATGCCGTTGCATCGTTGCTTTTGCCAAGAAACGGCACCGAAAGTGTCGCGAGATTATCGCAGCCACGAAGCGCGCCAAGACCAATGCTTTGTACACCGTTGCCGATAGTCACGCTCGTTAGGCAACTGCAGTTATAGAAAGCATTATTGCTTATGCTAGTGCAAGCGTCGGTAATGATAACAGTTTTAAGAGACGTGGGTACGTAACTTGAGTTATTATCGTATCTTTCGGCACCGAAAATATAACCCAGATAAGTATTTGAACTGTCGCCGCCTCCAACAAACGGGAGCGTTATAGTCTCAAGCGATGTGCACCCTGAAAACGCCGCATTGCCAATGCTTGTGACGTTATCGCCAACGATAATTTCATTGACGTTGTTGATAAAGCCGAGATTTTGCGCAAAGTTTTGCGGTATCTCAGCGCCGTTCAATATAAGTTTTTTAATACTTACAAGGCCGAGAATGGGATTATCGCTGTTTGCGTAAAGCGAATCATAATAAACGGTATTTAAAGAATTGGATTTATAAAATATCTGCGCGCCGATATCCGTTACGCTTTGCGGGATATGCGCCTCTTCGAGCGCGGTGCAGTTGTAGAAAGACCGTCTGCCGATATTCACTATGCCGTTTTCGACGATCAGCTTCTTGATCCCCGCGCAGTCGGCAAAACCGCTTGCCGCTATGCTCGTTACGCTTACGCCTTCGTGTTCGGCGGGAATTGTGAGAGTCTCGGGCATTTTAGACGCGTCTTTCGCCTTTACTTCGTAAGTGCCGTCATCGAGCTGGGTGAAGATAAAATAATCATCTTCTGTTTCTTCACTGGATTCTTCTTCCGGTTCACTAGATTCTTCGCCCGGTTCAGATGATTCTTCTTCCGGTTCCGAGGATTCTTCAGCGGGTTCGGATGATTCTTCGGCGGGTTCGCTGGATTCTTCGGCGGGTTCGGATGATTCTTCGCCGGGTTCGGAGGATTCTTCGGCGGGTTCGCTGGATTCTTCCGGAAGTGTCAAAGCAAAACTGTCAGACGTTCCGTCGGTATATTGAATGATAAGCTGACCGTTTTCATAGGTGATCTGCGCGATACCTCTGCCGGCGTCACCCTTATCGCCTTTTTCACCTTGCGGACCCTGTGGCCCTTGAGGCCCGACCTCACCCTGCGGGCCTTGCGGTCCCTGATCACCGGTTTCGCCTTTGAGCGAAGCGAGCCAGTCGGTATAGGTGCCGGTATATTCGGGATACGCCTGCTGATAAAGCTCAAACGCCGATTTGCCGTCTACGCCGACGTCGCCCTTTTCACCCTGCGGCCCTTGAGGTCCGGCTTCGCCCTGCGGACCTTGTTCACCTTGCGGTCCCTGTTCGCCCTGAATCCCCTGCGGACCTTGTGGACCCTGTTCGCCGGTGTCGCCTTTCAGTGAAGCGAGCCAATCGGTGTAAGTGCCGGTGTATTCGGGGTACGCCTGCTGATAAAGTTCAAAGGCGGATTTGCCGTCCACGCCGGCGTCGCCCTTATCGCCTTTGTCGCCCTTATCACCTTTGTCGCCTTTTTCGCCCTGCATTCCCTGAGGCCCGACAAGCGACGCGATCCATTCGGTGACGGAGCCGGTAAAACCTTCTTCCACCGCGATCTCGTAAGCGGATTTTCCCGCCTGATACGTTATCACGGGCATATCGTTAGTTTGAAGGACCTGACCGCAATGGCGGCAAATCAGCTGCTTTTCTCCTTCGTCGGTATCCGTGGGCTCGCTGATTATTACCCAATACGAATCCGAATGATCGCAAAGCGGATAATCATCAGTAAACAGCACGTGCCGCAAAAGATAGATGGCGTCATTCGAATCGACACCTCCGCTACGGTCGAAATCGCCTATAATATAAGGCGCGCCGGAGCCTGATTCGGAAAACACCGAAAACGACAGCAACAGCGCAGCCGTAAGGATAAGTGAGACCGAAACCGTAAGAAACCTTTTCATAGTTACCACCTTTGTATAAAAATGTAAAAACCAAAAAAGTGCGCGGCACGGGGCCACGCACAAAAAATGTATGGCTCCAAGCCGCGACGCAACATTCTATACACAATGCCTTAAAGACAAAAGCACACAAAAAGGGAGCATACATTTTTATCGGAAATAAAAATGTGCGCCAAGCGTCTTTTTAAGACATTGTGTTTGTGTATTCAGTTACGTCGCATTTTCATACTATCATATATTTTACGTTTTGTCAATAAAAATCTGGCGGCAAACGCCGCCAGATCTCAAAAGTTATTATACAATATAAATGGGTAGATAACCGTGCGATCATTCGCTCGTTTTATCCTCTGCGCTCTTCGATAAGCGGCTTTTCCCAATACACTTTGCCGCCGTTTTCCACGGCGAGCGCGTCGATCTCTTCGCGCAGCGCGGAAAGCAGCTCTTTTTCGCGCTTTGCCGATCTTCTGCCGCGGGCGGAATACGCCGTCTTTGAAAACTCGGCGTCGTAGGATATGCGGAAATCTTCGGGGTCGTCGTACGGGAAGAAGCTCACGGAATAATCGTAGCTTATGTTCCCCGCGTCGCTGGTGGCGGTGAGCTTGACAACCGCGCCGTGCCTTGCGACTCCGTTGAATTTGCCTTTTGCGGCGTAATAACAGCTGAAAACGTCAATGACTTTCATATCCTTTTGCTCCTTTGTTTTATTCGCTCGCGCGCTTGCGGCGCGGCAGCGCTAACAGCGCCGCGCCAACGCCTTCCACAACGCACGCGAAAATTATGATATACAATGCCGCTTTGGGCAGCCGCGTCTTTTTTGCGGTGACTTCGACGGTGCCTTTGACGACCGTGGGGACGTATTCGAGCACGCCGTCGCCGTTGAGGTCGGCGCCTTCGGTAACGGCGATGAGCGACGCTTTGCCGGCGTTGACGCCTATAAGCAGGTCGCCGTCTTCTATGCGCGCCGAAAGCGCGTCGCCGTCCAGCGTGAACGTGCCGCCTATATCATCCACACGGTCGGTGCTCAAAAAGCCCGAAAGCGAAACGGTCTGATCGGCCTGCACCGTGACTTCGATATTTCCCAGCGGATATTCGGCGGGCACGACAGTGAGCGTGCCGAAATAGATATCCGCCATATATTCCGAAGTGACGTCGCCGCCGTTTTCGTCGACGATCCTGAAGCCGGAAACGGTGTTTTCAGCGCTGCCCGAATAAAGCTGCGCGCCGAGAAAAGCGCATTCCGCTCTGTGACCTTCCGCGAGCGCGCCGCCGATAAGCGAGATGCCTTGCGACGTGAGATATTCGCCGTCGAACGGCTTTTCGGCGCTTGACGTCATAAACACCGCTCGGCGGAAAGTCGCGCCGTTTTCGCCCGTTACGGCAGCGGGCGCGCCGTACGCTTCGGCGCCGGGAGAACCCGAATGGAAGCGCACGTTTTCGTACGCAACGACGTCGGCGGGGAACGTGATCCTTATTTCGTAAAATCCCGTCGCGTGCGAGTACGAGTCGATACCCAGCTCGTACGAGCAGACCAGTTCGGAATGATCTGCATACACGCCGGCGTAGACGCCGCCTTCCAGTGGCTTGAGCCCTTCGCTGACCGAGCTTTTGTCGTATACCGTCTTTACGCTTGAAAGATCGATCTTTTCTGCGATCTCCGGCGGCAGGACCGACGCGGGGTCGGCAAACCTGCCCGTTCCGCCGACGTATATCATAAGCGGGTCGGCGGTGATCTCCAGCGGCGTTATTTCAAGATACGCCTGCTTTATATCTATATTATACTTTGCGGTGACGTCTTTTCCGTTTTTGTCCACTATACGGAACATCTTCTGCTCGTCGAGCGGATAATACCCCGCGAAGATATGCTCGGAAAGCTCGCTTTTGCAGATTATGCGGTCGCCTGCTTTGAGCAGCTCTTCGCCCAGCACCGTATATTCCGTAACGGAATGGGGCTCGCCGTCGAAAACGACCGAAATGCTGCGAGGTATTATATGTATCATATCATAATGCATATAGTTGTTTCCGCCGGGTCCCGAAGCGCCGGCATAGCCGGGGGTGACGTCGACAGGCGCCCAGCCCAGTCCGGGCAGATAGATCTCGACCCAAGCGTGCAGATCGGTGGTGTAAAACTCGGTGAGCTTGCGCGAACCGGCGGTCGAAACCGAAATGCCCGTGGTATAGCGCGCAGGTATTCCGAACGCGCGGTACATAAGGGTCGCAGCAGACGCGAACTGCGAACACACGCCAAGCTTGCTCTTGGTGAGGAAAAACATCACGGGGTCCTCGTTCGCCGGGGTTTCGGGAAAATCGTAAGAATATTCCGCCGCGCTCTTTACGTATTCGGCTATGGCTTCTATAAGGCCGGCTCCTTCGCCCGAAACGCCCGCCTGCTTTGCCAGCGCGAGCAGGTCCTGCTTGAGCGCGGGATCTATTCTAAGATACTGTTCGTTGACGAAACCGGTATAATCGTCGGCGCCGCCGAGCCCCTGCGAGATCGCGTAAAGCGTTTTGAGCGCGGGCGGCGGTATGTTCCGGTACACGGCGGACGCGCCGCGACCGTTTTTGGCGGCGGTATCGTAGTATCTGCCGCCGATATGCGAATAATACGGCACGGCGAGATATTCCGGAGCGCTGAAAAACGTGACTTCTATTTCGTTAGACGAATGGTAACCCTGATTGATGAGCCGCGAATACATACTGTCAAAAACGGCGCCGTAATACGGTTCGGCTTCTTCCCATTCGCCGCTGTATTCGCCGAAGCTCTTGATACGAAGCAGTATCCTCCCGCTCGAAACGCTTTTTACGTAACCGAGCGTTTTCTGCTCGGGCTTGCCCGGCGGAGACAGCACGCCCGTCGGCGTTCCCGGCTCGACGATCTCTTTATCGGGCTCGGGATCTTTCTGCGCTATGCCTTCTTCCATCATTTGATCGAGCGCCTGTTGCGTGAGGTCCGGAAAAACGTATTCGATATCGTAGCAAAACGTGACGTTTGAGTTATAATCGTCGTTGCGCCTTATGGTGGCTGCGATATTTTTCTTTATATCTTCAAGAGTCGTTCCTTTTACGCCGCTTTCGTTTTCGAGCGCGTCGTTCGCGGCGACGCGTTTTTGAATATCCCGGAACAAACAGCGGTATTCTCCGGCGTCGGCTTCGTATTTGTAAACGTGGACTTCAAGAGTCAGCGGACGCTTGGTAACGGTCACGCCGCCGTATACGTATTCGATATCGTAGCACTCAGATATGGGCGTCACGCCGTCTGTGTAAACGCTGCCTTCGGGCATAAGCGGATCGGCGCCGATCCCGAGCCAAAAACCGTTTTGATACTCGCCCGCGTCGATGAAATAACCGAAAGACGCCTCTAAAATGCGATGCCCTTCGGCAAGCGAGCCGCCGACAACGGAATATTCGGGGAAAAAATGGATCTCGCTGTCGTATTCGAACTGCGCGTCGACGCTTTTGACTTTGAGTTTACGCTTTTCTATTTCTACGTCTCCCGCCCTGACTTCGATATCGTAATTGTGCGTGACGTCGGCCCCGGAGCCGTCGGTAACGGTGAAACGCGCGGCGTTGCGATATTTGCCCGCCGCCCAGAAGAAGTACTCCCATTCGACGTCGAGCGTGTGCCCGCCGACGAGCGTGCCTTCGGCGAAAGCGTATTCGCGCGGTTCTTCGCGCACGGTCCCGTCGAATTCGGCGCTAAACGACGCCGTAGTCACGGCGAGCGGACGCTTTTTGACAGTCAGCGTTCCCGGTACGAGGTTTATAACGTAGCGGCCGGTGACGTCTTTTTCGCCGGAAAACACCGCGACGTCGCCGGTATTTGCATACGCGCCCGCTTCGGTGACCGAAAGCGGAGCCATGTAAAGCTCGTCGGAAAACGCGAGCGGCCTGTTCAGAGTATAACCCGGCGAAACGAGCGGAAGCGAATCGTATGTCTTTTCGGCGGAATCGAACGTGACGGTCAGCTCGCGCGGGACGATTTGTATACGGAGCGAAGCGGTCTTTATATCGTAGCAATACGTAACGTCCTCGCCCGCGGCGTTTTCTATGCGCAACGCCGTAATCGCGGCGTCGTATTCGCCCGGCTCCTCGCCGTACGAAAACCCGGCGTACGCGACTCTGTCGCCTTCGGCGGCGCCGATAAGGGTCAGGTCGCCAGCCGCGGGGGATTCGCCGTATTCGAAAACGGCGCTTTCAATCGAAAGCTCGGCGCTCCGCGGCGCTATATTGAGCGTGAATGAGCGTTCGCGTTCCGTTCCGAAGACGTTCTTCGTACGCGCGTAAACGGTGTATTCGCCCGCTTTGAGTTCGCTCACCGCCGCGCCGTTTTCGTCATAATACTCGTACGTGACGCCGCAAAGAAACGCGTCGGCGCCGCTTTCGTAGTTTTCGCCATAGACCGCGGTCCCCGAAACGGGCGCGCTGAGGAACGATCCCGAAAACGCCATGAGCGCCGCGGCGGCGGCGGCTGCAAGCAAAAAGGCGCAGCAAAGCGCGGCGCGGTGCTTTTTGAGCCACGCCGTAAAAGCGAATATGCGGTCCGCGCGGCGGCGGACTTTTGCCGCGTACTGGTCGTAAGTCATTTTTTCCTTTCGTTACAGGGGTCTTCCGTTTTAAGATCCGGCTTGCGCTTTTGCGTAAACGAACGCGTTCCCGCGGCGGCCGTTTAAGTCTTCCCATTCGACGCAGAATACCGCCCCGATATCGCTCATATCTTCAAGCGTGATATCGCCGGTGCCCGTAAGGATTATCATAGAGCCGTTTTCCAGATCGAACGGTTCGGCGAGCTTGAGTTCATAAATATGCTCGGCGCCGCGGCAGACCGAACATCTGACCGAGTTTATGTGCGCCGGGCTTCCGGAATACGACGCCGCGAGCATGGTCTCGTATTCGAGGCCCTCGGCGGTCGGCCGCAAAAACGCCGTTTCTATAGTCACACGCACCGAGGGGTCTTCGTCGATGATTTCGGGCGTCGTCGGGACAGTCTGTTCGGAACTTTCGGGCCCGGAAAACGAAGCGCTGCTTTCGCGTTCGCTCGCTTCCTCAAGCTCGAACGCGCCCGCCATAGCCGCCGTTATGACGGCGAAAAGTATCGCCGCCGCCGCGATGATGATACCGCACAGCACGGCGGTGGACACGGGGAATTGCGTTTTTTTGATACCGTTATCTTTCATAAGCTCATATCTCTTTGAATCTGGCTGTATACTCTTTGCTTTCGCGCATCTTGTCGGCGCCGAAAAGCTCGTTGAGGCGGCGGATGAGTCCGTCCGCGCCGGCGCGGACGAACACGGGGTTGCGCGATTCGAGCTTGCGCAGCACCTTGCGGCATATCATCATATCCACCGCGACGTCCTCGGTCCCTCCGCAGGAAACGAACACCGGCACGAACTGTTCGATCTGCCGCATTATGCGGTTGCCGAACGTTATACGGAATTCGCGCACAAGGTATTCGTCCAGCGCTTCGACCTTTTCACGCATAGGGGCAGAAAGCGAATACGTCCGCCGCGCTTCGCCGAAAAGCGCGATAAGCTCGCTTGCCGAAACGTGCGCCGGCTGCTCGGGGGGAGCGGCGAACGGCTTTGCGCGGTGTTCGAGGTCTATCACGAACGCGCGGTCGAACACTTTATCCGAAAGCGCGAGCGTGGAATCGTCGTTGTTGCAGGTGCCCGTGAACCAGACGTTGCCGGGCAGACGCAGCGTTCCGCTTTCGAAAAGTACGGGATCGCTTTCGCGGCTGTCGGCGGTGACGCGCACGCGGCGCGCCGGGCCTTCGGGCAGTTCGAGCAGCGAAAGGAATTCCGCAAAGTAATACTCCACGCGTGCGATATTCATCTCGTCGAGCACGGCGATATAAACGTCGTCATTCGTGTTCGCTTCGTAAAGCTTGCACAAAAGCTCGGTCTCGGTATACGAATCGGTGAATTCGTTATAATAGCCCAAAAGGTCGGTGCGGTCTTTCCACGAAGGCTGTACCGGCACCATCACGGCGTCGTTACCCAAAAATTTGCCCAAAGCGTAGGCGAGCGAGGTCTTGCCCGTGCCCGAAATGCCCTGCATCACGGTGAGGCGCGTGACCGCGAGCGAAGCGATATACGCCCTTATGACGTCCTTTTCGTAATAAAGCCCCATTTGCGAAGCGGCAAAGTTGCGGAACCGTTCGCACAACAGGTCCAGCCGTTCGGCTTTTTCGTACCGCGCCGCGGCAGGCTTTTGCGCGTCGATGGCGGCAAGCCGCGAAAAGCGCGGCTTGGACTTTTTCTTTTTGAGCGCGCGGCGGGAAGTGCGCGTGCGGATATCCGAAACGATAAGCGTCGCCGCGAGTATGATCGCCGCGACGTCGAGCGTCACGAGCAGTACCGCCGCTATGACCGTGACCGGGCGCGGCAGCGAAAGCAGCAAATTCCAGACGCGCGTGCTTTTATCGGTCCCGCCCGAAAGCGTTATGCAAAGCAGCACGCCCGCCGCCATTGCGACCGCCGCGAATATTGAATATAATACGGTTGTGAAGACGGTCTTTTTCATTTGCCGTTTTTCCTTTTGGCGTATTCTTCGCGCCTTACGCGCTTTTTCGCCTTTGCCCACTGTTCTTTGAAATACCTGTCGAAAGCCGCTTTTTCGCGTTCCAGTTCCAAAAAGCTTTCGCGGTCGGTCTTATCGGATCCTTCGCCCTTTTCGGCGCAAAGCGCGGCGACCCGCGCCGAAAGCAGATCGCGTTCGGATTCCAGCTTTTCCCGCAGTTCGCTCATTTCGCGTTCCTTCGCAGCCGCCGCTTCGCTTATTCTGCGTTCGTATTCTTTGGCGAGTTTTTCGACCGCGGCGTTTGCGGCGGCCGCGGATTCTTCTTTTTGCGCGAGAAAACGCTCCGTTATGCGTTCGTTTTCCGCGGAGAGAGAGGCGCTCTTTTCTTCCGCAAGTCGAGCGGTTTCACGCACGGAGGCGAGCTCGGAAGAAGTGGATTCGAAAGCGGAATACGATTCCGCCGCGGCTTCCTCGAGCCGGGAAACGTATTCGGAGCCCGAAAGCTCGTTCATTTCGTAGCGCGCTCTGAGCGCGGCAAGCTCCCTGCGGCGGCGCAGAAGCGATTCGCGCCGTTCGTCGACGAGCGAGCGTTCGTATTCACTTTCGCATTCGTCCCATTCCGAAAAAGTCTCTTTGTACGCGGCGAAGAGCAAAAGCGACACCGCTTCCGCGAACATACGCATCCCCTGCCACGATACCGGACGTTCGGTCTGCGTTTCGCGCACGCAGGTATATCCGTCGCCGGTATAGGAAGCGATATACGAATACAGCGTAAAAGCCGCGTTGAAATGCACGTTGTTCTTTATTATATTTGTGCGCACCACCGGCGGCACGAGCCGAGGCGCCGCCGCGGCGAGCCGCATAACGGGAGTGGATTCGAACGCCTTGACCGCGGCGAGCAGAGCGCGTATGCGCCTGACGGTATCCAGCGTTTTTATATCCGCCGCCGCGCCGGTGAACGCCGCTTCGGAAACCGAAACGCCGCATTTGACCGAACGGTCGGAGCCGTTCGTTTCGCGTTCCAATTCAAGCGCCACGCCGCATTCCGCGACCGCGCGCGTTATCGCCTGATATCTGACCGAAATGAACGACGAAAGCTGCGTAAGGAGCAGATAGAGGAAGCGGTTTTCGTAGACCGCGTAATCTTCTTCGTTTTCGTTGACGTATATCTCGTCCGGGATGAGCGCGCCGGATTCGGAAACGTGCCTTATGAGGCTGCTGTGCCGCGCCAGATGGCTGACGGAATCCTTGCCTGTCTTGCGGGCTCGGTCGATACGCACCACTTCGCCGATATCCCTTATAAGACTGCGCGCCTGTTCTATCGCCTTGCCCACGCTCGGCAGCGCCGCTTCTACGGTATCCACCCAGCTTTCGTCTATGACGCAGTTCATCCGCGTGCCCGAAACGGAAGCTTTTCCTCCGCGTGCGAAATCGTCCGCGAAATGCGCGCCGCTTTGTTCACTTTCGACGCCCAGCGCTTTGAGTATTCGGTAATAACCGGTGTTTTCGTACGCCATAATCTACCCCTTACACGGAAACGTACCGCGCTATCGCCGACGCGCACAGAGGCAGCGCTCCGGCGCCGAACACGCGGTCGAGCTCTGCGAGCAGACCTTCCGCCTGAGATTTTACGAACACGGGATTCTGCGTTTCGAGCTTGCGCAGCACTTTTTTGCTCATTATAAGATCCACCGCGGCGTTTTCGGTCCCGCCGCACGCTATGAACACAGGGACGAACTGCTCGGTCTGGCGCATTATGCGGTTGCCGAACGTTATCTGCATATGCTCGCTCAGATATCTGTCGAATTCTTCTATTTTGCTTTGCATCCCGGAACTGAGCGAATGCTCGGCGCGTGCGGAAGCGAAAAGCGATTCCAGATAAGTGCGCGAGACCGGGACGGCTTTGGTTCGAGGCGCGGTAAAGCTCTTAGCGCGGCGGTCGAGTTCTATGACCATCGCGCGGTCATAGACTTTATCGGAAATGGCGAGCGTGGAATCGTCGTTGTTGGCGGTCCCCACGAACCATACGTTCCGGGGTATGAGCATCTTGCCGTTTTCGAACCGTTTGGGGTCGTTGACACGCGTGTCGGATATGACTTCTATCCTACGCGAATCGGGATCGGGCAGTTCGAGCAGCGAAAGGAATTCCGCAAAATAGTATTCCACGCGGGCGATGTTCATTTCGTCGAGCACCAGCACGCAGACGTTATCGTTGCCGGCGGCTTCGTAGAGCCGGTAAAGCAGCTCGGTCTCGGTGAACACGCCGGTGAATTCGTTGTAGTAGCCCAGAAGGTCGCTGCGGTCTTTCCACGAAGGCTGGACGGGCACGATCACCGCGTCGGTGCCTATGAATTTGCCGAACGCGTACGCGAGCGACGTCTTGCCCGTGCCGGATATTCCCTGCATTATCACGAGCCGCGTCACCGAAAGCGACGACACGAACGCGCGCATCACGTCGATATCGTAATAAAGCCCGAGCTCGCCTGACGAAAAGTCGCGGAAGCGTTCGCAAAGCTGCGCCAGCGAAACCGTATCGTCATAGCTTTGCGCGTTTTCGCCGGGCTTGCGCGAATCAAGCTCCGAAAGGCGCGAAAAGCGCTTTTTTTGCGTTATGCGTTTCTTTTCCTCGTCGCGTTCGCGCGCGGCGCGGGCGGTGCGCGCTATGAAAAGCACCATCAGAATGATGAGCGCCGCGGTAAGGACGGCGGTATACAGGAACAGCATTTTGTGAGAAGTCAGCGTGCTCCAGATATCGAGCGCGGGAGTGATGTTCGTATAGATCGGATCAATCATATTCGGCTCCGTAAGTTTAGTCTTATTTATGTTATAGTTATATCATTATAATAACGCCGTGTCAAGCGGCAGACGCGGGCGCGGTCTAAAAATTTACATTTTCCGCCCGCTCGCGCGCCCCCCGGAACGCGATCCGCGCCTGAGGAAGAGCAAATTGCGTTTTTGAGATGCAGAAAATTCAAAAACATATTGAAAATGCGCCGGTTGTATGGTATCATTGAGATAAGTTAAGCAAAATACGACCAAATGGCCGCCTGCGGCCGGAAACGGAGTTGCAAATGAACGACGAAAAACGCAAACATCTTATCAAACTTGCAATATTCGCGGGCATCGCGATAGTTCTGGCGGTGATATGCTACACCACCAAGCTCATCCCGTGGCAGGGTTTTGACAACGTAAAGGTCGATCTCGTCACCATACTCAAACTGATCATCATGATCTGCGGCGTGCTCGCCGCCGAGCTCCTCGCCGTGTTCCTTCTGGGACTCGTCAAGCCCAAAAAGCACCGCGCCCGTTCGGTGGTCTCGATAATTTCGAGCGTGCTCAAATACGTGGCCGCCATAGTCATACTCTGCTGGGGACTTTCCATAATAGGCGTCAACGTTTCCACCATCGTCGCCAGCGTGGGGATCGTCGCCCTGGTCATAGGCTTTTCGGCAGAAAGTCTTATCGCCGATATGGTCACCGGCGCGTTTATGATTTTTGAAAACCAGTACAACGTGGGCGACATAGTCGAAGTGGACGGCTTCAGAGGCACCGTAACGAATATAGGCCTGCGCACCACCAGTCTCACCGACCCCGGCGGGAACGTAAAGATAGTCAACAATTCCGCCATGAAAAACATACTCAACCGTTCCGATAAACCCTCGCGCGCGATCAGCATAATAGCCGTCCCCTACGGCACCGATTTCAAAAAGCTGGAACGCGAGATCCCCGCGCTTATGGAACGCATCAAAGAGGCGCATCCCGATATTTTCAAAAAGGTCCCGATGTATCTCGGTATAGACGATCTCGCCGAAAGCGCGGTCATTATGAAGTTCGTCGGCGAAGTTGACGAAGACAACATCTTTATAGGCAGGCGCGTGCTGAACCACGATCTGCTGCTCGGCTTCAAAGATCTGGGCGTGGAATGCCCGTTCCCGCAGGTGGACGTTCACAACATCCCCGCAAAATAACGGTTTTTTATGAAACTGTTTACAAAGGAGGGATGAACATTGCGCGAACTGTACGACAAAGAGACCAACTTCCGCACATACGGTTCCAACGACGAATTCGGCGCGTTCCCGCGTGAATGCGACATGGTGCGCGAGCCGCCCGACCCTGCCGAAACGCACGAGTCGGCGGAAGAGCGCATAGCCAAAAGCGAATACAACGACGACGCGGTCTTTGTTACAGAAGCGCCCACGGAAGAGCAAAAGACCAAAAAGCGCCACGACATACTCAAACAGTACGTGCTCAAGCCGGCGCTGTCGCTCACGCTGGTGCTTTCGCTCGCGCACGCGGCGCTGGGCATAGATTTTCTGGGCGACGATTACTTGAGCAGCGCGTTCACCACGATGAATTCCGAATGGATCGAGGAACATCCCGAAGAATGGGGCAAGGAACCGCACGGCCACTGGGAAGAGCCGTGGGACGAACCGTGGGAAGAATCCCGGGACGAGCCGCGCGACGAGCCCGAAGACGGTTCTTTCCCCAAGCTCGACCATCCCGATCCCGACTGGCTGGGTATGTATTCCTGGAGCGAAGAAGGACCGGAACTGTATCTGCGCGTTTATATGACCGGCGATGAAAATGAGACCGCCAAATACTTTGTGAAAGGCGCGGCGTGGGACGTCTACGATCCCGGCGGAGAGCTTTTCGACGAGCTCGACGGCGCGTATTACGACAGTTCGACCAACACGCTGACTCTGCGCGACTTTTCGTGCTATCTTATCGACGCCAACCTGATGGGCAACGGCTTCACCGTGCGCCTGGAAGGCGAGTCCGACGTTGATTACATAACGGTATGGGGCGCCGGCTACGGCGGCAGCGTAACGTTTGAAGGCGACGGCGTTTTAAGATGCGGCGGCATTTCGCTCAACGCCGAATACGGCGCAAGCTGTATCATGGTGAGGTACGGAGTCACGCTCGATCTGCACGCGCAAAGCAGCAGCGGCGCGCTCGCGGTCTACGACACGCTGCTCGACACACCGCTTTATCTTGAGCCCGGAATGTATATGGAAGGCGGAAGTATGGAGCAGATCGGCGCCATACCCCTGGAAAATGAAGACGGCGGCGCTTATTACGCTTACACATACGTGGCGGAAGATACTTCCGGCAATTATTCGCTCAACGTGACCGTGACCGGCGGATGACGGCGGTATTACCGCGAAATACTCACCGAATGCGGACTCACCCTCAGCGGCATGTCGCCGGACGGGCGCCTTGTAGAGACCGTTGAGCTTACTGAACGGCCGTTCTTCGTGGGCGTGCAGTATCATCCCGAATTCAAATCGCGCCCCAACAAGCCGCATCCGCTGTTTCTGGGCTTTATAGGCGCGGCTTACGAAAGATCGAAAAAGTGACATGTGCTTAAAACGGCTGTGTCCTTTTGCGCCCGGCACACGGCAGCGCATAAATGCAGACAAAAAGCAGATCGAACAGATCTGCTTTTTTGTTTTCTTCCGGCGCCGCCGGAAGAAAACGGCAAAAAACCGTTTGCGGTTATTGATTTTTGCACGCGTATATGATATTATAAATCTGTAAATACGCGTGAGACGGCAGATCCGTTTCCTGCATAGGAGGAGGACAACTTATGAGAAAAATGATTTCACTGCTGCTTGCGCTTGTCGTTTTGGCCGCGTGCTTTGCAGCCTGCGGCAGCAACGACAGCGAAAGCAAAGAAGAGCTCTCGAATCCCGAACAAAGCGCGGTTTCCGCAGAAGAAAACTCCGAGCCGGTTTCGGAGGAAGATCCTGCTCAGGCAATACTCAATAACCCCGATATTTACAAAGGAGACGATTATTCCGGCAGGACTTTCAAGATCCTTACTTCGTATTCCGCTACCACAATGCCTTCGGAATTCGTATATAACGTGGAAGTCGCGGAAGAGACGATGCCCGACACCGTCAACCAGGCGATCAAGCGCCGCAACGACAACGTTTACGACCTGCTCGGAGTTACCATCGTAGACGAATACTACTACGCTTCCGACCGTTACGGCGGGATGGCGCCCATGAAAGTCAGGCAGATAATAAGCGATGCCGACAATTCGTACAGTATGTTTTCGCTCTGCCTCTACGACTGCGGAACGCTCGCGCTCGAGGACTATATATGGAACCTGAAAGAGCTGGAAAACATCAATACCGAGAATCCCTGGTGGGACCAGTATTTCAACGAAAGCGTGACCATTGCGAATCAGCTTTTCTTCACCACCGGCGATATGGGCATATTTGCCAAAGGCTGCACGCCCTGCGTTTATTACAACACCCGCCTTATTGAGGACCTCGGTCTGGAAGATCCCATAAAACTTGCCGAACGCGGCGAATGGACCATAGACAAAGCAATAGAATATTCCAAGGCGATGCCTCACGAGGATCTGCCCCCGACCGAACAGTACAAACATACCTTCGGATGGTCCGGCCAGTACGACGACGTTTACGCTATGATGTTCGGTTCCGGCACCCGCGTCCTTTCGCGCGATGCAGACGGATATCTCGCGCTCACGCTCGAATCCGAGACCGCCGTCAACGCGATAAACAAGATAGTCGAGTTTATGGCCGACAGCTCTTACTTGTGTGCCAACGACCTGTTCGTGCTCTCCAACAATCCCGGACAGTTTGTTGAACAGGCGTTCATAGAAGGCCGCTGCCTGTTCATTTCCGGAGGCATCAACGGTACCATCGCACTGCATATGGACGACGTGGTCGGCGTACTGCCCGTGCCCAAGGTATCGGTCGACCAGGATCACTATTATTCGCTGGTCAACACCTGGGTAGCCAACGGCTACTTCATAGCCGCGAATCTCGGCAAGGAAGATGCGGAATTCGCCGCCGCCGTGATGGACGCGATGGGTTATTATTCATGGATCAAATATCCCGATTCCGTGGCTTTCAACTTCTATGAAAAAATGATAAAAGCCCAAAGGACTGCCAGAGAAGATTACGAAGCGATGCTCGACCTCATCTTCGAAGCGCGCGGGTGCGAACTCGGCTCTATATTCCAGATAGGCAAACGCACCGCGAATATCACCGCAAACGATATGTTCATCCAGCTGCTCAACAGCAAAGGCGCTCAGCAGTTCAATTCGCTTTACGAAAGATACAAGAACGCCTTTGAAGCCGATACCGAAAACCTGAACGAATATTTCAAAGCGAATCTGGAATAGCGCAAATAACCGCATCCGGATCAAAAAATCATTTTAATAGAGGGCACTATATGAAAAAACTATTGGCGATCCTGCTTTGTTTCGTTCTGTTCGCCGCGTGCTTTGCCGCCTGCGGCAAGACAGAGGAAGAACAGAGCAAAGAAGAACCCGTCAGCGCCGAACAGAGCACGGCACTTTCGGAAGAAGAATCTTCCGCCGAAGAAGAATCGACCGCACCCGTGCTCAATGTTGAACAGAAGGATTACGAAGACAAAGAATTCGTCATAATGGGTTCGTGGCATAATACCGATTACGGCTCCGAAATAATGCCGAGCGAGTACGTAGACGACACCAGCGAATTCATCACCACCAACGTCAACGAGGCGATAGCCGAACGCAACCGCCTGACCGAAGACTATCTGGGCGTGAAGATACGCGAACTCTATGTGGTTTCCGACCGTATGAGCGGCGCCGCCGCGCAGCAGCTGCGCGAAAACCATCTTGCCGGCACGCTCGGAGTCCACGTCGTGGCGCCTTCTATATACTGTCTGGGCGCGCTCGCCGGCGAAGGCATATTCGCCGACCTCAACACCATAGAGGGCTTTGACACCGAATCGCCTTGGTTCGACCGGTCGTTTAATACGACCGCCGAAGTGAACGGAAAGCTGTTCTTCATTCAGGGCGACTGCGGTCTTTACGGCTTCAACGCCACTCCGCTGGTATTTTTCAACAAGAGTCTCGCCGCAAAATACAATCTGCCGGATCTTTACCAGACCGTCCGCGACGGCGAATGGACTTTCGATTTGGTGTACGAATATTCCAAACTGATGTCGGAAGACCTGAACGAAGACGGACTGATCGACTACAGGGACAAAACGGGTTACGTGGGTCAGGCCGACGACAGCTGGAACTGGTTCTACGGCAGCGGCGAAAAGATAGTAGACGTCAAGAACGGCAAAATAGTGCTTTCGATGTATAACGAACGCTCGGCAAACGTGGTGGAAACTATGAACAAGCTGTTTTCCGACAGGACTCTTTACTGCTGCGCCAACGACTATTTCAACGTCTCTTCGGATCCCGTGCGCGAACTGACCAGCAAGATGTTCAAAGAGGGCAGATCGCTGTTCTTCAGCGAGATAATGTCTTATATCCACGAGTTTTCCGATATGGAAGACGAGTTCGGCGTGCTGCCTATCCCCAAGTACAGCGTAGAGCAGGAAGATTACCACACGCTGCTCAACAGCTGGTCCGGCAACGCGTTCGCCATCCCCGACGTGCTCAGCGACGAAGATCGCATCTTCGCTTCCGAATGCCTGCAGACGTTTTGCTATTTTTCCACCGACACGGTCAAAAAGGAATATATAGAACGCACGCTCAAATATCAGAAGACCACCGACGAAAACAGCGCGGAGATGCTGGAGATAATCTTCGGCACGCGCGGCACCGACCTTGGGTTCATCTACAACGTGGGAAGCCACGGCAACGCGACCACCGACACCTCGCTCCCCTGGCTGCTGCAGAAGATGATGGACGGTTCGATCACTTTCTCCGCCGGCTTTGAAGCGCGCATGAGCGCCGCCGAAAGCGATATCGAAACCATTCAGGCGATGTATTCCGATTAGTCGCGGCAAAAGCCATACCTGTAAAAACAAATAAAATGCGGCGCACTTCTTTACCGGGTGCGCCGCGGCAATATAAGAAGCAAAAACTGTATACGAGGCGTTTATGCGGAACGAAATTTTAAAAATAAAACCCGAAAGCCCGCTTAAAAAAGACCTGGTCACTCTGTCGTTCGACATCACATTCACATCCCTTCCCGAAAAACCCTGTGTGGACGATTCGTTCATTTTCCCCGACGAGCTTTTCACGGTCAACGTGGGCGAAGAAGAAAAGTTCACCGCCGATTATATCTATCAATCAAAATTCGTGGTCTTCAAGGCCGGGGACAAGCTGAATTTCGGCGGATACTGCCCCGATTTCAACCGCACCTGCGACCTGATCCGCGACAAAAGCGGTAATACCGCTTTTGAACCCGGCGTACGGTATCACATTGTGATAAAGCTCACGAGATATCGCGTTTACATAGACGTGAACGACGGTTTTGCGACCGATTTCTACGGCAACGGGAGAAACGCGATAGACGAAGTGAGGTTTTATGCCAACAAAGGCGTGAGCGTGATACTGGAAAACGCAGAGCTTAAAGAAGAAGACAAACAATACCCCATAAAAGACCGCACGCTGAAAAAGTTTCTGGACGAAGGCCTGTTCTGCAACTATCTTTCTTACCACACCGACGCATACGGGCTCTTTTTCGACCGGCTCAACATTATTCAGAACATAAAATGCACCACGCGGAATTCCGGCCAGTACGAGACCGGCGTGATGCTCGATTTTTATTCGGACACGAACAAACTGAAAATCAGCTGCACCGTAATGGACGCCGAGGTGAGAGATTACGACCTTAAGTTCGGCCTGCTCATAAACCGTAAAGCGGTCGAAAGCATGACGCGAAAGGTAAACAAAAACGATCACATAGTCGAAGAATTCGATCTGCCGCCCGGTGACAAAAGGATAACGCTCGTCTTTCCCTGCTGCCACACGGTCGCGATAGACAAGATATCCATAGACAAGAACGCCGCGGTATGCAAAGTCAAAAAGAAAAAGACCATAGTCCTGCTCGGCGATTCGATCACCGAAGGCAGCGAATGTCTCAGACCCGAATGCGCCTATTTCAACAAGCTCGCGCTGAAATACGATCTTTACAGTATAAACATGGCCGTTTCCGGAAGGTCGTTCAACGATTACAATCTGCTGGGCGGTTACGACATCAAGCCGGATTACGTGCTCATAGCGAACGGCACGAATTCGTTCTGTATGGGCGCCGCGCCTAAGGAAGCGGCGTTCGGCGAGCTTGAAAAGACCATGGAAACAGTGATAAAAGCCGCCGGATCGTATTTCCCCAAGGCGACCGTCATAGGTCTGCTGCCTATCTGGCGTTCGGACGAGAACGGCCCGAACTTTACGCTGAGAGAGACCGCGGAAAAGATGAAAGAGATCTATCAAAGATACGACGGTATCAAAATAATCGATTGCTACCGCTATATCCCTTTCGACGCAAAGTATTTTTCCAATTCCAATCTCGCGCTGCATCCCAATTACGCCGGTCACGCCATTTACGGCGACAGACTGATAGAAGACATTTCGCATATCTTTGGCAGACCTAAGAAAAATTACGATAAATATTACGCAGCCAAATTGCTTGGCGGCAAAAAGAAAGCGGGAGAAAAAACAATATGAAAAAAGTGTTGTTCCGAAAAGGGATCGCCATAGAAAGCGACACTTATTATTATTTCGATAAAGAACTGCTCGAATATTACGAGGAAGACACGGACTTCAGCGATAATTACGAATATTTCTGCTCGCTTTCCGAACATTCCAAAGGGTACGGAGTCGCCGTCTGCGTGGAAAGCAAAGAAAACGTCACGCTGGATTTCGGCGGCGCGACAATACTTTTGCACGGAACGATCCAGCCGTTTGTCATAGCGAACAGCAAAAACGTCGCCGTAAAGAACGTAAACGTCAGGTACGACCGCTCTTTCACCACCGAAATGATATTGAAAGAGCGCGACGAAAATTATTTGCGGTGCCGCGTAAAAGACGGTTTCCCCTACGAAGTAAAAGACGGCAGGTTCATTCCCTACAGCCCGTATTTCCGCGACGAGACGATAGACAAAGGGTTTGTGTTCATGCAGGAGTTCGACACCGAGACGCTCAAAGGCTTAAGCTGGCCCGTCGTCATAATCGGCTCGCTCGATAAAGAAAAGGCCGTCCTCCCCTGGGGCGGCGCGGTCCCGATGATGCTCGCGTACGAAGACGGCGAAGACGTTGTATTCAAAGGCGAAAACCTGCCCGGTTACAAAGTCGGTTCCACGCTCGTTTTGAGCGGCGGCAACCGCGAAATATCCAATCTGACCGCTTTCAACAGTGAAGACGTGCTCATAGAAAACTACCGCATCCTCAACGGGCTGGGTATGGGGATACTTCCCATCTACTGCAAGAACGTCACGCTCGACGGGCTTAAGATGTTTTACGACGAAAAATCTCCCGGCATCGCCTCCAATACGGCGGACGGCCTGCACGCGGTGGCGCTCAAGGGCGACCTTGTGATCAAAAATTCCGTTTTCTACGGAATGATCGACGACGCGCTCAACATACATTCAAATTACTACGCGTTCGAAAGCAAAGACGGCAGCACGATGTATATCACATGCGCAGGCCCCGCGCTCACGTTCAAGATATTCGGCGAAGGCGACACGATTTCCGTGAAAGACGGGCACACGATGCGCGAGACGGCGCAGTACAAGATACTTAAGATAGAAACCGTGGACAAAAAGACCAAAAAGCTCACGCTCGATAAAGAGGCGCTCGACCACGCCCCCGGCGACCTTATAGAAAACCTCGACACCAACCCTGACGTGTATATCGAAAACTGCTCGTTCGGAAAAGCCAACACGCACCTGCGCTTCCAGACGCGCGGAAAGACGGTGATGAAAAACTGCTTTACCGAAATGGATCTGATGTTCACCGGCGACACGAACTACTGGTTCGAAGCGAGCCCGGTCAACGACGTGACGTTTGAAAACGTGCGGTTCGAGACCGAACGTGCCGGCGTGGCTTCGATACCTGAATTCAAATCGTGCGAAAACGAAAAGTATTATCACAAGAACGTAAAAATAGTCAACTGCTCGTTCAGCACTCCCAACGCGATCTATGCGCGGTTCACCGACAATATACGGTTTTACGATTGCAAAAACGACAAAAACGCACCGTTCGAGGTGACGCTCGACAACTGCGGCTCGTTTATGACGAACTGCGAAGTGAACGAACACGTGACTCACACAAGAGCGGAAAAAGACGAATAGCTTTAAAAATCAAAGCGGCAGACCGGAATGATCCCCGGCCTGCCGTCATTTTTATGCGCGGTTTTATTTCTTTTTCTTTTTTATTATTATGACCGCGGCGGCGATCGCTGCGGCGGCGACGGCGGCGATTACGACGGGAACGATTATCCCGGAGCCGTTATCGGCGTCGTTTTCCTTTGACGTTTCGGATATTTCCGTTACGGGTTCCGTCGGCTCTTCTTCGCCCGATACGGGCGCTTCGAGCGCGGGGATGGTTTCGGTCTCTTCGTGGCCGCACTTGGAACACACGCGGCGTTTTAAGCCTTCCTCACCGATCTGCGGCTCTTTTTCGGCGACCCATTCGCCGTACGTATGCTCGCAAACTGTCGTTTCGAGCGTGAACGAAGTCTGGTTGCTCTTTTTGAAATACCGGTCACGTATGGCGGAATAGTATTCGACCTGCACCTGCGTGCCGTCTTCCGAAAAATAGAGCATGCATATCATCCCGGCGGGAGACGTGAGATCCATCCCCTGCGGGTCGACGAGCATCTGCGTCACGGTCGCGCCTCCGGCGCCTTCGCTGCGCGTGATGACCACGTTATCGCAAGGATCGTGTCCGCTTATGACGAGCGATATGTTTTTGTGCCTGGAAACGAATTTTTCCCACATATGGTCGCCGTTGTTGTATCCGCCGGAAGCGGTCGGCGGACATACGTCGTTGGCGTCGAGCGTCGTGCCGTCACGGAACAGATAGCAGTGCGTGGTGACTATGACGTTGCAATCGGGGTGGCTTTCTATCACTTTCCCCGCCCAGTCAAGCACTTCGTCCGCGGCGCCGTAATCGAGCGTGAGTATGAGATATTTGACCATACCTATCTGAACGATCCTCGCGGTGTTTTCTATCTTTTCGTCGTACGATTCGGTATAGGTGGCTTTGTACGCTTCGTCGCCGAAATACTTGTTGAAACCGGCGGAAGAATCGTGGTTGCCGCGGACAATGGAATAAGGCACTATGCCGTTCAGGCGGTCGTACTGCTCTTTGGTGAGCTTCCATTCCTGAGCCGTGTCCCTTTCGGTGGTATCGCCCAGACCGAGCACGTATTTGAGCTTGGTCCTTTCGGCGTTTTCGGTCAGCCAGTCGAAAATGTAATGCAGCTTGTCGGGCGCGTAGAACGTGAGCACTTGTATATCGCCGATTATCGCCATAGAATAGGCGTAATCTTCGAGCGGCTGCTTGTTTTCGGGCTCGATCCAGTTTTTAAGCACTTCCGCGTCGTGACCGTTGCCCGAGCCGTCTTCTATTACAAGCGAGTCCTGCCTGCCGTTGAGGTCATAATGCGCTATAAGTCCTTCGGCGGCAAGGTCTGCGCTTCGCATATCCGCGGCGATCTGTTCCGCCGTGCGAACGCCGGAAAACACGGTCACGCTCGATATCTTGCCCTTGAAATACTGTCCGTTGCCCGACCTGCGGTCGCCGCCTATGCAGTACCCGACCTCGGGCACGCTGCACGACATCGCCTTGCTCACGGTCTGCGCGAGGACGCCGTTGATATAGCAAAGAAGTCTTGAGTTATCGGAATCGTTGACTATGGCGACATGCGCCCAGTCGCCTGTACGGACGTCGCACGAAAATATCTGCTCGGTGGTCCTGCCGTTCGAATCGGTAAAGTATATCCGCGGCGCGCCTCTGGTGCTTATTTCAAAGTTCACGCACGCGGCGGTCCCTTCGTAGTTGCCTAAGATAATGCCCGCCCTTTCGTTATAGCCTTCGGGGACTTTGACCCACGCCTCAAAGGTCTTGGGCATTTCGGGAATGATATCGGTCGTGCAGAGCGCGTCTGCGGTAAAGTACATACCTCTCGTATCGGGGTCTTCGGCGGCGTTGTAAATCATTTTAGTCTCTTTCTTAAGATCGTTTTTGTTTTTGGAAAGATCAGTAAACGGAGCGCCCGACGTCAGATCGTACGCCGCTATCAGGTCTTCGTCGCCGGTGTCGGGGCCGTTCAGATCGGCTTTCAGTTCCGCGTCGGTCCTCACGTCGGAATACAGCGCCACGGAAAACAGTTCCGAATTCTTTAAGTACTGTGTGTTGCCGTCCCTTAAGTCACCGCCGATGACAAGCCCGTTCGGCAGTTTTACCGCGGTAATCACGGTCTGTACGGTCTGCTTCAGCTCGCCTTCCACGTACAGCGAAGCGGCTTTGGTTTCCGGATCTACGGTGACGGCGATATTCACCGGCTCGCCGGTCCGTATGTCGTACGAAGTGAAATCGTAGCGCGGCGAAATGCTGCCGTTGTTCCAGTAGAGCGCCACCGCGCCGTTATCGCGCAGTTCGAGGTTCATACTGACCGTGGTGCTGTTGGAAAAGTTACCGACTATGGTGCCGAGTCTGCCGTTGCCGGCGTTTTTCGCGACTTTTATCCGAGCTTCCCAGGTCAGCGGCATGGCGGGAGCTTTTGTCTGCTTGACCGTGTCGGCATTGAAAGTCATACCTTTGTTTTCCGCCGCAAACACGGTATACGCCGCCGCGCACGGAAGGAGCAAAGCCAAAACAAGCAGCGCAATGACGGTTTTTTTCATTTTCGTTTTCTCCTTTTTTATTCATCAATGTCATTATACACAACGAGGATGATAAAAGCAAGAGTGAAATCGTTCGTTCCGCCTCGGTGAAATAAAATCCGTCCCCCGCCCGAACGAAGTGAGGATCTCACCCGTCCGCTGCCGCGGGGTCTCCGAAACGAGCGCCGGGTTTTGGGAATTGACAGGACGGATTTAATTGCAAAAGAAGCAGCCATACGCCGCGCTGTTTCAACGCCGATACGGTGCGCCTCATCCGGCGTTACCTCTCCCGCCGCGAAGCTCTGATATCCGTGGTAGGCGACGACCTTGCCGCGCTCGCCGTATTTGCGCTTGACCGCCGTCATCTGCTCATACGCCGCCGACTTGGAACAGTTCAGCGCGGTGACGTACATTTTACGGTCGGTCTTGTCGTCGTTTTCAACGTAGCGGAGCGCGTCGTACAGATCGTCGTCGAGATACTCCTTTTTCGGGTAAAATCTAAATAGAATTACTCGGAGGTATCATCAAACGAACGCCGGGACAGAATCAGGCTTCAATAATAACTTTCATTTGTCGCGCCGTTTTTTTCGCTTAACCCATTGACAAACGTCAAACTTTGTGATATATTAGTTAGCGGCGGCTAACTGCCATCATTCACCATACGACAGATCAAAAAGAGTGATGCTCTTTATTTTTTGAAGTTCAAGTTAGCGGTTGCTAACTTGCGGATCGGAGAAGCGGGATGCGGCTGAACGTGACAGATGGGATCGCGATCCCGTTTACAGGCACGGCGGCAGGCTCCGCTTGCTCGACTTGGTGTTCGGATAATACATAAAAATCGGGGCGGCAAGCCCTTGATTTTAACGCATACGGTTAGCCAATGCTAACCAAAGGAGGACAATATGAATAAGATCACGGTGAAAATCGACGGAATGATGTGCGGTATGTGCGAGGCGCATATCTGCGACACGATAAGGAGCGCCTTCCCCGACGCGAAAAAGGTGTCCGCGTCAAGAAAAAGCGGTGAAGCGACGTTTTTATCCGACGGCGGGATTGACGAAGAAGCGCTGAAAAAGGCGATCGCCGACACGGGTTACACTTTCGTTTCCGTTTCATCGGAAGAATACAAAAAGCGCGGTCTGTTCGGCAGGTAAGGAGGACGGCGGTATGTTCATCGAGATCAAAGGCGCGAAAAAACAGTACGGTACGGGAGAAGCGGCGGTTTATGCGCTCGACGGCGTCGACTTTTCGCTTGAAAAAGGAAAGATCTGCGTCATTCTCGGTCCGTCCGGATCGGGTAAAAGCACGCTGCTGAATATGATCGGCGGTCTTGACTCGCTCGACTCGGGCGAGATCACCGTCGATGGGCAAAATATCACCGGGCTTTCAAAGAAAGCGCTGACCGCTTACCGAAAGCAGAACGTCGGCTTTATCTTCCAGTTTTACAACCTGATCCCCGATCTGACGGTCGAGGAAAACGTGCAGGTCGTGTCGGAGATCGCCGCAGATCCGCTCGATATGGACGAGATACTGACCGCGCTCGATATCGCAAAGTACCGTTACCGCTTCCCCCGCGAGCTTTCGGGCGGTCAGCAGCAGCGCGTGGCGATTGCAAGAGCAATGGTAAAGAACCCGAAACTGCTGCTCTGCGACGAGCTGACCGGCGCGCTCGATACGAGATCGTCCCGTTCGGTGCTGAAATTCATCGAAAAGATCAACAATCGGTATGGCACGACGACGCTGATAATCACCCACAACGAGGCGATAGCGGATCTTGCCGATACCGTTGTGCGCATCCGCGACGGAAAGATCGCTTCTGTCACTGAAAACGCGAAAAAGCGGACTGCCGACGAGATAGAACTGTGAGGCGCCTATGAAACTGAACAAAAGATACGTCCGCAGTATCAAAGCCAATCTCCCGTTTTATATCGCCGCGTCGGTCCTGACGATGGTGACGCTTCTGATGTTCTACCTTTTCTATATCGCGGGTACGGGCATAAATGCATACGGAGACGAGTTCTTCTCAAAATACAAGCTCGAGAGCGCGACGTTTTCAACGTACAAGGAGATACCGGACGAAGAGCTGTCGGCGCTTGAAAGCAAATACGGCGTAACACTTGAAAAAGAGCGTTTCGCCGGGGTCGACGACGGCGACGTGCGCGTCCGCGTTTTTGCTCCGAACAAAAAGATCGATCTGTACGATATACAGGACGGACGTGATCTGAGGTCGGACGGCGAAGTCCTGATCTCGGCGGGTTTTGCTGTCGAAAACGGCGTGAAACCGGGCGATAAAATAAAGATAGGCGGTAAAGAATATACCGTCGCGGGAACGTTTCTGCGTCCGGATTACCTCTATATGGTCGAAAACGAGTCGGACGATTACAAAAACGTGACGTCGTTCTTTCTCGCTTATATGACTGAAAACGAGTTTACTTCGCGTTTCGGCGGCGGAAGTATCAACAACAAAGTAATATACGGTGCGGGTACTGATGAAACCGCTTTCCGCAAACAGGTCAATGAAGATTATTTCATGTCCGGTTATCTCGCGGCGGCGAACAACAAACGCGTAACGTTCGTTCACGAACAGGCGGATATGTTCCTTATGTCCTCCTGGTTCATCCTTGTGATCTTCCCGCTGCTCACCGTGGCGCTCGTTTGCATTCTGCTCGGCCGCCGCATCCGCGCTGAACAGAAGCTGATCGGCACGCTCTCGGCGCTCGGTTATGAAAAATCAAAGCTGATGCGCCATTACAGTCTGTTTGCGCTGATCCCGGGCGTTATCGGAGGAATTCTGACCTCCGTTGCCGCGCTGATCCTGTCAACGCCGTTCGGCTCGCTCGGGCTTGCCGATTACGAGCCGATGAAGCCGGAGTTTCATCTTCCGGTATGGGTGGCGGTCGCCGGCGTCGTCATCCCGGCTTTGATCTACTACTTCGCCGCCATGCTCCGTGTTCGCAGACTTCTTTCCGAAGATACGGTCAAGCTGCTTGCCGGACAGGTCGGAAACGACGCAAAAAGCCGCAGGATACTGTCGCGCAAAAAAGCGCCGATCAAAAGGAAATTTGCTGTCAGACAACTGATCGGAAGCCCCGGGAGGAGCTTCGTGATCTTCCTCGGTATCTTCCTCGGAGCTATGATCGTCGCGTTCGCGTTTTCGTTCATCGATTCCGTAAAAGCGGTGGGCGTGCAGGCGCACGGCGAATTCGGCAGCTTCAAATACGAATACATACTGAATACGCTCAAAGACGGCAGACCCGAAGACGGCGAGGCCGTGTTCGCCCTGCCATATGAGGATAAAGAAGCGCGCCGCTTCACGCTGATGGGACTGGACGGCGACGCCGTACTCTGGAACAGGACGCTGACAAGCGGCGAAAGTGCCGACACCGACAACGGCTTTTATATCACCACCCTTTTTGAAGAGATCTTCGGCGTTCACAAGGGCGATCCCTTTACCTTCCGCAGTATTGCGACGCTGGAGGAAAAGACCGTCAGGATCGACGGCGTGATCAAAAACGGATATCAGAGCTATATCCTCACCTCTCGCGAAAAGGCGGCGGAGATCGCGGGCGTGGAGGGCGAGCATTATAACGCCGTTCTTTCGGACAAAGCCCTCGGATATAAAAGCGAGGAAGTAATAGAGATCATTTCCGACAAGACTTACGAAACACAGATGGACAATATGATGACCGCCATGGGCGGGCTGATCTATGCGTTTATGATCATCGGTATGATCGTCTGTATCGCCTCGCTTTACGCCACGATCAACACGGTGATCGCGGAAAACAGCCACAATATCTCGATGCTGAAAGTGCTGGGCTATGAGAACAGGCGGATCAATTCAATGATCCTGTCGTCCAATCACCTGCTTCTGATCCCCGGCATCGCGCTCGGGATCGCCGCCGCGTACGGCGTCATGGCGTGGTACTGTGCTGAATTCGTGGAGGTGGAAAGCATCATCATCCCGGCGACGCTTTATCCGCAAAGTATCCTTTGCACGGCGCTCATCACAACCGCAAGCTATATCATCTCGCTTCTGCTCCTTTGCCGCAAGGTCGACCGCACCGATATGATCGCGGCGCTCAAGGACGGGCGCGAATAAAAAGGAGAAACAACATGAAATACGGGATCATGGGCGGATTCGTCAGATTCGCGTTCGCCGGAACGGCGTTCGGTTATATCGAAAAAGAACTCCCGGAAATCGATATGCAGTCATACAAAAAGCGGGTGCTGAAGGAGTACAAGGCTATCGTAAAAAGGACGCCCGGTATCGGGAGCATGAAAGACAATATGTTCGTTGTGACGATGTACGCCGGCGCGTTTCTGATCGCGCTGTATAAAGAGGCGGACGGATCGCTTAACGAAGAAAAGCTGAAAGGTCTTGTCCGCGCGGCTGCGTACTGTCCGCTGATGGTGAAGGCAAAGCAAGGCAAGAGCGCGTTCACCGAAAAGGAGATCGCTGCACGCACACGGCAGTCGCAGTGGTCGAGAGATCATATCGGCGAATACCCGATGAACTGGTTTTATTACTTTGAAACCGTTCCGGGCAAAGACGAGTATTACATTACGCATAAGCAGTGCGGGATCTGTAAACTGACCGAGCGGGAGCATTGTGAAGAGATCACAAAATACCTTTGTATGATGGATTACTATACCTTTGAAATGCAGGGCGCGGTCCTTGACAGAACGAAAACGCTCGGTTACGGCGACGACGAATGCAATTTCCATCTTATGAGCAAAGAGAGAGCAAAAGAGATCGGGTTCGTGCAAAGTCCGGACGCTAAATAGAAAAACCGTTTCATTGTTATCGGAAAGGGGAACTGAAAGATGAAACAAAAAAAGCAAAACGAGATCGGCGTGCTTCTCGGCTACGCCGGGAGGTACAGGGCGCTGACGTTTTTAGGGATGTTCCTTTCGGCAGTCGCCATGATCATGGGGATGGCTCCTTACGTCTGTATCTGGCTGGCGGCGCGGGATCTGATCCGAGTCGCGCCGGACTGGACGGAGGCGACCGGGATCGCAAAATACGGCTGGGCGGCGTTCGCATTCGCCTTCGGCGGCATTATCGTATACTTCGCCGCGCTGATGTGCACGCACCTTGCGGCGTTCCGCACCGCCGCGAACATCAGAAAGAGGGGTGTCGCGCATTTGATGAAAACGCCTCTCGGCTTCTTTGACAACAACGCTTCGGGACTGCTCCGCAACCGTCTGGACGGGGGAGCCGCGGAGACCGAAACGCTGCTCGCGCACAACCTCGCCGACATCGTCGGCACGGCGGCGATGTTTGTCGGAATGCTCGTTCTGATGTTCGTTTTTGACTGGCGTATGGGCGCGGCGTGTCTTGTCGCCGCCGTGATATCCGTTCTCGCCATGTTCGCGATGATGGGCGGCAAGAACGCGAAGCTGATGATGGAATATCAGCAGGCGCAGGACGTGATGAGCAAAGCCGGCACGGAATACGTGCGCGGCATCCCCGTCGTCAAGGTCTTTCAGCAGACGGTGTACTCCTTCAAGGCGTTCAAAGCGGCGATAGAGGATTACAGCGCCAAAGCGGAAAAATACACAGGGGGCGTGTGCCGGGTTCCTCAATCGGTCAACCTGACCGCAACGGAGGGCGTCTTCATCTTCCTCGTCCCCGCGGTGCTTCTGATCGCGCCGTCCGCACTTTCTGCAGGAAACTTTGCCGGATTCATCACGAATTTCGCGTTCTACGCTGTGTTCTCCGCGATCGTTTCAACGGCGCTGGCGAGGATCATGTTCGCTTCCGCCGGTCTGATGCTTGCCAAAACGGCGCTCGCCCGCATCGACACGGTCATGAACGCGCCGACGCTTGAGATCACCTGTGATCCGCAGGCGCCGAAGGACAACGGCGTGGAGTTCAAAGACGTTACCTTCACTTACGACGGCGCAAACGTTCCGGCGCTCGATCACGTTTCGTTCAAGGTCCTGCCCGGTCAGACGGTGGCGCTCGTCGGTCCGTCCGGCGGCGGTAAAACGACGGCGGCGAGTCTGATCCCGCGTTTCTGGGACGTATCGTCCGGCGAGGTCCTTGTCGGCGGCGTCAACGTGAAGGATATCGATCCGCACGTTTTGATGGATAAAGTCGCGTTCGTCTTCCAGAACACCCGCCTTTTCAAGACTTCGATCCTTGAAAACGTGCGCGCCGCGCGTCTGGGCGCATCGCGTGAGGAAGTCCTCTCGGCGCTTCACGCCGCGCAGTGCGACGATATTATAGAAAAACTTCCGAACGGAATAGATACTCTGATCGGCTCGGATGGAACGTATCTTTCGGGAGGCGAACAGCAGCGCGTGGCGCTTGCCCGTGCGATCCTGAAAAACGCCCCTATCATCGTGCTTGACGAGGCGACGGCGTTCGCCGATCCCGAAAACGAGGCGCTGATCCAAAAGGCGCTGAAAACGCTGACCGAGGGACGCACGGTCATCATGATCGCGCACCGGCTCTCGACCGTAGTCGGAGCCGACAGGATCGTTGTCCTTGAAGGCGGTAAAGTCGTCGAGGAAGGCACGCACGACGAGCTTGCCTCGGGCGGCGGACTTTACGAGCGGATGTGGAAGGAATACAATCAGGCGGTCAAATGGAAGATCGCATCCGTAAAGGAGGGCGCTTGAAATGATGGGAAAGAAGCTTCAGAAGAAGTACGCGCTGACCGATAAGGGTTTAAGAAACACGAGAGTCGGCGCCGCGTGGACGGTCGTCGTCAACCTGCTTATGATGGCGGGAATGGGGATCTTATATTTTCTGATGCAAAAGTATATGAATACGCTGACGGGCGGCGACGCCCTGCCGAACGCGTGGCTTTTTATCGGGCTTGTCGCCGCGTTCGTGGTTTTGTCGTTTATCACGCACCTGCAGCAGTATCATAATACCTACGGACTTGTTTACAGAGAGATCAAGGATACGAGAATCTCACTTGCTGAGCGGCTGCGCCGTCTGCCGCTCGGATATTTCGGAAAACGCGATCTCGCCGATCTGACCGAGACCGTCATGGGCGACGTCAACCGTCTGGAGCACGTCTGGTCTCACTGCCTCGGTTACCTCTACGGAGCGTATATCTCAACGGCGATCATCGCCCTCGTGCTCTTTATCTACGACTGGCGCATGGCGATCGCCTGCCTGTGGGGCGTCCCTGTCGCTTTCATTCTGCTTTTCGGCAGCAGGAAGTTACAGAAGCGCGCGTCCGCAAAACTGAAATCAGACGCTCTGGCGGTATCCGACAATATTCAGGAATCACTTGAGAACATCCGCGAGATCAGGGCGACCAACCGCGAAAAGGATTATCTTGACAGACTTTACAAAAAGATCGACAGATTTGAAAAAACGAACAGAAAAGGCGAGCTTGTGACCGGTCTGTTCGTCAACGGTGCTTCCGTCATCATGCGCCTCGGCGTCGCCACGACGATCCTCACCGGCGCCTCTCTCATCCTTTCGGGAAAGATCGACTTTATGCTGATGTTCATGTTCCTTATGGTCATCACCCGCGTTTACGCCCCGTTCGATCAGGCTCTCGCGCTGATCGCGGAGATGTTCGTCTCGCAGGTCTCGGCAAACCGTCTCAATGAGATTTATGACACGCCGACGGCGGAAGGAGCGGAAAAATTCACGCCAAACGGACACGATATCGTTTTTGAAAACGTTTCCTTCGCCTACGACGACCACGACGTACTGAACGGCGTCAGCTTTACCGCAAAGGAAGGAGAGGTAACGGCGCTCGTCGGTCCCTCCGGTTCCGGAAAGAGCACCTGCGCCCGTCTTGCCGCGCGTCTGTGGGATATAAACAAAGGAATAATTAAGGTCGGCGGCGTGGATATATCGACCGTCGATCCCGAGGTTTTACTCACCGATTATTCGATGGTATTTCAGGACGTCGTGCTGTTTGACGACACCGTTATGGAAAATATCCGTCTCGGAAAGCACGGCGCGACAGACGAGGAGGTTTTAGCTGCGGCAAAGGCGGCGAACTGCGACGAGTTCGTCGAAAAACTTCCGGACGGTTATAAGACTCCGATCGGAGAAAACGGCGCAAAGCTTTCCGGCGGCGAGCGTCAGCGCATTTCGATCGCCCGGGCGCTTTTAAAAGACGCGCCGATCGTGCTTCTCGACGAAGCGACGGCTTCCCTTGACGTGGAAAACGAAACGAAGGTTCAGAGCGCGCTGTCGCGCCTGCTTGCGGGAAAGACCGTTCTTGTCATCGCTCACCGGATGCGCACCGTTTCCGGCGCGGACAAGATCGTCGTTCTGAAAGAAGGCAAAGTATCTGAGCAAGGCAGACCGGAAGAACTTTTGAAAAACGAAAACAGTCTCTTCCGTCATATGGCGGAGCTTCAGTCGGCAAACGCCGCATGGAGCGTATAAAGAAAGGATAAAAACATGAAACCCGACTATAAAAACTGGATGCCGAAAGGCATGGTGCTCTCCGCGGTGATCGCGGCGGCGGTATTTCTTCTGTTGTTCATCGTTTTCGGCTTGACCGGGATCGTTTCCGGCACGCTGAAAACCGTTCTGTTCATCGTTTTTCTCATTCTCACGGTCGTCTGCCTTTGCGTTTCGGCGTGGATGATCCTGATGTACCGCGCGTTCGATTATAACGGCAAACGCAAAATGTCGCGTCAGATCATCGAAGGCGTCGCGGGGTACGTTAAACTGCCGGACGGCGGGAAAGGTCTTGACGTGGGCTGCGGCAGCGGGGCGCTCACCATTGCCTGCGCTAAGCGCAATCCGAACGCTTCCTTTATCGGCGTCGACCGCTGGGGAAAGGAATACGCCTCCTTCAATAAGCCGCTCTGCGAAAGAAACGCAAAAGCGGAGGGCGTGAAAAACGTCACGTTCGAGCGCGGCGACGCCTGCCGGCTCGATTTCCCGGACGAAACCTTCGACGCGGTGACGAGCAACTACGTTTACCATAACATCCCGACAGACGACCGTCAGGCGATCCTGCTTGAAACACTGCGCGTGCTGAAAAAAGGCGGTGTTTTCGCCCTGCACGACATCTTTTCAAAATCCAAGTACGGCGATATACAGGCGTTTGTGAAAAAGCTGAAGGATATGGGCTATGAAAAGGTCGAACTGATCGATTCGACCGGCAGATTCATGACAAAATGGGAATCGGTCTGGATGGAGCTTTCTGGCTCCGCGCTTCTGGTAGGCAGAAAATGAAAACGCATATTGAGAAAAACACCGTGCAGGAAACGCTCGTCATCCCGCTTTACGGCCGCAAGCTCTGCACCGAGCAGTTCCCGAACCTGTTTCGGGATGAAAAAGCAGTCGAACTGATCGACCGCATCGACTACGATTTTTCCGCGCTTGAAAAGAGATCGAAGAGCTTCGCCCACCGTTTCGGCGCGCTGGAAGTCGCCATGCGCGAAAACGATCTGATGATCGAAGCAAAGGAATATCTGAAAGATCATCCCCGCGCCGCTCTTGTCAATCTCGGCTGCGGACTGGATCAGACGGCGGAAAACTGCGATAACGGAACGTGCATGATCTACAATCTCGACCTGCCCGACGTGATCGCCGTCAGAAACGAGCTTCTGCCCGAAAGCGACCGGATTAAAAACGTCGCCGCCGATCTGAACGATCAAAAGTGGTTTGATAAGATCGACGCCGAAAACGGCGTCTGCTTTCTCGCCGCGGGGGTGTTCTATTATTTCAAGACCGAAGACGTCAAGAAGTTGTTTTGCGAAATGGCGAAGCGTTTTCCCGGAGGAAGACTGGTCTTCGATACCGCAAACAGGCGCGCCGTGAATATCATGCTGAAAACCTGGGTGAAGGAAGCCGGCATCACGTCCATAGCCGATCATTTCAGCGTTGAGAGCATTGAGAAAGATATTATCCCGTGGATGAAAAACGCGCGCGTTTCCGCACGCGGTTATATGCTCGGATATAACGATCTGAAGGATCCGTCAGTCCCGCGGCTGTTCCGCTTAATGGCAAAGCTCGGCGACGGATATATGAAAATGCAGATCGTCAGAATGGATTTTACGGAGTGAATGAAAATGGGACTCTTCAAAAAATTCGTCAATCAGACGAGAAAGCCGGAGGGCTTTCTCGGTAAAATGATGGTAAACGGAATGAACGGCGGGCACGCGAAGCTCGCCGACTGGGGAATGACGCATCTTAACGGGATCGCTCCCGCCGATATCGCCGAACTCGGCTGCGGCGGCGGACGGAACACAAAGGAGCTTTTGAAACGTTATCCGAAGGCGAAGATCACTGCGCTCGATTATTCGCCTGTCTCGGTCGATAAGGCGAAGGAACTCAATAAGGATATGATCGCGGCGGGCAGATGCGCCGTGATTTGCGGCAACGTCGCCGAGCTTCCTTTTGAGGACGGTGCGTTCGACCTTGCAACCGCATTTGAAACGGTCTATTTCTGGCCGGGACTTGAGCATTGCTTTGCCCAAGTGTACAGAATACTGAAGCCGGGCGGCGCGTTCATGATCTGCAACGAATCCGACGGCATGGATGAAACGAGCCGGAAGTACGAAAAGATCATCGACGGGATGAAGTGTTACACGGCCGAAGAACTATCGGCGGCGCTGACGGCGGCGGGCTTTTCCGACGTCAGGGCCGATCATTATAACGGCAAGCCGTGGATCACGGTCATCGCGAGAAAGTGAGGGCGTTATGCTGTCGCTTCTGAAGCTTGACTCGACGTGCCGGGAAAGAACAGAAAGCGTGTAAATATGTTTTGGGACAGAGTCGCCGGCGTTTACGACGTTTTCGCAAACGTCATCAACAGAAAAGTACACAAAGTATTGAAAACCGTCGTCGCAGATTTGATTTCACCGTCCGACGTGGTGCTTGAATGCGCCTGCGGGACGGGAATGCTCAGTACGGTCATCGCGCCGCGCTGCAAAAAGCTTGTCGCTACCGATTTTTCGGGAAAAATGCTTGAGAAAACGAGGAAAAAGTGCGCTGGATACGCAAACGTCGAATTACGGAAAGCCGATATCCTTTCTTTGGATGAACCCGACGGCAGCTTTGATAAAGTCGTCGCCGCAAATGTGATACATCTGCTCGACGAGCCGGAAAAGGCGCTGTCCGAGCTTGCCCGCGTGTGCCGACAGGACGGTACGCTGATCGTTCCGACTTATATGAACAGGGACAAAAACGGCAAAACGAGCGCTTTTGCAAAGACCGTCGGAAAAGCCGGCGCGGATTTCAAACGGCAGTTTACCGAAAGAAGCTATAGGGATTTCTTTACGGAAAACGGATTTGACGACGTTACGGTCGTTCCGATACACGGAAGGATCCCCTGCGCCGTCGCGGTGATCCGGCTGAATAAGGAGGGTGGTTCGTGAAAAAAACAACGGAAGACTACGTGAAAATGATACGCCTCTTACAAAAGAAGAACGGTACGGTCCGCAGCATCGCCATCGCCGAAGCGTTCGGCGTGTCGAAGCCGACCGTTTCCAATATCGTAAAGCGTCTTGCGGCGGAAGGTTATATCACAGTGGGCAAAGATCACCTCATCGAACTGACTGAAAAAGGTCTTTTGCTCGCTGATGAAACGATCGAGCGCAACAGGACGATCCGGGAACTTTTGATCAGCCTCGGAGTCGAGAAAAGCGTTGCGGAAACGGACGCCTGCGAAATGGAACACGCCGTCAGCGCGCAAAGCCTTGCCGCTCTGAAAACCCTCGCAAAACGCAAATGTATTCAAGCTTGACAGAACAATGAAACAGCCGTTTCCAAAAAAGTGCGTGCAGTTAACATAAAACACATAATATAAATAATTCAGCGGCGGGAGAGATCCCGCCGCTGCGCGTTATTTCATCTTTTTTTCAAAACGGAACATTCCGTCGAATCCGTCGCCGTCGTCATAGTTGTTGACATCCCCTGTTGCCGGATCGTGGGGATCGGGATGGAAACGGTTGAAGAATTCCACTGCGTGAAATCCGCATTTGTTGATGTAAAAGTGGATGTTCCGCGTTTCAAAATACGGCGTGCAGGTTTCCCACACGACGGTATCCGGATATCGTTCTTCAATCAGCTGCCACGCGCGGAAGCCGACCCCTTTGCTGTGTTCGTGCGGGATAACAAAGAGCAACTCCAGCTCGTTGTGATGTGACACGGGATCGAGCTTTACAACGGCTCCGCCTACGGGGCGCCCATCCTCCAGAATGCGCAGCGCTTCGGAATGTTCGCCGTCGATGCATCGCTCGATCGTGGCGCGGGAAATGATCTCGCCATCCTCCTCCATGTGATCGTCACGGCGACCGAATTCTTCCATCGCTCCGAAGCGGAACGCCTCCTGATTGTCGAGGATGAACCGCTCACGGTCATCCGGCGTGAGTGGTGCGAGCGTAACTGTTTTCGTTTTCATAAAAACCTCCGTAAAATAAGCCCGGCAACAAAAGGGTATGATCCCCTTCATTCCGAGCTCACTCGACATCTTATCCGACAGGCGGCCTGCAAAGCTTTCACTTTACGATCCCCTACGCTACGGCGTACTGTCCTCCGATGACCGTTCTTTGATTGTGTTTTCATTATATCACAAATCCGGAAAAATGTCAAGACGTGCAAGCGGCGGGAGCGAGAGCGCCATCCGGGTTTCTGCCCATCAGCGAGAGCAGGTGTTTATACCTCTTGTTATCGTTCGGCATCTCCTCGTGCGGGTCTACGTTGCCGTACCACAGATCTTCAAGCAAAGTCATTCAAAGATCACCTCCAAAACATTGATTTTCTTCGTCGGCGCATCGATGATCTTGATAAGAAGCTCGTTTACGACCTCCACGCATCCGTCCTCGCCGATGACTTGCTTGCGGTATTCGTTGATACCTTTGACAAGCGCTCTCCATTCAAAATCGTCCAGAACGATGTGCCTTTTGGGCTGTTTTATGTATTTCATGGCGTTCGCCTCCCTTTGCGTATATTTTAGCGCAAAGAAGACTAAAAGACGAATGTGCGGATTCGCGGGATGATAGGACTCGAACGGAAAAGTGTGCAACCGGCGTGCAACGGAAACGATTTTCAACGGTCTCAAACTGACTTTAACGAAAAACAAATAAGCCCGAAAACCCTTGTGAATAAAGGACTTTCGAGCATTTTGAGCAAAGAAAAATCCGGGTTAATAAACCCGGATTTTTGGTGCGGGTAATAGGACTTGAACCTACACGAAGTTGCCCCCACTAGAACCTGAATCTAGCGCGTCTGCCAATTCCGCCATACCCGCGTATTGAATTGCAAATTGCAAATTGCAAATTATTGTTTGGATTTTGAAGTGCGGACGATGGAGTAGAGGATTTTCTCAAGCTCGATACATTCCGCGAGGATGGATTGCGTTTCTGCCTTTGACAAATAATCTGTCGCTTCAAGAAGTCTAAGCCAAAACTTTGTTTCGGCGGCTTCTTTGAGCGCAATATTCATTTTCGAAATGAAATCGGCGTCGCTTTGCGCTTGCTGTGCTTCGGCAATATTTGCGCCGATACTTGTTCTCGAGCGAAGGATCTGCTTTGATAAAACAAACTCATTCTTCTGCTCGTTCAAATATCTGCTCAGTTTAACGATCCTGACAGCGAAGCCAAAACTCTTTTCTTCAATCGGATTGTTAATAAACTGATACCTTAATTTTCAATTTGCCATTTGCAATTTGCAATTAAACGCGCTTGCGCGTTTGCGCGTTTTTGTTCGCGCAGATGTTATTATAACATAAAAATTGCGAATGTCAAGGATTATTTTTTATTTTGGCTCACATAATCCCTGCGAAAGATGTCTTTACCCCTGCTACGGTAAAAACAACGGGGGCCGCGTTTGCGACCCCCTGATATCAAGCTATAAACTTATTTGCTCTTTTTGACAATAACAGCGCCGCCGAGTGCGAGCACGGAAACGACTGCAAGAGCGATGATGCCGGCGTCGCCGGTGGTCGGGGTTACGGGTTTAGATTCTTCAGCAGGTTTGGATTCCTCTGCAGGTTTAGATTCTTCAGCAGGTTTGGATTCTTCTGCGGGAGTGGATTCCTCTTCGCTTACGTCAACAACGGTATCCTGAACGACCTGGATCTCGTTTACGAAGCCCCAAACGCCGCCGATGTACTGGAATTCGACCATTACGTAACGGGCGGTCTGAGATTCGAAGGAATCGGAGGTCTCTGCCCAGTAAACTTCGCCTTCAACGCCGAGAAGCATTTCGCCTACGTTGGTCCAGTTTTCGTTATCGTTGGAAACATGAACGATGATGGCGGTGAAGACGCCTATGCCGGACTCGTTTGCAGCCCAGACGTGAGCGCGGACTTTGCTGAATTCTTTAGCTTCGCCGAGGTCGATGACGGCTCTGCCTATGTTAGTGGCAACGCCTTCGATCGTTTCCTGAGTGACGGTTTTGTAGTTGGGGTTGAAGCCGAACCAAATGGAGCTGTAGTCTTTGTCAGGGCTGGCAACGCCGTCGGTAAGGCTGGTCTTGTAAACGCCGCCGCCTACTTCAAGAGGATCGCCTTCCTTTTCGCCGCCTACGATGGTGCAGGTGCAGCCCTGAGCGATGTTGGTGCCTTCGAGATCATCCTGAGGAAGCTCGACGCCCCAAACGGTATATTCGTTGTCGGCAGTCATATTGTTCTTCGCAATGATGCTTTCATTGTTGAGGTCGAGACCGCCGGAAAAATCGAGCGACCAAACGACTTCGTTGTTCTGACGGACGGAGATGCTGGCAACGTTGATGGTACCGGTAGCATTGTAGAAACCAATGCCGATGGTAAGCATCGCGGGAGCGGTAGCGGTATCCTTATAATCACCGTAAGTAATGTTGAACGGATCGAATTCGGCGGTGTAATCGTGCCAGATGCCGAGCGGGCTGGTGGGCACTTTTTCGCCTTCGTCGTTTTCAACTTCGATATCTACATTGGAAGCGGCGAAATCGGTGAACGTCATAAGGTAATCGAAATTGTTGTACTGTTCTTCGTTAGAGTATGCGTAGCATTTGACGTAAGCGTGGCCTGAGCCTTCAATGTCTTCGCCGAACATAACTTTAGCGGCAAGAGTAATTGTTCCGTTCTTGAAAGCGGAAGCAGGGACTTTGAAAGCGATGCTGGGAGCTGTGGAACCGTCGGCGTTAAGCCAGAGATAAGACGTGGGCGCATCGTCGTGTTCCACAAAGTCAGCGGACACGCTTACCGCTGCGGTAAGTACGAACGCGACTGCGAGGATGAGAGCCAATAATTTTTTCATAATTTTCACCTTTCTTGAGATTTATAATATTGGTTGATATTAATGTAACACAGTATTAACGATTTGTCAATAGCATTTGAACAATTTGCCGAAAAAGTTTGGCGTTTTATTCAATTTTACGTGTGATTTTTTGCACGATATCACAACAGTACGGGTCTTCCTTCGGAAAAACCGATCCTGAGCTCGTCTCCGGGCCCGAGTTTGCCCGAAAGCACGGCTTTTGCGGCGAGCGTTTCGAGATTGGTCTGGATATAGCGCTTGAGCGGGCGCGCGCCGTACGCCGGATCGAAAGCCGCGTCGATTATACCGTCGCGCGCTTCGTCGGTGAGGGTGAGCGTTATCTGCTTTTCGGCGAGCCGTTTGCTCAGAGCGGCGAGCTGAAGGTCGAGGATATCGCGCATATTTGCGCGCGTGAGCGGTTTATAGAACACGATATCGTCGAGCCGGTTGAGGAATTCGGGACGGAAGCTGCGCTTGAGCAGCGCTTCGACTGCGCCGCGCGCTCCGTCGCTTATCTCGCCCGAACCGTCTATGCCGTCGAGTATGATATCCGAACCGAGGTTGGAGGTCATTATGATGACCGTGTTCTTGAAATCGACCGTTCTTCCCTGCCCGTCGGTTATCCTGCCGTCGTCGAGTACCTGCAGCAGCACGTTGAACACGTCGGGGTGCGCCTTTTCGCCTTCGTCGAACAGCACCACGGCGTAAGGCCTGCGGCGCACGGCTTCTGTCAGCTGACCGCCTTCGTCGTAGCCGACGTATCCCGGAGGCGCGCCGATAAGGCGCGATACCGAGTATTTTTCCATATATTCGGACATATCTATGCGCACCATCGAGCGTTCGTCGTCGAACAGCGATTCCGCCAGCGCTTTGGCGAGCTCGGTCTTGCCCACGCCGGTGGGCCCAAGAAACAGGAACGATCCTATAGGCCGGTTGAGGTCGCGTATCCCCGCGCGCGAACGCAGTATGGCGTCGGCGACGCGGCTGACCGCCTCGTCCTGACCTATGACGCGCCTGTGGAGAATGCCTTCCAGCCCGAGCAATTTTTCGCGCTCGCTTTCCATAAGCTTTGCCACGGGTATGCCGGTCCAGCGCGAAACCACCTTTGCTATCTCGTCGTCGGTGACGCAGTCGCGAAGCAGCACGTCTTCTTCCCCGTTTGCGGCGGATTCGGCCTCTTCGAGCTGCTTTTTGAGCGAAGGCAGCGTGCCGTAGCGCAATTCCGCGGCTTTTGCAAGGTCGTAGCCGTTCTGCGCCTGTTCGATCTTAGCGTTGGTCTGTTCTATTTCCTCGCGCAGTTTCTGTACGCGGGTTATGTTCTGTTTTTCGCGCTCCCAGCGCACTTTCATGGAATCGAATTTGTCGCGCAGTTCGGCGAGCTCTTTTTTAACCGAATCGAGCCGCGACGCCGAAAGCGCGTCCGTCTCGCGTCCGAGCGCCTGCTCTTCGATCTCCAGCTGCATTATTCGGCGCGAGATATCGTCCATTTCGGTGGGCATGGAATTCATTTCGGTCTTGATGAGCGCGCACGCCTCGTCGACGAGGTCGATCGCCTTATCCGGCAAGAATCTTCCGGTGATATAACGGTCCGAAAGCGTGGCGGCGGCAATGAGCGCGCCGTCGTGGATCTTCACGCCGTGGAACACCTCGTAGCGTTCGCGCAGACCGCGAAGAATGGCTATGGTATCTTCGACCGACGGTTCGTCGACAGTCACGGGCTGGAAACGGCGCTCCAGCGCGGCGTCTTTTTCTATGTATTTGCGGTATTCGTCGAGCGTGGTGGCGCCTATGCAGTGGAGCTCGCCGCGCGCGAGCATGGGCTTGAGCAGGTTGCCGGCGTCCATTGCGCCTTCGGTCTTGCCCGCGCCTACTATGGTATGCAGTTCGTCTATGAACAGTATTATGCGCCCTTCGGATTTTTTGACTTCCTCCAGTACGGCTTTGAGACGTTCTTCGAACTCGCCGCGATATTTCGCGCCCGCGACGAGCGCGCCCATATCGAGCGAAAACAGCATTTTGTCGCGCAGGTTCTGCGGGACGTCGCCGCGGACTATCCTGAGCGCCAGGCCTTCGGCTATGGCGGTCTTGCCCACGCCGGGTTCGCCTATGAGGCAGGGATTGTTCTTGGTCTTGCGCGAAAGTATGCGTATGACGCTGCGGATCTCGTCGTCGCGCCCTATGACCGGATCGAGCTTTTGCTGCTTTGCCAGCTCCACAAGATCGTGGCCGTACTTTTTGAGCACGTCGTAGGTGGATTCGGGGTTGTCGGTGTTCACGCTTCGGCCTCCGCGGATCGCCTTGAGCGCGGAAAGCAGGCGGTTTTCTTCTATGCCGAAACGACCGAACAGCGCGGATACCGTCTTATCGGCGTTCTTGACGAGCGAAAGCAGCAGATGTTCGACCGAAACGTATTCGTCGCGCATATTTTCGGCTATGGTCTCAGCGCCGTTGAGCGCATTTTCCAGCGCGCGCGACGCGTAATGCGTATCCTGGCCCGAGACTTTGGGCAGGCGTTCCACTTCGGCGAGCGCCGCTTTTGCGACCCCGTCGGCGTCGGCGCCGCACGAAGCGAACAGTTCGCGTGCGAGCCCTTCTTCCTGAGTGAGCAGTGCGCGGAGCAGGTGGACCTGTTCTATCTGCTGGTTGCCGTATTCTTCGGCAAGACGCTGCGCCGAATTTACCGCTTCGGCGCTTTTTTGAGTATATTTTTGGAAGTTCATAAAAAACGACCCCCTTCGTTATTTTCTTACGAAAGGGATCGTACCACATAAATATGGAAATTTTGTTACAAAATTATGTACTGAGTGTAAATATTAGCACTCTATCGCCTATTCTGCTAAAATTCGATGCTTAAAACCGCCAAATGGCTGGCAGTCGATCAGAACGGTTTGCTGTCTTTGAGCTCGACGATGCGGTTGAATGTGTTCGCGTTCTTGGTATCTTTGCAAAAATATCCGCACCTTACGAACTGGAACCGCTCGCCCGCTTCGGCGGAAGCCAGCGCTTTTTCGGCTTTGCAATGCTCGAGCGTCTGTTTGGAATCGGGGTTGTAGTAATCGTCGAGCGTCTGCCCTTCGGGGATGGCGCGCGTGTTTTCGATTTTGAACATATAGTCGTACACGTTCACGGTCACGTCTTCGCATTCCGAAGCCGACACCCAGTGTATGGTCCCTTTCACTTTTCTGCCGTCGGCGGGGTTGCCGCAGCCGCTTTCAAGGTCGGCGGTGACGTGGACGCATTCCACGGATCCGTCGGGAGCGAGATCGGCTTTACGGAACTTCACTATATACGCGCCCATGAGACGGACTTCGCCTTCGGGCTTGAGCCGGAAGAATTTGGGCGGCGGATCGAGCGAGAAATCCTCGGAATCGATATACAGTTCGCGCGTGAACGCGACGCTGCGCGTGCCGGCGGTCTCGTCCTTGGGGTTGTTGGGCAGTTCAAAGTATTCGACCTTGTCTTCGGGGTAATTGTCGACCACGACCCTGACCGGGCGAAGCACGCAGACGCGGCGCGGCGCCGTCTCGTTGAGCTCTTCGCGTATGCAGTGTTCCAGCAGCGCGCAATCGACTATGGAAAAGTTTTTTGCGACGCCTGCGCGGCGCACGAAATCGAACAGCGCCGAGGGAGTGTATCCGCGGCGGCGGAGCCCGCTCACGGTAGGCATGCGCGGATCGTCCCAGCCGTCGGCGGTGCCGTTATCGATGAGCTTTTTGAGGTTGCGCTTGGAAAGCACCGTGTTGGTGATGAACAGCTTTGCGAACTCGTACTGGTGCGGTTTCTTTTCAAAGCCGATATTGTCTATGACCCAGTCGTAGAGCGGACGGTGGTTTTCGAATTCTATGGAGCACATGGAATGCGTTATGCCTTCCATCGCGTCCTGTATGGGATGAGCGAAATCGTACAGCGGATAGATGCACCATTCGTCGCCGCTGCGGTGATGCGCGCGGTGGAGTATGCGATAGATTATGGGGTCGCGCATGTTGATGTTGGGAGAAGACATATCTATCTTGGCGCGCAGCGTACAGGCGCCGTCGGGAAGTTCGCCGCTCTTCATTTTTTCGAACAGCGCAAGGTTTTCTTCCATGCTCCTGTTGCGGTAGGGCGATTCCCTGCCCGGCTCGGTGAGCGTGCCGCGGTATTCGTTTATTTCTTTTTCGTTCAGGTCGCAGACGTACGCCTTTCCCTCCTTTATGAGCTTCACGGCGAATTCATAGCACTTGCCGAAATAATCCGAACCGTAGCATACGTGGTCGGGATCTTTGCCTATGAGCCATTTGAGGTCGTTGTAGATGGAATCGACGTATTCCACGTCTTCCTTGGTGGGGTTGGTGTCGTCGTAACGCAGATTGAATTCGCCGCCGTACTGCTTTGCGGCGGTGTAATTGATATAGATCGCCTTTATGTGCCCTATGTGCAGATATCCGTTGGGCTCGGGCGGAAAACGGGTGTGAACTTTTTCGACCGCGCCGTTTTTTAAATCGTTTTCGATTATCTCAAACAGAAAATTGTTGTTTTCTTCCATTTTCAAAGACTCTCCTTAAAAGAGTTTATTCTGTCTATGGTTTCCGCTTTGCCCAGGATATTCATCACCGTGAAGAGATCCGGCGAATTCAGCCGCCCGGTGACCGCCACACGGATGAACGAAGACACGTCGGCCACGCTGCCCTTATACGCCGAAGGATCGGCTTTGTAGAGCTTCATATCGGGGCAGAAGCCGTTCTTTGCGGCAATTTGCTTTATCTTTTCGAACCACGTGTTCTGGTCGTCGTTTTCATCGTAGTTTCCGGCAAAATCCGCAAGGCAGGATTTTATATCGGCTTTATCGAAGCCTTCGATAGCGTCTTCCACTTTGAACAGCTCTTTGTAGAAGAACGAAACGAACGGCTTGACTTCGCTCCAGCGGCCGAAATCTTTTCTGGGTTTCTTTCCGCCGCGGCCTATGGAAAAGACAGCTATCGCTTTTTCCTTATCCGCCTCGAGCAGGTTTGCGAACTCTTCATCGAACAGGCGCGACCATTCCAGCGCACCGGAATATATCTGTTCGGCGGTCATGCGGGAAAGAACGTTTTTGGAAATATCCTCCAGCTTTTCAAAATCTATGAGGCAGCCGGAATTGGACATCTTCTTTATGCTGAACTGAAAATCGGTATAAGGCGAATCGGGGTTTTTGCTCCGCCATTCCTCGTAATTGGAATTGAGCACGGTGAGCAGGTATTCGCGCACCGCCTCCGGCGCGTAGCCCAGGCGCGTGTAATCGTCCATGCTCGCGCCCATATCGCGTTTGGAAAGCTTTTTCTTGTTGCCGTTGGCGTCAAGGCTCATCACCTGCGCGGTGTGCATGTATTTTGGAGTTTTGAAACCCAGATACGAAAACAGCTGCAGGTGCAGAGGCAGGCTCGCCAGCCATTCCTCGCCGCGTATGACGTGGGTGGTGCCCATAAGATGGTCGTCTACCGCGTGGGCGAAATGGTAAGGCGGTATACCGTTGCTTTTGAGTATTATCTCGTCGCGGTCGTTTTCGGGCAGTTCGAGCTCGCCGCGGATCAGGTCGAAGCACTTGACTTTGCGTTCGCCGTCGCCGGAAGCGAGCACGCGCAGCACGAACGGATCGCCGTTTTTAAGGTGCGCTTCCACTTCCTCTATGGTGAAATTGCGGCGCGCGAGCATTTCTTCTTTTTGCTGTTCGGCGAATTCCTCGGTCCATTCGCGGCTCTTGACTTCGGCTTTTTTATCCGAAGCGTTGAGCGATTCGAGCTCCTCGCGCGTGGTGAACACCGGGTACGCCAGCCCGCGGCGAACGAGATCCTTGGCGTAAACGCGGTAGATCGGTCCGCGTTCGGACTGCTTGTAAGGACCGTATTCGCCTTTGTACGCTATATTGCCGTCTTCGCCTATTACGGCGCCTTCGTCGAAATGGACTCCGTAATGCGCCAGCGTGGAAATGAGTTTCTGCGCCGCGCCGGCGATCTCGCGCTTTTCATCGGTGTCTTCAATGCGCAAAAAGAACACGCCGCCCGACTGGTGCGCCAGCCGTTCGCCGACTATCGTCTGATACAATCCGCCCAGATGCACGAACCCCGTGGGGCTGGGCGCAAAGCGGGTAACTTTGGCGTCCTGCGGCAGGTCGCGCGGAGGATATTTCTTTTCTACGTCCTCGGGCGTTTCAGTCACGTCCGGGAAAAGCAGTTCGGCGAGTTTTGCGTAATCCATATAAACAATACTCCATATTAAGAATTTACCGTATTATATCACTTTATTCGCGCCCCGTCAAGATGTTTGATATAACAAATAAAACGCAAAGAAAAACGAGCGCTTCTTGCGCCCGCTTTCTAAGCTCATAACTCTAAACTCTCAACTCATAACCGTATCTGTTCCAGTCATACGGCCTTTCATTTTTACAATGACCGCCGCAAGCGCGGCGACGTAGCACAAAAGCACCGCGCCGGCGATCCAAAGGACCGTGCCGCCGACTTTCTTTTTTTCTGACGTATCTAACTCGCCCGCGCCGATCCCGCCGCCGCCTATGCCGCTTTTTCCGTCGTTTTCTTTTGCAATTTCTTCATATTCGTGCAAAGTATACACGCGAATCTTATCGTTTGTCAAAGGCCAACTGATCCGGCGCAGCGTATCGCCTATATCGTAAACGTATTCGCCGGTATCGGTCTGAATGAGCAGGAGCTGATTCCACTGTTCGCGGTAAAAGAACAGCATCGCCGCTTTGTATTCGCCTATCCCTCGTTCAACGCAAAGCCGCGCGAGTTCTTCTTCAGTGGGCGCAACGGTCCAGATCTGGCAATCCGCTCCGCTTTTGTAAGGTTCCGTATCGAGAATATGGTACGAAAGGGTGCTCGTTACGTAATCCCACGTCCATTTATTATAATCCGTCACGGTCGGCTTGACCAGCACTTCGCCGAAGACGCGCGTTTCACCCTCGTAGGTGCAGAAAATGGGGATATGGATATAAGGCCAGGCGTTCGGAGCTTTGCTTATAGCTTCGGAAGTGAGATCGTTCAAACCGCTGACGGCGTAACTGACGTAGTATATATTTATGTCGCAATAAATGTCCTTTGGGGCGTCGCCAGTGTGTCTAGCGAATTCGAGCTGTTCGTCCACACACCGCTGACCGACAGTTTTTACAATTTCGTCGATCGTTTTTCCGTTGCCCGCGACCATATCCCTGTCGCCGTTCATATAATCGCCGTAAAGGATGAACGGCTGCTCTTCTGTAAGCAGTATTTCTATTTCGGCGTTTTCCCGAAGCCGAGTTTTAAAGTTTTCTATGATCTCCACTATCTTGTCTGGATCGGTCTCGCCTTTTGCAATATCGTCAAGCAGCGCGCCGCGCATAAGAGCGCTGCGGTAGGAAGAAAGAGCGTGTTCGCTTGCAAAGTATTCTTCTATTGTTATGTTATTTTCCGAAAGGTAAGAAAGCAGAGTCCTGACGGATTCGGGCTGTTCGGATTCCGGCAGCGACGCGATCTGTTCGAAATACTGCTTCTGCGCTTTTGCCATGTTTTCCGCGTCCGCGTCGGAAACCCTCGCGCCGTAGCCGCGTTTTTTTGCTTCCTGAGTTACAAGCACTTCCGTTATAAGCGATTCCAGCGCGGTCTTTTCGTCCACGTTCGGATTCAGCTGCATAAGATAATCCAAACTGCTTTTATGCACGGGTTCGCCGTTTACCTTTGCGACGACGCCCGACGTTTCCTCGGTGATCTCATTTCTGAACACCTTGCCGAAATATTCGCCAAGCGTCATATCGGCATAGCGAGCGCCCGCCGCGAACACGGCAAACTCCGCCGCGGCAAAGATCAACGTTACCACAAATACCGCGGCCGCGGCTTTGAATATGCGGTTTACCGAACGTTTTTTTACAGCTCGCGCCGTTACGGCGGCGTCGCCGATCAGATCTTCGTCTATTTGCGCAAAAGCGTCGTAAAGTTTTTCCGCGTTCATTTTGCCGCCTCCTCAAAATATTTTTTCAGCCGTTTTCTAGTGCGCGTAAGAATTGTGCGCACGTTGCTTTCGCTAAGTCCCGATTCTGCGCTTATCTGCACGGTGGGCTGCAGATGATGGTAACGCCTTATAAACACGCCGCGTTCGCGCTGCGGGAGCGTCCTTAAGAACCCGTTGAGTAGCGGAACGATATCTTCGTCGCGGACGGCACAGTTTTTCGGTACACACGATGCCAGCTCTTCCATCACCGCCGCATCTTTGGGATATATATCGTCGGCGCCGACGCCGAACAGCGACGCCATGGAATCGATATGGCTGCGGCCCGGTCTGCGCGAGTTGTTTTCCCATTTTGCCACGAGCTCGCGTGAAACGTAAAGACGTTCGGCAAGCTGTTCCTGAGTGATGCCCGCGCCGCGGCGCAGTTCGGCTATTCTTTCACCGGCTCTCACGTTTCACACCCCTTACGCTGGTTCTTACGTATTTATTAAACCACATTTATTGCGTTTTGTAAAGGTACTTTTTGTTACGCCCGCCGTCAAGATGTTTGAAAAAGCAAATGAAAATCCCCCGCGGGCGGAATACTTTTCCGTCCGCGGAGGTGATTTTTGTTATTGCAGGACTTATTCGCCGTTAAAGAGATCGGGCGGATCATCCGTTGAATTCAGGTAAGTACGCGTCACCGTATATTCGGCGTTGTGATCGCTTTACGCCATTTATTCCAGCTCTATAAACAGTTTCAATCCGTTGCTGTATTCGTCAGGTGCAATATCGCCGGAGTATCTTTTATAATAAACGTGATAAATAATGCCGTAACGCCCGTCAGCGAGTCGTGCAAAATACTTTGCAATAACAGTAAAACTATCGCACTTAATGCTGTCCTTTGCATATGCTGCCGCAAAATCGGAAAAATAATCGTTCAGCAATTCTTCGCAGCTTTTCTCGTCATACGCGACATTCTTTTCATTTTCAAAAGTATGACTGCAAAATATTTGCTTTGCAGTTACAAGGCCGGTACTGCTGCTTACAGATATTTTTACCATTTCATTTGTAGCGATACCATCGATGATTTTGCAGTAGTAAAAATTATATTTACCACCCACGTCTGGTTTCCCGCCGCTTCTTTCGCAAAAAGCATCGTGTATATATGTTCCGTCAAGTCCTGATTCTTGCAGGGCGGCATCGGCCGCATCACGGCATTTTTCAAAAGTTTCTTCGCCGGTTTCTGTCGTTATAAACCGATATCCGACAAAATCTCCATGGCTTTTGTTTACACTGATTTCAAGGAATCCGTTGTCTGTTTCACATTCGTATATCAGGCGATCGTCTTCAAAAAACGGTGAGAGAAAGACGCTGCCCAGCTTGCCGGTATATTCTTTTCCATCTATGCTGACTGTCACGTACTGCTGAGTTTCATTATAATTATCCGACACAAAAACAGTTCTACCGGTTAGATCGATCTTGGCGTCGTTCTTACCTTCGCCAAAAACACTTGCCGTCGCGTCGGCAAAGTACAGTTCATTGGGTTTTAGAATATGATTGGCCGTGCAAGACGATGACATAATAATAAAAGTGACCAAAAATATAGAGATAAGTGCTTTTTTCATTTTACATAACCACCTTTCATTGAGTTTTAGTTGTTTGCAGAATACAACGCAATTTCATCGGCATAAGATGAAGGCCCGCTGCCAGCTGCGCGTTGAATAGCTATTTCGATACTTTGCCCACCGACTAAATATAATTTAAAAAAATTACATAGCCAAGGATTAAGTTCGCTCGCATATTCCAAATTTGTGAAGTCAATTGCGTATTCGGCACCTGCGTTTTCACCGTATATTCGGCGTTGTGATCGCTTTACGCCATTTATTCCAGTTCGACAAAAAGCTTTTCGGCCATATTGTAACGGTCCGGGGCTTCAGCTCCGGCGTGCTGTTTGTAATACACATAGTATATAACACCGCAGCTGCCGTCTTTAAGTCTGGCGAAATAAGCCGCCGCTATTTCGTATTCGCATTTCTTTCCGTTCGCCGAAAGTTTATCGGCATGATCCGCAGCATAATCTTCAACTGCTTTTTTGCAGCTCGCTTCGTCGTAAGAAATATGCCCGATTCCGTCAAGCATATGGTTATCTGCCAGAGTATACCGCACTATTTGCCCGTTTTTGCTGCTTACCGATATCTTGATCATTTCGTACACGGCGAATCCTTCCATTGTTCTGTAATAAACAAAACTATAGCAACCGGAAGAGTCGGTATAGTTCGTTTCGTTGAAAGGATCGTGTATGTATTCACCGGTAACGCTCGCTTCTCTTAACGCGGAGTCGGCTATGTCCTTACAAGCTTCATACGTCATTTCTCCTTTTTCCGCGTCATTATACATAAAAGAATAGTAAACGACCTCACCGTATGCCCGGTCAACGAAGAAATAAAGGGCTCCATTTTCTAAATCGCACTTATACTCGTCACAGTCACCGTTGTAA